>NZ_NYVD01000071.1 GCF_002684405.1 Parvibaculum sp. | reverse complement strand
GGTAGGGGGGGCAAAACAGAAAAAGGCCCCGGATTTCTCCGGGGCCTTTTCGTGTCGATGGCAGTTCGCTTATTGCTGCGCCGCTTCGGTTTCGATGCCCTTGGAGGCGAGATATTCGCGCAGCTCGCCCTGTTCGAACATTTCGCGGACGATGTCGCAGCCGCCGACGAACTCACCCTTCACATAAAGCTGCGGGATGGTTGGCCAGTCGGAGAATTCCTTGATGCCCTGGCGGATATCCTCGTCGGCGAGCACGTTCACGCCATGGAAGGGGACGCCCAGATAGGTCAGCACCTGCACCACGGCGTTGGAAAAGCCGCATTGCGGAAAGACGGGCGTGCCTTTCATGAAGAGCACCACGTCGCTGGTATCGAGTTCGCCCTTGATGCGGTCGAAGACCGGATTGTCGCTCATCTTTTTGTCCTCTCGTCCCGCGGGCCTTACGGGCGCCGACGGGCTATGCAGTTCAACTGTGTCGTTCAGTTTTCGGGGGCGCTGGTCTGAAGGGCGAGGGCGTGAAGCTCGTTGCCCATGCCGCCCTTGAGCGCGCCGTAAACCATCTGGTGCTGCTGTACGCGGGTCTTGCCCCTGAATGCCTCGGAGACCACGGTGGCGGCGTAATGATCGCCGTCGCCGGCCAGATCGCGGATTTCCACCACGGCGTCGGGAATGGCGTCCTTGATGAGACGTTCGATGTCAGAGGCGGTCATCGCCATGTTGCGCAGCGCTCCTTCGGCTTGGCCGAACCCTTAAAGTTCGGGGGCGGCGGCCATATAGGTCGGGAGCCAGCCTTCATGAGCGGCCTTCAGCCCCGCGACAGATATGGGTGTCCCGCCATCGAGTGTCAATTCATGGGTCCCGGTGGTGCCGACCCGCTCGGCCGGGATGCCGGCCTTTTGGGCCCGGGCGATGAGGGCGTCCGCTTCCGCCGCCGGGGCGGTCAGCACATAGCGGCCCTGATCCTCGCCAAAGGCCCATGCGTGGAGGGCCAGATCGGTTTTTGCGGTGAGTTCCGCGCCCATATTGCCGGCCATGGCCATTTCGGCGATGGCCACCAGCAGGCCGCCATCGGAGACGTCATGAACCGCGGTAACGCGGCGGGCGCGGATTTCCTCGCGCACGAAGTCGCCATGGCGGCGCTCCAGCGCCAGATCGACCGGCGGCGGGGCGCTCGCATCGTCGCGGCCATCGGCCAGATCGCGATGATAGATCGACTGGCCGAGATGGCCTTTCGTCTCGCCGAGAACGACGATCGCCTCATTGCCCGCCTTGAAGGCGATGGTGGCGCGCGCCGTGACATCGGGCAGCAGGCCGACCGCGCCGATGGCCGGTGTCGGCAGGATGCCCTTGCCGTTGGTTTCGTTGTAGAGCGAGACATTGCCGGAGACGACGGGGAAGTCGAGTTCGCGGCAGGCTTCGCCGATACCTTTAATGCAGCCCACGAACTGGCCCATGATGTCGGGCTTTTCGGGATTGCCGAAATTGAGATTGTCGGTGACGGCGAGCGGTTCCGCGCCGACGGCCGACAGGTTGCGCCAGCACTCGGCGACCGCCTGCTTGCCGCCCTCGAACGGATCGGCGGCGCAATAGCGCGGCGTCACGTCGACGGTGAAGGCGAGGCCTTTCTTTTCGGTGCCGTCCACGCGCACCACCGCGGCGTCGCCGCCCGGGCCCACAGAGGTATTGCCCTGAATGAGGTGGTCGTACTGCTCCCAGACCCAGCGGCGCGAGCACATGTCGGGCAGGGCGAGCATCTTTTCGAGCGCCTTGCCGATGTCGTTGGGGGCGGGGAGGGATGACGGGTCGAGTGCCGCGGGCTTCGGGGCCGCTTCCCAGGGGCGATCATATTCCGGGGCTTCGTCGCCCAGTTCCTTGATCGGCAGGTCGGCCATGACATCGCCATGCTGGTGCACGCGGAAGCGCAGATCGTCGGTGGTGGTGCCGACAATGGCGAAGTCGAGGTCCCATTTGAGGAAGATGGCTTTCGCTTCTTCTTCCAGGGCGGGGTCGAGCACCATGAGCATGCGCTCCTGGCTTTCCGACAGCATCATCTCATAGGCCGTCATGCCTTCTTCGCGGCAGGGCACGGCATCGAGGTTGAGGTCCACGCCGAGATTGCCCTTGGCGCCCATTTCGACCGCCGAGCAGGTGAGGCCGGCGGCGCCCATGTCCTGAATGGCGATGACGGCGCCGGACGCCATCAGCTCCAGGCAGGCTTCCAGCAGCAGCTTTTCGGAGAAGGGGTCGCCGATCTGGACGGTGGGGCGCTTTTCCTCCGTATCCTGATCGAACTCGGCAGACGCCATGGTCGCGCCGTGAATGCCGTCGCGGCCGGTCTTCGAGCCGAGATAGACGATGGGGAGCCCCACGCCCTTGGCCTCGGAATAGAAGATCTTGTCGGCATCCGCGAGGCCCGCCGCGAAGGCGTTCACAAGGCAGTTGCCGTTATAGGAGGGGTCGAAATTCACTTCGCCGCCGACGGTCGGCACGCCGAAGGAATTGCCGTAGCCACCGACGCCGGCGACGACGCCGGAGACGACGTGCCGGGTGCGGGGATGGTCCGGCTCGCCGAAGCGCAGGGCGTTCAACGCCGCGATGGGGCGTGCGCCCATGGTGAAGACGTCGCGCAAGATTCCGCCCACGCCCGTCGCCGCGCCCTGATGAGGCTCGATATAGGAGGGGTGGTTGTGGCTTTCCATCTTGAAGATGACGGCCTGACCGTCGCCGATGTCGACGACGCCCGCATTTTCGCCGGGGCCGCAAATGACGCGCTCGCCGGTGGTGGGGAGCGTGCGCAGCCATTTCTTGGAGGATTTATAGGAGCAGTGCTCGTTCCACATGGCCGAGAAGATGCCGAGCTCGGTGAGCGTCGGTTCGCGGCCGATGAGGTCCAGAATGCGCTGATATTCGTCCGGTTTCAGGCCGTGCTCGGCGATGAGTTCCGGCGTGATTTCGATATCGTTACGGATCACGCCACAGCCTCCAGCACGCTTTCAAACAGGGCCCGGCCATCGGTGCAGCCGTTCAGCTCTTCGATCATGTTTTCCGGGTGAGGCATCATGCCGAACACGTTGCCGCGTTCGTTGAGGATGCCTGCGATGTCGTTGATGGAGCCGTTGGGATTGTCGCCCTTTGCATAGCGCAGGCCCACGCGGCCTTCGCCTTCGAGGCGCTCGATGGTGGCTTCATCGGCAAAGTAATTGCCCTCGCCATGGGCGACGGGGCAGCGCCAGACCTGGCCTTGCGCATATTTGCGGGTGAAGTCGGTATCCGCATTGGCGGTTTCGAGCATCACTTCGCGGCAGACGAATTTGAGATCCGCATTGCGCATCAGCACGCCGGGCAGAAGCCCCGTCTCGCAGAGGATCTGGAAGCCGTTGCACACGCCCAGCACACGGACGCCGCGTTCGGCAGCTTTCGCCACGGCGGGCATGATATGCGCGCGGGCGGCGATGGCGCCGGTACGCAGATAGTCGCCATAGGAAAAGCCGCCGGGGACGACGACCAGATCCACATCCGGCAATTCACTATCGGCATGCCAGACCGCGGCGGGACGCGTGCCGGAAATCATTTCCAGCGCATTCAACATGTCGCGTTCGCGGTTGGAGCCGGGGAAGACGATGACGGCCGATTTCATGCTTACTTCTCGTCCAGCTCGATGGCGTAATTCTCGATCACCGTATTGGCGAGCAACTGGCGGCACATTTCGTCGAGGGCGGCCTCGGCTTTGGCCTTGTCGGTTTCGGCGAGTTCGACTTCGATGAACTTGCCCTGACGCACACCCTCCACGCCGTCGAAGCCGAGCGCGCCGAGCGCGTGCTGGATGGCTTTCCCTTGCGGATCGAGAACGCCGTTCTTGAGCGTGACTTTGATACGGGCCTTCATGCGTCTTCCGTGTCCTTGTTTCGGATGTCTGCCGTCATTGCGAGGAGCGCAGCGACGACGCAATCCATTTCATCATCTGCCGCCTTCTGGATTGCTTCGCGCCCCGAAGGACGCTCGCAATGACGACAGAGGGGCGGGGCCGGTCCTTATTTCACCAGCGTCGGGCCGCGGCGCTTGGGTTCGTTCTCGTAGAGAATGCCGAGGCGGCGCGCGACTTCCTGATAGGCTTCGATGAGACCGCCCATGTCGCGGCGGAAGCGATCCTTGTCGAGCTTGTCGTTCGATTTGATGTCCCAGAGGCGGCAGCTGTCCGGGCTGATTTCATCGGCGAGCAGAATGCGCATCATGTCGCCTTCATACTGGCGGCCGAACTCGACCTTGAAGTCCACCAGCCGGATGCCGATGCCGAGGAAGAGGCCGGTCAGGAAATCGTTGATGCGCAGCGCGAGCGCCATCATGTCGTCGATTTCCTGCGGCGAGGCCCAGCCGAAAGCGGTGATGTGCTCTTCGGAGACCATCGGGTCGTGCAGTTCGTCCGACTTGTAATAGAATTCGATGATGGAGCGGGGGAGCTGCGTGCCTTCCTCGAGGCCGAGGCGCTTTGCGAGCGAACCCGCCGCCACGTTGCGCACCACCACTTCAATCGGAATGATCTCGACTTCGCGGATCAGCTGCTCGCGCATATTGATCGAGCGAATGAAATGGGTGGGGACGCCGATCTCGTTCAGCCGCGTGAAGACGAACTCCGAGATGCGGTTGTTCAGGACACCCTTGCCCTCGATGACGGCATGTTTCGTCGCGTCGAAGGCGGTGGTGTCGTCCTTGAAATGCTGGACGAGCGTGCCCGGTTCCGGGCCTTCGTAAAGGACTTTGGCCTTGCCTTCGTAAACGCGTCTGCGCCGGCTCATATTGTTGAATCCATTCGGTTGGCGCCCCTCGGGCTCATGGGCCTTGAGGGCGAGATGCGGGGCAGGTCTCTCGATCCGGGCCGCCGGGCCCCGGGAGAAAGGGTCCTTCGGAATCGCCCTTTCGGCAGGCGCAAATTAGCGCAAGGCAGGGGGGGATACAATCGGCGCCTTTCGCGGCTGCGTAAAACCTTGTTCCCGGATAAAAAACCTTTCAGAACAATGTCTTATATCTGGTGGCAGGTGGCCGGGTTCAAGGGGTGGCCCGGCTTGTCTGGTATCGGCGGGCATCCGTGCCTATGTCCAGTAATGTGAGCGGGAAATCTGGCCGGATCGGCCGGTCAGTGGCACCCGAGAGATGGAGCAGCGTCCACATGTCCAATATCGACAAGCGTGGTGAAGCCTATGAGAACAAATTCGCCCATGACGAGGAAACGCGCTTCAAGGCCACGGCCCGGCGCAACAAGCTGCTGGGGCTCTGGGCGGCGGAGCTGATGGGGATCACCGGCCCCGAGGCGGAGGCTTATGCACAGGAGGTGGTGGCTGCCGATTTCGAGGAAGCGGGCGAGGAAGACGTGTTCCGCAAGGTGCGCCGTGACCTGGACGAGAGGGGCGTCGAGCAATCCGACCACCAGATCCGCCGGACCATGGCGGAACTGATGGAAGAGGCGATCCGCCAGATCACGAGCTGAGTTGAAGGTCGCGCATATCGGCCCGGCCTTCGGTCGCGGCCGATATCAGCGTCGAGGCGAAGCTGTGGGCGGCGGTCTCCCTGGCCATTTTCTCGGTGAGGCCTTCAATCGCATTGGCCGGCGTTTCGCGCATGCGGTGCATGGCCGTCCATGACACCGCTTCCAGCGCGATGCGGGCGGCCAGCTTGAGGTCGGGGCCCGGCTTGCCGTGCCGGCCGACGATTTTCAGCGTGACGGCCGCCAGATCGTCGCGGAAATCGCCGCGCATGGCCGCCGCCTGCAGGGCGTCGATTTCCGGTATTTCCTGGGCGAGGCGGTTCATGAGCCAGACGGCGCGGCGGACTTCATGCAGCAGGTCGTAAAACTCTCCGCCGATCATCCGCAGGTCCGCGGCGCCGGGCTTTGCGCCCTTGCCGAGGGCGGCGACGAGGGAGGGGAGCTTCACGACTTCCGCCCGCCGGGCGGCGACCAGTTTCACCGTTTCCGGCATGGAGGGTGCGCGTAGCGGCAGGGTGAGGGTATCCAGCGGCCGCTCGCAGACGCGCAGAATAGCGAGGTGGAGCAGGGCTTCCTTGCCGGTCACGTAGAGATAGAGGGTGCCGACGGAAACGCCCGCCGCTTTCGCGATATCGGCCATCTGGGCGCGGCGAAAGCCCAGCTCCGTGAAGCAGTCCACGGCGCCTTCGGCGATCTGTTCCAGACGTTTTTCGCTCTTTTTCCGCATCCCGCTCTCAATCGGAAATCATTGCCTTCCCTTGCAGGGTATAATATATGAATGAATGGTTCATTATAAAAATTGGGAAACGGCCATGCGCGCCTTTCGGATTACCGGTGTCTGCGTCCTGCTCTGCCTGCTGATCGCGCCGGCATGGGCGGCGGATGGGGGATGGGCCTCCTATGGCGGAGATGCGGGCGGGCAGCGTTATGTCGCGGCGGACGAGATTGCGCCCGACAATGTGTCGAAGCTGACGCTCGCCTGGAAATTCCGGACCGGGGCGCTGGAGGGGAAGCCGGAGAATGTGCTGGCGCGCACGGCTTTCGAGGTCACGCCGATCCTGGCGGCGGGGAGCCTGATTTTCTGCACGCCCTATAATGAGGTGATCGCGCTCGACCCGGCGACCGGCGATGAAAAATGGCGGTTCGATCCGCATCTGCCGCTGACGCTGCGGCCCGCCAACCAATATGTCTGCCGGGGTGTGGCCTATTGGAAGGACAGGTCCGCGCCGGAGGGGCAGGCCTGTTCGGAGCGCATTTTCGTTGCGACCAATCATTCGCGACTGATCGCGCTCGATGCGCATAGCGGCAAGGTGTGCAACGGCTTCGGCTCGCGCATCACGCCCGGTATGGTCGATGCGGGGCCGGACAGGCTTCTGATCTGGCCCGGCGAATTCCAGATCACCTCGCCGCCGGTGACGGTCCATAATGTGGTGATCGTCGGCTCTTCCATTTCGGACAATGCGCGTACCGATGCGCCGTCCGGCGTGGTGCGCGCTTTCGATGCGCGCAGCGGCGAGCCCATCTGGACATTCGATCCGCTCGATCCGAACAATCAGGAACCGGGGCTTGCCAAGGTGGGCGCGGCCAATGTCTGGGCGCCCATGTCGGTGGACGAGGAGCGCGGCCTCGTCTTCCTGCCGACGAGCAGCGCAAGCCCGGATTTCTACGGCGGCGGCCGGCCGGGCAATAATGCGCTTGCCGATTCAGTCGTCGCCGTGGATGTGGAATCCGGGCAGGTGGTCTGGTCTTTCCAGACCGTGCATCACGATGTCTGGGATTACGACCTTCCCGCGCAGCCGACGCTTGCCACCATTATGCATGACGGCAAGCCGGAAGATGTGGTCATTCAGGCGACCAAGACCGGCTTTCTCTTCGTGCTCGACCGCGATACGGGCAAGCCCGTTTTCGGGGTCGAGGAGCGCAAGGTGCCGCAATCCGACGTGCCCGGCGAGAAGCTGTCGCCGACGCAGCCTTTTCCGGTGAAGCCGCCGGCGCTCATTCCGCAGAAGCTCAAGAAAGGCGGGAGCTGGGGCGTGCTCGCCTTCGACCAGCTTTCCTGCAATCGCCGCCTGCAACATTATCGCAGCGAGGGGCTTTTCACACCGCCTTCGCTTCAGGGCACGATCCTCTATCCCTTCAACGGGGGCGGGGCGAACTGGGGCGGGCTTGCCTTCGACCCGAAGCGGGATATCGCCGTGGTGAACATGAACAGCATGGCGCATGTCGTGACGCTTATTCCGCGCGACAAGGTCAAGGGCGAGAAGGAAACGCATGAGGGGGCGGAGATTTCGCCGCAGACCGGTGCGCCCTATGGCATGCGGCGCGACCTCTTCATGTCGCCGCTGGGACTTCCCTGCACGCCGCCGCCCTGGGGCTATCTCATCGGGGTGAACATGAAGACGGGCGAGATCGCCTGGCGCAAACCGTTCGGCACCGTGCGCGACATGACGCCTCTTGCGCTGCCGCTGGAATGGGGCGTACCGAGTTTTGGCGGGCCGCTCGTTACCAAAACCGGGCTCATCTTTATCGGCGCGACGATGGACAACTACCTTCGCGCCTATTCGACGGAGACGGGCGACGAAATCTGGAAGGCGCGGCTTCCCGCGGGCGGGCAGGCGACGCCCATGTCTTATACATGGAAGGGGCGGCAATATGTGGTGATCGCGGCGGGCGGCCATGCGCGGGCGGGGACCAAGCTTGGCGACTACATCATGGCCTATGCGCTGCCGGAGAAGGGCAAGGCCAACAAATAGAAGGAAACCCCATGTTTCGTGCGAAGCCCTATGAACCCATCGATGCTCTCAAGCCGGTGGCGGAGGATCTCTGGATCGTGGACGGTCCTGTGATCCGGATGAGCTATCTGCTGAGCTCCAGCATCCCTTTTCCGACCCGCATGACCATTGTTCGGCTTTCCGATGGCGGGTTGTGGGTGCATTCGCCGACGGAGCTGACCGACGCGCTGAAAGCGGAAGTCGAGGCGCTGGGGCCGGTGCGCTTTCTGGTGGCGCCCAACAAGATCCATTACTGGTGGGTGGGCGACTGGCAGAAGGCATTTCCTGAGGCGCTCTCCCTTGCCGCGCCGCGCGTGGACGAGAAAGCCGGGCCGCATGGCATCAGTTTCGACCGTGTGCTGACGAATGAGACCGAACCGGAATGGACGGGCGAGATCGACCAGCTTCTCGTGCCGGGCGGCTATCTCACCGAGGCGGATTTCTTTCACCGGAAGTCGAAGACGCTGATCCTCACCGACCTCATCGAGAATTTCGAAGAGGAGAAGGTGGGCGGATGGTTCGGGCGGCTTGCCATGAAATGGAGCGGGGTGATGCATCCGCATGGCTCCATGCCGAAGGATCTGCGGATGACTTTTTCCGGGCACAAGGACGACATCAAAAGCGCCGTCGAAACCATGATCGGCTGGGCGCCGGAGCGCATCATCATCGCGCATGGACGTTGGTACGAAACGAATGCGGTGGCGGAGCTGCGCCGGGCCTTTGCATGGGCGGGTGTGCGCTAAG
>NZ_NYVD01000070.1 GCF_002684405.1 Parvibaculum sp. | reverse complement strand
TGATTTCAGTCCACGGCATATCGATCTCCTGTTAGTTCGCAAACCAACAGAATCATAAGCCGCTGAAATCACACACCTCTTTTTGGAACAGGCTCTAAGAGAAAGTTTCCAGGAGGACACAAATCCATTTCAATCCGTCACGTGCGGACTCAGCGCGCTTTACGATGGCGCAGGCATTTTCCCACGCGCGGCACTTGAGGGAGCAATCTTTTCTCCAACGCTTTGGCGCGTTCCGGATTATCGCTCACCTCATCTAACGGTGTTTTTTATCGTTAAGGGCTTCATGGTGTTTCTGACTGTTCCGAAGCTCCCATTTTCTCTGCGGCAAAAAAAGCAATTTTTGAAGAGAGACAAGCCGTATGTCTACTTACAAGATACAGACATAAGAACTTTCCCACCGTACCAATGGATTGAGGAAGCCGTGCTTCCACAATTGAAAAACTCGCCCAAATAGTCTCGCGTTTAAATCAAAAAGCCCGGCGTTTCCGCCGGGCTTTTCAATTCGTATCGCGCGTCGATCAGAAAGCGGCGGTCATCGCCACATTGCTCATCGCGGTGCCGGAACGTTCCTTCTTCAGCCCTTCGGCGATGAGGAAGGCCAGCTCCAGCGCCTGGCTGGCATTGAGGCGCGGATCGCAATGGGTGTGATAGCGATCGCCGAGTTCCGTCTCGGTGATCGCCTGCGCACCGCCAAGGCATTCCGTCACGTTCTGGCCGGTCATCTCGAAATGGACGCCGCCCGCATGGGTGCCCTGATCGCGATGCACGGCCATGAAGGCCTGCACCTCGGCGAGCACGCGATCCACGGGACGCGTCTTGTAACCGGTCGAGCTCTTGATCGTGTTGCCATGCATGGGATCGCAGGACCACACCACCTTCTTGCCCTCGCGCTTGATCGCCTCGATCAGTGCCGGCAGATGCTTTTCGACATTCTCCGCGCCGAAACGGCAAATGAGCGTCAGGCGGCCCGGCTCATTGTCCGGGTTCAGAATGTCGGTGAGCTTCACCAGCTCTTCCGGATCGAGCGAAGGGCCGCATTTCATGGCGATCGGGTTCTTCACGCCGCTCAGGAATTCCACATGCGCATGGTCCGGCTGGCGCGTGCGGTCGCCGATCCAGAGCATATGGGCCGAGGTGTCGTAGAAATCGCCGGACGTGCTGTCCACGCGCGTCATCGCTTCTTCATAGCCCAGAAGCAGCGCTTCATGGCTGGTGAAGAAATCGGTCTGACGAAGCTGCGGCGCCGTCTCGCCATTGATGCCGCAGGCCTTCATGAAGTCCAGCGTCTCGGAAATACGGTTCGCCAGTTCTTCGTAGCGCGCGCTTTCCGGCGTCTCGGCCAGGAAGCCGAGATTCCAGCGATGCACGAAATCGAGATCGGCATAACCGCCCGTCGCAAAGGCGCGCAGCAGGTTCAGCGTCGAGGCCGACTGGCTGTAGGCGCGCAGCAGACGATCCGGATCGGGGATACGCGACTTCTCGTTGAAGTCGATCCCGTTGATGTTGTCGCCCAGATAGCTCGGCAGCGTCACATCGCCCTGCGTCTCGGTGGGCGAGGAACGCGGCTTGGCGAACTGGCCCGCAATGCGGCCCACCTTCACCACCGGCGAGGCGGCGGCATAGGTCAGCACCACCGCCATCTGCAGCAGCACACGGAAGGTGTCGCGAATATTGTCGGCTGAAAATTCGGCAAAGCTCTCCGCGCAATCGCCGCCCTGCAGCAGAAAAGCCCGGCCTTCGCACACTTCGGCCAGCTCGGCCTTCAGCTTGCGCGCCTCACCTGCAAACACGAGCGGCGGATAGGAGCGCAGACGCTGCTCCACGGCATTGAGTTCCATTTTATCCGGATAGTCCGGAATATGCTTCGCCGGCTTCGAGCGCCAGCTATGCGGTGTCCAATGATCCGCCATCGATCCAATCTCCAAAACGCGAAAATGCGCGGCGTCCCGGCCCTTTTGCGGGGAAAGCGCCCAACTTTCATATGGAAGGCGGATATATAGTCCACAAGGGCTCTAAAAGGAACCCCAAGCCCTTGATCGGCATAATGAACCGGAAAGGCGGTTAACTCCCCGCACTCCCCTGTCCCGTTCCCGCCCCTGCGGCGATTTCCTCATCCGTAAGTTCGTCGAGGTCCTTGTCGGAAATCCAGAGTTTCCTGCCATTTTCGGTGACAGGCATAAACCACCATGAGCGAAAACGGGGATTATCAAAAATGGAGATGCTGGCCCCGGTTTCGAAGACAAGTTTCAGCTCGGAGCGAGACACGATTTCGACGTCTGAAATTGCAGTCCACAAAATCGCGGCGACATCCAAGAACTGCCGCTCGCCATAGATTTCATATGTGTAGCAGCAGCTTCCGTCTGCCGACCGGTACGAGAACCTGTCAGCAACATTGAGAAGGTCGTGATTGTTGTTGAAGAAAAACATGACGTGGCACTTGTCGACAGTGACCTCAGACAGTTTCCAGCCAATAAGCCGCTGAAAATCCATCTCAGGCTGAAAACCGAGCACCATGTTTCAACTCCGCCGTTTTACTCCGCTGCCTGGGCGGGCGGGACCCATTTCTGCTTCATCGTCACAAGCTCCTCCGCCGCCGTGGGATGGACCGCGATGGTCGCATCGAACTGGGCCTTGGTTGCGCCCATCGAAACGGCGATACCGAGCGCCTGGATCATTTCGCCCGAGGCCGGGCCGACGATGTGAACGCCCAGCACCTTGTCCGTTTCCGGATGCACGATGAGCTTCATGAAGGTCTTTTCCTCGCTGCCCGACAGCGTGCCCTTCATGGGGCGGAAGCTCGTCTTGTAGATATCGACCTCACCATGGGCCTTGCGGGCCTCCGTCTCGGTCAGGCCGACCGTGCCCAGCTCCGGCTGGGAGAAGACGGCGGTCGGGATGATCGAGTGATCGACCGTGAGCGGCTTGTCCGCATAGACGGTTTCGGCAAAGGCCTGGCCTTCGCGGATCGCAACCGGCGTCAGTGCCGCCCGGTCCGTCACATCGCCCACTGCGTAGATGCTATCGACATTGGTCTGCGAATATTCGTCGACCAGAATCTCGCCATTATCGCCGAGCTGCACCCCTGCCCGGTCGAGGCCCAGCCCGTCGGTCTTCGGCACGCGGCCGGTCGCATACATCACCGCATCGGTGTGGATCGTGTCGCCATTGGAGAGCTTCAGGTGAAGCTCGCCATTGTCCTGCTTTTCGATCGCCGTGATGTCGCAATCCATACGCAGGTCGACGCCCTTCTTGCGCATTTCCTCGGCCAGCGTATCGCGCAGATCATCGTCGAAACCGCGCATGAAGAGCGGCCCGCGATAGAGCTGCGTCACTTCCACACCGAGCCCGTTGAAGATGCCCGCGAACTCGACAGCGATATATCCGCCGCCTGCGACCACGATACGCTTTGGCAGTTCTTCCAGATGGAAGGCTTCGTTGGAGCTGATCGCATATTCGATGCCGGGAATATCCGACAGGTAGGGCGTGGCACCGACGGCGATCAGAATGCGCTCCGCCGTCACGTCGCGATCTTCGCCCGCGAGATAAACGGTGTGCGCATCCTTCAGCACGGCGCGGCTTTCGATGATCTCCACGCCCGCATTGTTCAGATTGCGGATGTAGATACCGTTCAACCGGTCGATTTCGCGATCCTTGTTGGCAAGCAGCGTCTTCCAGTCGAAACGAGCCTCGCCGACCTGCCAGCCGAAGCCCGCCGCTTCCTCGAACTCCTCGGCAAAGTGGCTGGCATAGACGAAAAGCTTCTTCGGCACACAGCCGCGAATGACGCAGGTGCCGCCAACGCGATATTCCTCGGCCACCGCCACTTTCGCGCCATGGCTGGCGGCCACACGGCTGGCACGTACACCACCGGAGCCGGCTCCGATCACAAAGAGGTCATAGTCATACTGCGTCATCAGCCGCTCCCGGTCGCCTAAGTCTTTTTGGGTGAGCGGCATACATGCGAGGCCGCCCCATGTGAGAGAACCTGCCCTGTCCGGCGGGTTACTGACCGATTATGTCGGAACCCTGGTCCGTTCCGACAATGGCGAAGGAACAAATTCCGATAAACAATCCGTTATCGACGACGCCTGCGATCTTGTTCAGCTCCGCCGCGAGGCTGTCCGGATCGGGAATGCTGCCGAAATGGCAGTCGAAGATGAAATTCTCGGAATCGGTGAAGAACGGCTCGCCGAACTCGTCGGCCCGCAGGCGAATCTCGCCCTCGCAGCCGCAAGCCTTCGCCACATCCGCCATCCGGCCCACCGTCGCGGTGGACCCGAAGGGGATCACTTCCACCGGCAACGGGAAGGCGCCCAGCGTTCCGACCACTTTCGAGACGTCCGCAATCACGATCATGCGATCCGAAGCCGTCGCCACGATCTTTTCGCGCAGGAGCGCGCCGCCACCGCCCTTGATGAGGCGCAGCTTGCTGTCGAGCTCATCCGCCCCGTCGATGGTGATATCGAGATGCGGCGTGTCGTCGAGATTGGTGAGCGGGATGCCCAGCGTCTCCGCCATGGCGCGAGTGCGCTCGGAGGTCGGCACGCCGACAATGTCGAGCCCTTCGGCCACGCGCGCGCCCAGCGCCTGGACGAAATATTCCGCCGTGGAGCCCGTGCCAAGACCGAGCTTCATGCCGTTTTCGATAAAGCTCGCTGCCTTCAGCGCCGCATTCTTCTTCTGCTCATTCGAACTCATCGCTCAAAGCCCCGCCATTGCGACATATTTCGTTTCCAGGAATTCCTCGATGCCCCAGGGCCCGCCTTCGCGGCCGAGCCCGGACTCCTTATAGCCTCCGAAGGGCGCCACCTCGGTTGAAATGAGGCCCGCATTGACGCCCACAAGGCCGTATTCCAGCGCCTCCGCCACACGCCAACACCGCGCGACATCGCGGCTGTAGAAATAGGAGGCAAGGCCGAAGGGGGTGTCGTTCGCCATCTTGATTGCCTCATCTTCCGTCTTGAAACGGAAGACCGGCGCGAGAGGTCCGAAGGTTTCTTCCTGCGCGACAAGCATGTCCGGCGTCGCATCGGCAATCACAGTGGGCTGGAAGAAGGTGCCGCCCAACTCATGCCGCTTGCCGCCGGTGACGATACGCGCGCCCTTGGAGGTGGCATCGGCCAGATGTTCCTCGACCTTTTCCACGCCAGCCTCGTCAATCAGCGGGCCCTGGGCCACGCCGTCCTCGAAGCCGGAACCGACTTTCAGTTCCGAAACCTTCTGCCCGAGTTTCTCGACGAAGCTGTCATAAACCTTGTCATGCACGAGGAAGCGATTGGTGCAGATGCAGGTCTGGCCGGTATTGCGATATTTGGAGGCAAGCGCCCCCTCCACCGCCGCGTCGACATCGGCGTCGTCGAACACAATGAAAGGCGCATTGCCGCCAAGCTCCAGCGCGACCTTCTTCACCGTGGATGCGGACTGTTCCATCAGCTTCTTGCCGATTTCCGTCGAGCCGGTGAAGGTCACCTTGCGGATCTTGGCATTGGTGGTCATTTCCGTGCCGAGTTCGCCGGCCTTGCCAGTAATGACCGAGAGCAGGCCTTTGGGCAACCCGGCGCGGTCGGCAAGCTCCGCCAGGGCGAAGGCGGAAAGCGGCGTCGCGCTGGCTGGCTTCACCACCATGGCGCAGCCCGCTGCGAGCGCGGGGCCCGCCTTTCGCGTAATCATCGCCGCCGGGAAGTTCCAGGGCGTGATGGCCGCGCAAACGCCGATGGGCTGTTTCAGCACCACGATGCGCCGGTCCGTCGTCGGCGCGGGCACGATGGAGCCATAAATGCGTTTGGCCTCTTCGGAATAATACTCGATGAAGGACGCAGCATAAGCGACCTCGCCCTTGGCTTCCGTCAGCGGCTTGCCCTGCTCGGCCGTCATGATGGCCCCCAGATCGTCCTGGTTGGCCATGATGAGATCGAACCATTTGCGCAGGATCGCGGCGCGCTCCTTGGCCGGGCGGGCAGCCCAGTCCTTCTGCGCCTTCTCCGCGGCATCGACCGCCCGGCGGACATCGTTCACGCCGAGCGAGGGAACTTTGGCGATCAGATCGCCTGTCGCAGGGTTCGTCACGTCAATCGTCGCGCCATCCGCGCCAATCCACTCACCATCAATGAAACAACGGTCCTTCAGCAGCGCCCGGTCTTTCAGGCAATCGGGAAGGGACTTGGAGGCAGTCATGGGGGATTTCTCCAATTGGGCGGGCCCGGCAGGGCCACTTTCTATCGTTTCCGCCGTGATGCGCGTCAGATAAGATTAAAACTCGTTCGAAATCTGCGCCGCAGCGATGCGGACAGAGCATTGTTAACACTCCCGCGGCGAAAGCGGAAAGGGGCGGCATCGAGGTGAGGATTACCCCCGAAAGCTGTTTTTCCGAAACCTATCTTCAGGCCCGGCGCCGTTTTCTTGCCGCGGCGGCGGAAGCGGGCGCGCGGATTGCCAGTTATGAAAATCCATTGGCCCGCGGTCCTTTGGGCCATGAGCTTCATCTGGACAGTGCCTGGTTCGGCCCGGCTGATGCCTCGACGGTGCTTCTCAATACCTGCGGCACGCATGGCGCGGAGGGATTCGGCGGCTCGGCCGCGCAGATCGCCTGGATCCGCGAAGGGGGCGCCGCCTCGTTACCGCCCGGCGTCGCCATGCTCATGCTGCACGCGGTCAACCCGTTCGGCTTCGCCTGGGGACTTCGCTGCACCGAGAACAATGTCGATCTGAACCGCAATTTTCTCGACCACAGCCAGCCCCATCCGGAAAATCCGCTCTACGCGGAACTGCACCCTTCGCTTTGCCCGAAGCGGATCGACGAGAACGCGATCCACAAGATGCTCATGGCCGGCGCGCGCTTCATCGACCGGCACGGGCAATGGGCGCTTGAAGATGCGTTGAGCCGGGGGCAGTACACCCATGCCGACGGCTATCATTTCGGCGGCACCGCGCCCGAATGGTCCAATCTCGTCATCCGGGAGATCGTCGCCCGCGAGCTGGCCCATGCGCCGCGCATCGGGTTCATCGACTGGCATTCCGGCCCGGCGGGTGACGGAGATCTTATCCATCTGTGCTTTTCGCGTCCCGGCAGCGCGGCGCTTAATCGCGCCAAACGCTGGTGGGGACCGAACTCGCTCGACCCGAAAACGATCGAGCGCATGTGGGGTTCGAAACGCCCGACAAGGCGGGGCATTCTTTTCTGGGGCCTTGAGGAGATGGTGGCCCCGCATGCGAGTGTCACGGGCGCCGTGATCGAATTCCGCTCCGCCCGCCTCAAGAACGATCCGGCGAAAGCGATGCGCGTTTCCATGCTGGAGCGCTGGCTGCGCTTCGAGGGCAGCTTCGATGCACCGGAGGCCGAAGGCTATTTCGAGGAAATCCGCGACGATTATGCGCCGCGCCGCCGGAGCTGGCAGGAGAATGTCCTGACCAACGCGCTCAGCTGTTACGAGCAGACATTGCGGGGGCTCGGCGAGTGGACGCAGGAAGGCCTCAACAAGGCCGCCGATTAGCAGCTATCCGCCAATATCGAAATTGTAGCGGACTTCCATGATGTCGGGATAATTCGCGAATCCGACCGGGCGGCGCGCATCTGCGGTGCCGCCCATTCGCGCATAGAAGCGGCGCGCCTTGTGGTTTTCCGCCAATACCCAGAGATGCGCCTTGCGATGGCCGAAGCAGGCGATCTCCTCAAAAAGGTGCAGCAGCAATTCGCAGCCAAGGCCGTGGCCCTGATCGCTTGCCAGCACATAAAGCATCGTTATTTCATCGCCGCGCATATGGCCGAAACCGACGGGCGCGCCACCCTGCTCGGCGATCCAGGCGATGCCATGCTGCAATGAATGCCGCCATGTCGCGCGGGTGCGCTCAAGGCTCATACCCTTCAGAATGTCGGCGGGGAGAAGCTGGTCGTAGGATTCCTGCCAGCACGCGATCTTCAGACGGGCGAGAATGTCCTCGTCCCGCCCCGGCTCGGCCATACGGGCCTGATATCGCGAGGCGATCAACATGGGTAAAGTGTCGCCGCCCCGCACGCCGAAGGGAAGGAAAAAATGCACCGGTTTCATGGGCAGCTTGCCCGCCAGGCCTTCCCGTGCGACAGAGCGGCACGCAAAATTCGAGAGAGACGATGCCCGAACGCCCTGCCCTTCTTTTCGATCTGGACGGTACGCTGGCCGATACCGCCGCTGATTTGTGCGAAACAATGAATGTGGTGCTGACGCGCCATGGCCGCGACCGTATTCCGGATACGCGGGTGCGCCATCTGGTTGGCGGCGGCGCACGGCTCCTTATGGACCGTGGCTTTCGCGAGACCGGCGAGCCCGCCTCCGAGGCGCTGCTGGACCAGCTTTTCGAGGAGTTTCTCGACTATTACGCCGACCATATCGCCGATCACACGCAGCTCTGGCCGGGCGTGCGGGAGCTGCTGGAAGAACTTTCCGACCAAGGGGCCGGGCTTGCCGTCTGCACCAACAAGGTGGAGCACCTGTCGCGGGAATTGCTGCGGGTTCTCGAAATCGACCGGTTTTTTCCGGTCGTGATCGGCGGCGACACGCTGCCGGTCAAAAAACCGGATCCCGAGCATCTCTTCGAGGCACTGCGCCAGCTCAAGGCGGAGCCAATTCACGCCGTGATGGTGGGAGATAGCGAGACGGACACGGCTGCGGCGAAGAATGCGGAAATCCCATGCATTTGCGTGGATTTCGGTTATCGGCGGGTATCCCTCGATGAATTGGGCGCCGATTATCTCATCGGCCATTTCGACGAGTTTCCGAAGGCGCTGGAGGCGATCCTTCCGCGCCATTTCGGCGAGACATCGTGAAAAGCCACGGGAACGCTTGACTTGAAGCTGGCTGAGACTCTATAGACGGGCTCCCGGCGCGGGGGGAGACCTCCGCAGCCCGCGTGGGCGGTTAGCTCAGTTGGTAGAGCACAGTGTTCACATCGCTGGGGTCACTGGTTCGAATCCAGTACCGCCCACCATTTTTCTGAAAAACTGAAACACCCCATCCGCTGGAAATCCGGCCGGTCACTTCGTGATGGCCGGAGTGGAGCACCCTCGTCTAAACTTCCTAAAATAGTGCCGCCTGAGCGGCCGACCTTTGGGGGGAGACTAATGGTCGACAGCGTTTCTATTCATCGTAAGCCGCGAGTGAATTCTGCCCGGTTATTTTTTGAGGCAATTTCGGTCGCATTCTCTCAGTCGACATCGAAACAAGGTGCGCTCCCCCTCCTCTGCCTGATTTTCGGGATCGCCATCGCCGGATGCAAACCAGAGTATCCCGGACCAAAGCCCCAGCTCGATGTTCAGATCAGATCTGCATCACTTTCGCCGTCGGGCGACCGAGTAGCGTTTTCCTACGAGGACAAGCGCAGCGAGAAATCGCTAAAAGGCATCGCGCTCTATCATATCAACAGCGACCGGGTAGAGTTTCTCAAACTGCCTGAATATCTCCGCGTCGGAGCGCCATCATTCTCTCCCGACGGCAAGCGTCTGTCGGTGACAGCCTTCTGCTACTTGACCTGTTCAAAATCCGAGTTCGGCTATCACATCGGCTTGTTCGATCTGGAAACCGGCAAATACACGCAGCTGACCGAAAACGGCGGCTCCGAGATCCGGCTGTCACCAGAATTCTCCCCCGACGGGCAGACCATCTATTTTTCATGGGCAAAGGCAGAGTGGAACAAGGAGGGCGGCTCCCGCCCCGCTGGCTTTTTCGGCATAGCGTCCGTAAAGCTGGACGATCCGCAGGAGACGATCCTGCTGCCGAACACAATCACACCGTCCACTTTTCAGTTGGTCGGAAAAATGACGCCAACAGCAAACGGCGATCTCATCTTTACTTGTAAAGCGCCGTCTAGAGGACCGGCCCAGGCCGCCATGGAGGCTGCGGGAAAGTCATTGGTCTACCCCTTTCCATGCAGCCTAAAGCCGGATGGCGAGTTGGACTATTTCCTGCCGCTCACCAAACTGGGCTACAGCCAACTTTCTGCATCTGCAGACGGGAAGAAAGTATTCTTTACCTCGCGCGCGGACTCCACCAAGGGTCAACGCGGATATGTATATGACCTGTATCTTTTCGAAGGCACTCAGACCAGCCGACTGACCACACTCGAAACATACACCTCCGAGACAGACGCATCAGCAGACGGTTCTATCGTGCTCCTTCGCGCCGATGAGGATCGCGGCCACAATTGGTCCATCTGGCTGCACGATATGGAGACAGGCAACACAAGAGAGGTCGTGCCCCTTGAGCGACTGCTGGAGCTTCTGCCTCAAACGGATATGCCGGTGAAAGCGAAGCCGACTAACTCTTGATTTCTTTGAACACGGGGAGCGAGGAATGGCCGAAGGGGGTTTTGCCTTCCGGGTCGTAGCCGCTCCGCACATCGGGAAGCCTCAGAAGCGGCTCCACGCAACCCTGTTCTTCCAGCACCTTGGACAGGCCAGAGCGGGCGTTCTCGCCCAGCGCCTTGTAGCGCTTCTGGAGCATCTCCAGACACCAGACGCGATAATGCGAGACCGGCAGATCGGTATAGGGCGTGCCCTGAATATCGACCTCATAGCGCTCCTGCCCCTTCGCAAAGGCTTCGGCATTGGCGCATAGGGCTTCCAGATGCGTCTCGCCGATTTCTTTCAGGAGCGGCAGGAGATCGTCGGGGATACCGGAGACCAGTTCTCCATGCTCTCGCGAGGCGCGCGCATTCCATACGCGATAGACCCAGGCCATCACGCCGGGCGCTGTTTCGCGCATGATGATGGCGGGCGTCGGATCCATTGAGAAATGCCGGAAGAGCGGCCCCATAAGCCCAATATCGGCAAGCGTGGGCCGGTCGCCCAACACATAGCGCCTCGTCTCGAAGATATTGTTGAGAACCTTCAACAGGGTCTTATAGCCCTGCTCCACATTGGTGCGGGTGCGGTCGTTCACGCCGTCGCCAAGAACGAAATTATTGAATTGCCGCTTTTCCGTCCGGTTCCGCTTGAGCCAGCCCGGAAGGCGCACATCCGTCGTCAACTCATCGGCGATCTGACGCGCCAGCAATTTCGCGCTCTCAGGGTAGCTCCATCGGTAATGCATGGCCGAGCGCCACATCCATTCATCCGCGTAATCCTCGATGAGGCGGCAGATGAAAGCCTGTGCCGGGTCGTCGGGGAGGATCGGATGCTCTGAATGCTGTGTCTCGAACCAGTCGATGATCGGGCTCGTATCCGTCATCCAGCGTCCGTCATCGAGTTCGACAGCGGGCATCTGCATTGCGCCGGTTTTGGCCGGAATGGTCTTCGTGAATTCCCGGACGATCATGGCGCGGAACTCGTAAGGAATCTCCTTGTAGCGCAGATAGCTTTCGAGCTTGCCCGTGAAGTAGGAGCATTTGAGACCGTATACTTTCATCCGGCCGCCCTCCCCGCGCGCCGACGCAGCACAATACTGCGTATACCCCATATAATTCCGGCGAAAACCGACAAGATCACAGCAATGCCCACGATGCGTATCCAGGGGTGCAGGGCCAGAACACGCTCGCGGGTGTTCCTGTCAAGCTGAGTGGTTGAGCTATACCCCTTCGGCATCTCCAGCACGCCCATCTTCTTCGCGTAAGCCGCATAGGCCATGAGGAGCTTCTGCTTCACCTCGGGCTTGGTTTCGGAGAGATCCGTCGTCTCGCCGGGATCCGCCCCGATGTCGTAGAGACGCCATTTGCCATCGCCCATGGGGGCCATGTTGCGGGTGATCTTGTAGCCGTCGAGATAGAAGCCCGTATTGCCCGACACTTCGATCCCCGCCGGGTCCTCCGGCCCATAGGTGTGCGGCGCGTCGCCTTCCAGCACCGGTACAAGGCTGCGCCCGGTCATGGGCCGCCGGCCTGTCGCATCCGGCGCAATGCCTGCCAGTTCCAGCAGGGTCGGCGCGACGTCGGTCACCATGGCGAAGGACTGCACGCGCTCATGCGGGACACCCGGCCCCGCAATCACGAAGGGCACACGCACGCCGCCACTTGCCGCATAGAATTTGAAGAGATCGCCCGGCGAGGCCGCGGCATTGGCCCATTCCGGCCCGATGAAACCCCAGCTCCCCTTTTCGCCGATGTTCTTCATGCCCAGATGGTAGCCATTGAACTTCATCCACAGCGCAAGCTGCCAGTTATTGTCGCCACGGCTGGGTGCGGGACCGTTGTCCGACGTCACCACGAAGATCGTATTGTCATAGGCGCCCTCCGCCTTCAGATGCTCGATCAGACGCCCAACATGGAAGTCCATCGCCTCCAGCATGCCCGCATTGACCTGCATGCGCGCGGCATAGAGCTTCTGCTCGTCCTTGCTCAGCGCGCTCCAGGGCCTCGACCCTTTCGGCATGGGCGCGAGCTTGGCTCCTTTCGGCACGAGACCTTCCGCAATGGCCTTTTCATGGCGGGCCTTGCGCAGGGCTTCCCAGCCCTCGTCATAGACGCCATCGTAATTCCCGGTGAATTCCGCCGGGGCCTGAACGGGAATGTGGATCGCCTGAAAAGCGACATAGGCAAAGAACGGCGCGGCGGTGTCGTCCTCGTCGATATAGCTGATCGCCTTGTCGACGATGAATTTCGACGAGTAAAAATCCTCGGGAAGCGCGGCAGGCTTCCCGTCCTCGAACCAGGGGGCCTCTGCGTAGAAGGGCATGTAGGATTTGTCTTCCCAATTGTCTGCCCCCGATGCATCGAGCGCGAAAGAACGGTCGAAACCGTGCGACACCGGCAGATCGCCCTCGCCGCTGCCCAGATGCCATTTGCCCGTCATGTAGGTGCGATAGCCGGCCTCCTTCAGATAGTCGGCCAGCGTCGCAACGCCCGGTTCCAGCGAGAGCGTGTAACCCGGCTTCCCCTCCTGCTCGGGCGGGATAACTTCGGGAATGGTGGCGACGCCGTTTCGGTGATTGTCCATGCCGGTGAGCAGCATGGCGCGCGAGGGCGCGCAAAGCGGCGAAGAACGGTACTGGGTGAAGAGCGCCCCGCGCGCGGCCAGCGCATCGATATTCGGCGTGCGGGCCTCGCCACCGTAAACGCCGAAATCCATCAGTGCGGCATCGTCGACCAGCAAAACGACGATATTGGGCTTGCCCGGTTCGGCCTCGGCCAGTGCCGGCGCGCCGTGGACCAATCCGGCCAACAGGGCCGGGAAAATCAGCATCCGCATGCGCCATCGAGCACGGTGCCCGCCATTAATGATTTCCATTAATTTCTCCCCGACCAGCCTCTCCACACCGATATTGCCAACATAAATGTCAGCGGCGCGCACCAAAGTCAATGGAAGCCATTAATTTCAGGATGAGGCAAATCGACTACCGGAGGCGCTTTCGGCAGTATCAGAGAAGAGCGACAACCCCTTGTCCGGTCACGTAG
This sequence comes from Parvibaculum sp., assembly GCF_002684405.1. Classification (GTDB taxonomy): domain Bacteria; phylum Pseudomonadota; class Alphaproteobacteria; order Parvibaculales; family Parvibaculaceae; genus Parvibaculum. The sequence continues at coordinate 1,232 of NZ_NYVD01000070.1, read as the reverse complement.
AGCCCGACCACGATCACGAACACGGCAAAGATCTTCGACAGAAGCTGCTTTTCGCCGGAGAGCCGCCCGGCAAGGCGCTGGCCCAGAAACGCCCCCACCGCCCCGCCGCCGATGAGGAAGGCGGCGACCCGCCAATCCACGAGGCCGGACAGCGCATAGCTGGTGGAGGTGGTGAGGCCGAACACCGTCACCGAGACTAGCGAGGAGCCGACCGCGTTCAGGATCGGCATGGCGGTGACCGTGATGAGGCCCGGCACGATGAGGAAGCCGCCCCCTATGCCGAAAAAGCCGGACAGCGCACCGACACTCAGTCCGGCCCCCGCCAGAGGCGGCAGCAGACGGGGCGCGGAGGCCGTATCGAGATGCACATCGGGGTCGCCGCCATCGGACCGGCGCAGGAACATCGACGCGCCGATGCCGATCATCAACAGGCCGAACAACGCCAGCAACGTCTCTCCATCGACCATCTTGCCCACCCAGGCGCCCAGCGCCGCGCCTGCGATGCCCGACCCGGCAAAAACGCTCGCACAGGGCCATTTGACGGTGTGCGCCCGCGCATGCATCGCAAGACCGAAGGCGGCATTGACCGCGACGGCGAACGCACTCGTGCCGATTGCCAGATGCGTGGAGCCGACCCCGACCACATAGACAAGGAGCGGCACGGCCAGAATCGATCCGCCGCCGCCGATCAGGCCCAGCGTGAGGCCGATCAGAACGCCTGAAAAGACGGCCAGTATGTCCGGGGTGAGAAGTTCCATTGTCGAGTGCCTGCCCGAGAGTGATTTGCTCTACATATTAGATATTTCTAATGTTTATTCAAGGCAGACGTTCCCCGACCTCAGTTCACCTTTTGGCTCTCGGGCCTGTGACGATTAGAGTAGACCGCAAATCGGCGCGAAAAGGGGCGACTCGGGGCCATGAAGGAAAAAGAACTCAGGCTGGCGCTGGTCTGTTATGGCGGCGTATCGCTGGCGGTCTACATGCATGGCGTCACCAAGGAGGTGCAAAAGCTCCTGCGCGCCTCGGCCATGTTCCATGGCGAGCCGGACCACGCCAGGCGCCAGACGCTGAGCTATGAGGATATCAACACCGATACGGCTCGCGAAACCGATACAGAGCCGCTCTATTTCGAACTGCTGCAGGCCATCGGCCAGTCTCTCGATCTGCGCGTTTTCGTCGATACGATCGCGGGGGCGTCGGCGGGCGGCATCAATGGCGTCTTGCTGGCTCGC
>NZ_NYVD01000069.1 GCF_002684405.1 Parvibaculum sp. | reverse complement strand
GGCTTCGGCTGCGTCCGATCCTGATGACGACGGGCGCGATGGTGCTGGGGTCGATGCCGCTGGCGCTGGCAAGCGGCGCGGGCGCGGAAAGCCGCCAGGCCATCGGCGTCGTGATCGTCGGCGGGATGAGCTTCGGCACGCTGCTGACGCTCTTCGTGGTCCCGACGGTCTATCTCATTGTCGTTTCATGGCGGGAGAAGCGCCGCGACGCGCGAGACGGTCAGGCTATCGAGGCCTGACGCCGCGCCTCGCGCAATTCGCGAATAACGGGACCCAGCATTTCCTCGTGGAAGCGGTCGCAGCCGATACAGGGATTTGCGTAAGGCAATCCCTGCGGCGTGGTGGTGTGCGACTCCGCTCGCATGCGCGTTTCGGTCCAGCCCATGCTTTCGCCCATGCGCAGCGGATCGCCCTGATTGAGCGCCTCGAAGACGGGGTGGCCTTTGAGGCTGTCGAGAATGTCGGTCAGGCGTTCTTCCGTCAGATTGCCGATCGGCAGTTTCGTTTTCAGGCAGCAGGGATAGACATCGCCATTGGGTTCGATGGCGACTTCCGATCCGGCAAAACCATGGTTCAGGAAATTCCTGGCGCCGGACCAGCGGGCGCAGAAATCGGTTTCCATGCCGGCGGTGGAAAGGCCGTTCTCCCAGGCGCGGCCGCGCGGCCATAATTCCTCGATCCACTGGCCGGGCTGGGCGCCGAAGAACAGGAAGCTGGGGCCTTTGGCTTCGCCGTCTTTCGGGGCGGGTTCGAAGCCGGCTGCCAGAAACATCTCCGTCAGCTTTTCCTGGAAGGCCTCGCGCTTTGCGCCCTCCATGCCGACATGGAAGTCGTCCATGCTGGCGATGGCGACGGTCCAGATATTGTGCTCGCGCAATTCGTCCAGCATTCGCGGTGTCAGGATATCGCCCGTTGTCTGCATGGAGAGGCGGACGCCGTTTTTTCCGTATTTTTCGGTCAGTGCGTCGAGCGCGGGATAGAAGAGCGTTTCGCGCACCGGGTCGATCATCACTTCGCCGCCTGAAATAATGATCCGGCCTACCCGTTCCGACGGGTTTCCGTCGGCGTCCGGCCGGGCGGGATCCTTGTAGATCATGCTGTCGGGCAGGTTGGCGACGATCTTGCGGAAGCTCGCCTCGCCCTCGGCCATGACCGCGGCGAGGTAGTCGCGGACGTAAGGGCGGAAGCGCGTGTCGTAGCAGTGCTTGCAGCGGCGATGGCAGGCCCATGTCAGGGCGTAGTAGATCGATTCCACGGTGCGCCTTTCTTTCGTTTCCCGCAGGAGAATAACGAACCGGAGGGCGTGTGCGGATCACATGAGCGTGAGAACGGTGCCGAGCCCTCAGACCGGCCGGTCGCCGTTCACCGTGACGCGCTCCATCTCGCGGCGGTGGCCGTGATAGTCGTTGAGCGCGAAATGCTGCGTGCAGCGATTGTCCCAGAAGGCGAGCGCGCCTTTCGTCCAGCGAAAACGGCAGGTGAAGGGTTCCTGCGTGCAGTGCTCATAGAGGAACTGCAGGAGCGGCTGGCTTTCGCGCCGCGTCCAGCCGACGAAGCGCTCGGTGAAGGCGGGGTTCACATAAAGCCCCTTGCGCCCCGTTTCCGGATGAGTGCGCACCACGGGGTGCTCATAGGCAGGCACGTCACCCTCGGCCCGGTTGACCTCCATGCCCTTGCGCTTTTGTGCGGAATGGCCTTCGCGCCCGTATTCCGCCTTGGCGGTATGGACGGCTTTCAGGCCCTCCAGCGTCTTCTTCATGCCGTCCGACAGCGTTTCATAGGCGAGATACTGGTTCGCCCAGAGCGTGTCGCCGCCATAAGGGGGCACGTCCTTGGCGTAAAGGATGGAGCCGAGCGCCGGTTCTTCCAGAAACGACATGTCGGAATGCCAGCCGCCGCCGAAATTCAGCCTGTCTTCCGGCTCCTTCACGATGCGCATGATTTCCGGATGCCCTTCCATGCCCTTCACATAAGGATGGATGTTGAGCGTGCCGAAACGGCGGCCGAATTCCTTGTGCTTTTCGGGCGTCAGCTTCTGGTCGCGGAAGAAGATCACCAGATGATCCAGAAAGGCCTGGTGGATGTCGTCGAACTGTTCGTTGGAAAGATCGGCGGACAGGTCCGCGCCCTCGATCTCCGCGCCGAGCGCACCGGCGATGGGGTTTACCTCGATGGTCTTGTAGCTTTTGGCGCTCATGGTCTCCTCCTCGCCTCTCCGGTCTTGTGCCGGGGTTTGAGGAGAGCAGTCTAGCCGATGTGCGCCGTCAGTCGAGAGAGCCGGTCAGCGAGGCGCGCTGGGACATCTCGATCCAGTTGCCGTCGGGATCGCGGATGAAGGAAATGCGCGCCGTTTCGCCCAATGTGCGCGGCGCTGCGCCTTCTGCGCCGCCCCGGGCGAGGATCGCGGCATGTTCCTCATCGACCTTGAAGATCTGCACGGTGATATAGCGCCAGCCCGGCCCATCCATGGCGGCGTCGGCGGGGGCGTCCGGGTCTTCCTCCGCCAGGATCATGCTGTCGCCGCAACGAAAGGCGATGCCGCTTTCAACGGGGATTTCCTCAAGCTCCAGCACGCGGCCATAGAAGTCGCGATGGGCGGCAAGGTCGCGCACGCCGAGACGGACACCAATGCGCGTGATGCCCAGATAGCCTTCCGGCACCAGCGTGACGCGGTTGCCGTCGGGATCGGTGAGGGCTTCAGGCTTGTTGATACCTGTCCGTGCGATCAGCAATTCGCGGTAGCCCGAGGGCGGCGCATTGGGCAGCGGATCGCGGGCATGGTTGATCTTCAGAACCGAGCCCGCGAGGTCGTGGCGGTGCTGGCGTTTGCCGCCGCCCAGCGGCAGGACGTGATCGAGTTTCAGGCCGACCTTGTTCTGCCAGAAGTCGAGCATGGGCTCGAGCGAGTTGGTGAAGAGCCCGACATCGATGCGGGGTTTTGCGAGATGCATGCCGGGCTCTCCTGCTTTTCTTAAGGCGCTTCGTTGGAGAAGACGATCGTGCCCGACGAGGCGAACATGCCGCCCACGCCATGCGCGATGGAAATCTTCGCATCCGGCACCTGGGCGGGCGCAATGCCACGCATCTGCCGCACGCTTTCCTGAAGCGCATACATGCCATACATGCCCGAATGCATGTAGGAGAGGCCGCCGCCATTGGTGTTGAGCGGCAGCTTGCCGCCGGGCGCCGTGTTGCGTTCGCGGATGAAGGCCGCGCCTTCGCCACGCTCGCAAAAGCCGAGGTCTTCAAGCCCGTAGATCGGCAGATGCGCGAAGGCGTCATAGATCATCAGGTGATCGACATCGGAATGCTTGATGCCCGCTTCGTCGAAGGCTTTCTTGCCCGAGACGCGGAAGGCCTTCGACGTGGTGAAGTCTTCCATCTGGCTGACCATGGGCGTTTCCACGCTTTCGCCCGTGCCGAGAATGTAGACGGGCTTTTGCGGGAAGTCCTTTGCGCGCTCGGCACTGGTGAGGATGAGCGCACCGCCGCCATCGGTGACGAGGCAGCACATCAGCAGCCGGAACGGCCAGGAGATCATGCGCGAGTTCAGCACATCGTCGACGGTGATGAGATCGCGGAAGCTGGCGCGCGGGTTTTTCGCGGCCCATTCGCGCTGGATCACGGCGACCATGGCCACGTCTTCCTCGGTCACGCCATAGGTCTTCATGTAGCGCAGGGCGGGAATGGTGAACATGCTCGGCGGGTTCGTGATGCCATAGGGAACTTCGAACTGACCCTGCTGGCTCTGCGGATCGCGGCTGAAGCGCCGCGCGCCGACGCGCGAACGTCCCGATTCCGCATGGGTGATGAGGACCGTGTTGCACAGGCCTTCATTGATGGCGGCCGCCGCGTGGCGGACATGCAGCATGAAGGAACATCCGCCCACCGAGGTGCCGTCCACCCATGTCGGCGTGATGCCGAGATAATGCGCGGTCTCGACGGGGCTGTCGCCCGCTGTCGCCACGCCGTCGATATCCTTGGCGGTGAGACCGGCATCGGCCATTGCGTTGAGCGCGGCGTCGGCATGGAGCGCGAGCTGCGACTGGTTCGGGATCTTGCCCATCTGCGTCGTTTCGGCGGCGCCGACGACGGCGACTGATTTCTGTTTCATCTCTCGTCCCCTTGCTTCACTTCGCCGGCCGGAATTTGGGCAGGCTGATCTCGTCCGTCGCCTTTTCGAATGTGACTTCGAGGGGCATGTCGAGCTCAAGCGCTTCGGGCGTCTGAGGGCAGTCCACGATGTTGGTCATCATGCGCGGGCCTTCTTCCAGCTGCACGACAGCGATGGAATGGGGCTCTTCGCCGAAATCGGGACGGGGACGATGGTTGATGACGTAGCTGTAGAGCGTTGCCTTGCCGCTCGCCTTGACCACTTCTACCTCGCGCGCCGAACAGGCCGGGCAGAAGTCGCGGGGCGGGAAATAGGTGTGATTGCAGGTTTTGCAGCGTTGCAGCCTGATTTCGCCGTCCCGGCAGCCATCCCAGAAATGCTGCGTTTCCGGCGTGGGCTGGGGCAAGGGGCGTTTGTAGTCCGCCATGAGGACCTCCCTGACATATGTGATTCCGGTTCTTTGAATGCCGGAAATTCGGATGCGGAAGGATAGCGGGGCGGGGGGACTTGGCAAGCGACTCGGATGAACAGGCGTTCGCCCGGATTGAACATTTGTCCCGGGCACATATATTGATGGTATGAAAATCAATGCCCGCTTTTTGAGCCTTTCAATCGTGGCGGCGTCGCTGGTCGGCGCCTCGGCTCATGCTGCGGATGCGCTTGGGCCTGCCGACGGGACAGCACTGATCGGTCTTGGCGGCCAGGTGGCAACGGCAGGTGTTTCAGGCGGCTTGGCTGATCCGGTCCCGCTTTTTGCCGGCGCCAATGGCCCTGCGATTTTCGTCTTGAACGTGCCGTCGCTCGGCCAAGCGGGAAATGGTGGCGCAATGGGCAGCACTCTCGGCTCGAAAGCGATGAAGCCCGCAAGCAAGGGCATTTCGCAGTCGCCGGGTCGCACCATCGAAGGTCTTAATCGCTGATCAGTCGAAACCGTGAAATGTCGCGAAACTGTCGAGCGGTTCGCGTTCGGCAACCAGCGTGTTCACGGGCTGCGTTTCATCCGCATAGCCCAGCGACATGCCGGCGATGATGTATTCGTCGTCCGGCACATCCAGCACCCGGCGGGTGACGGACCAGAAATTGTTCCACGCCCCTTGCGAGCATGTGTCGAGGCCGCGCGCTTTCGCAGCGAGCATCAGCGTCTGCATGAAGATGCCGATATCGATAAAGCTCATCGCATCGAGATCCTTGTCGATGGTGAAGATGAGCCCGACGGGCGCGTCGAAGAATTCGTAATTGCGGCCCCATTGGCGCCAGTTCGCCGCCTTGTCGCCTTTCGGGATGCCGAGCAGGCCGTACATTTCCTTGCCCAGCGTGCGCAAGCGACCGGTATAGGGCTCCTTGCGCTTGGAGGTACGCGGAAATTCCGCCTTTGCGTCCTGAGGATCGTTCTCGCGATGAGCCATCACCTCGGCGACGAGGCGATCGCGCATCTCGCCCGCGACCACATGCACTTTCCAGGGCTGGATATTGGTGCCGGAGGGCGCGCGTGAGGCGAGTTCGAGAATTTCCTCCATCAGGTCGCGCGGCACGGGATCGGGCCTGAAGGCGCGAACGGATTTGCGCGACCGGATGGTGTCGTCGATATGCATGAAGCTGCCTCACTGGATGCGGATTTCGATTGGCGCGAGTTTAGCGAGGCGGCATAGTCGGTCAAATAAACGGGCTGAGACGAGGGAGGCCGGGATTTTCAGAACTACTGCGCCGACGCGTATCGAACGCCAGATTGTCGGCACATGGGACCAGTGGATTGTCTGGCGGCTGGGCGGGCGCCCGGCGGTGGTGGCAGCGAGCGTTCCTCTCATCCTGATGGCGAGCTTCTATCTGCCGGCCTGGCTTCTGGGCAATTACGAGACGATGGAGCGCGGCGCCTGGTCGGGGAGCGTTTTCGGTCTCGATCCTTTTTCCTGGGCCGCGTTCGTCGTCTCGTTGCTCGGTGGATACACGCTTTCGGTCACGTCCTTTTCCATCCTGCGCGACTGGGAAGACATGGTGCGCCTGTTGCCCGTGCTGGACGAAAAGGCTCATGACCTTCTCGCCACCTGGCGGTCTCCGGGCCGTCCGCAACTCCAGTACGGCCGCATGGCAGGCTATGCGGGCATGGTGCTGGGCATCTTCGTCATGCTCGTCACCGTGCCGGGGCTCGTCGATGTTCTTCACCTCCGCTTTCTTCTGCCCATGGGGCCGGCTCCCATCGAGGGGGCGGTTGCTTTCGTGTCGCTTTGGTTTCTCGTCATGGGGCCTGTGCTTTTCTACATTCTGGGCCAGGGACTTTTCTTTAGTATTTCGGAAGGCGTGTTTCTGCGCCGGTTGCAGCGGCAATATCTGCGGATCGACCTTCTGGATATAGACAGGCTGGCGCCGCTGACGCGAATTGCGATGCGGCGATCGGTGGTGTGGATCGTCGGCGCGACGCTGGGCTCGCTGTTTTTTCTGAGCGCGGGGATCGAGCGCACCGCGCTCGAGCCGCTTTTCCTCGGCATTTGCGTCATCGCGGTCGGCGTGCTGATGCCCCCCTTGATCCGGGTTCATCAGCATATCGTTCGTACCAAGAAGGAAGAACTCGACACGCTGCGGGCGGCGATCCGGGAAGAACGCGACCTGGCGCTCGACCGTGACGAGCGCGGCATGCAGGCCATCGCCCGGCTTCCCGGCCTCATCGCCTTTGAAAATCGTATCGATCAGGTGCGCGAATGGCCGGTCGATTTCGGCACGGCCAGCCGCTTCGCTCTTTATCTCGGCATTCCGGTCTTCTCATGGGTCGGCGGCGCATTGGTGGAAAAGCTGGTGGATGCTTTCCTCTAGCGCGTCGCCCCCAAGGCTCACAATCCGAGTACAGCCTTCGACATGATATTGCGCTGGATCTCGTTCGAGCCCGCATAGATGGAGCCCGCCCGGTCGTTGAGATATTTGGGCGCTACAGGCAGGGCATAGTCGGGGCCGACATGCGCCTGACGTCCTTCCGGCGCTTCATGGCCCGGCACCGGGCCGCCGGGGCAGGTGGCGTGGGGCTGGAAGGGAACGGCGTAATAGGCGACTGCTTCCAGCGCGATCTCGGTCAGGCGCTGGCTCAGTTCGGTGCCGCGCGTTTTCAGCATGGAGCTTTCCGCGCCCGGCGCCTCGCCATGGCTGAGTTTCGACATGATGCGGTGTTCGGTGAATTCGAGCGCGGTGATTTCAGACCAGGCTTGCGCCAGTTTTTCTGCGAAGGCCGTATCGTCGATCAGCCTGTCGCCCGTGCCTGAAAGTTCTTCGCCCGCGATCATGCGGATGCGTTCGAGCCTTGTATGCAGCCCCGGCGCATAGGCGTGTCCGCCGCGTTCGAATTGCAGCAGGTATTTCGCGACCGTCCATCCATCGCCGACCTTGCCGACGACATTCCTTTTCGGCGCGCGGGCATTGGTGAAGAAGATCTCGTTCTGAACGTGTTCCCCCGTCAGCATGATGAGCGGTTTCACCTCGATGCCGGGCGTATCCATGTCCATCAGCAGGAAGGTGATGCCGCGCTGGGGAATGTCTTCCTTCGAAGTCCGCACCAGGCAGAAGATGCGGTTGGCGTATTGACCATGCGTGGTCCAGATCTTCTGGCCGTTGCAGAGATATTCGTCGCCATCCTCGACGGCGCTCATTTGCAGGCTCGCCAGATCGGAGCCCGACCCCGGTTCCGAATAGCCCTGACACCAGAAATCCTCACCGTTCAGAATGCGCGGCAGGTAGAAGTCTTTTTGTTCCTGCGTGCCATAGCCGATGAGCACGGGGCCGCACATGCCCACGCCCATGGGCGAAAGCGGCGGGGCGCCGGCGGCGGCAAATTCGCTGGCGAAGATGTAATGCTGCACGACGGACCAGTCGCAGCCGCCATGCTCCACCGGCCAGGCAGGCGCGACCCAGCCCTTTTCGAACAGCGTTCTATGCCATTCCATCGTGGTTTCATGATCGGCATAGACACTGGTCATCAGCTTGCCGCGGCGGCGCAGCTCCGGCGTCAGTTTCTCGTCGAGAAAGCCCCGCACCTCGTCGCGGAATTGTGCGTCCTCTTTTGCGTAAGCGAGTTCCATCGCCTTTTCCTCCCGAAACTCAATAGCTGTTGCGGCAGAGTAGGCGACGGGCTTTTGCGCGAGTCAAACGGGACGGGGTGGATGCAGCGTGCCGCTGCGGCAGTCGCAGCGCATTCGGTTCAACGCCTGCGGGATGTGGAAAGCGTCTCGCCATTGGCGAGGGGCATAAAAAGGCGTAAATGGATGACAAGCGCCCGTGTCAAAGAGGCGCTTTATTGATTCAGGGCGGTTGGAAATGTCCGAGCTAGAGGAAAAGCCGAAGGATCGGGAGACCCCGGACGCGCAGGAAAACGCGGCGCCGGGACTTGCCGAGCGGGCCAAGCAGGCGGCCGAAATTCTTGTCGGCAAGACGACGCCGGAAGAGCGCAAGCGCGCCTTCGTGATCCTCTTCATGTGTCTGCTTGCCGTCGGCATGGGGCAGACGCTCGTTTTCGCCGTGCTGCCGCCGATCACGCGCAAGCTCGGCATGGGCGAGTTCGAGACGACGATGATCTATTCGCTCTCGGCCCTGCTCTGGGTGATGACCAGCGCCTTCTGGGGACGGCGCAGCGATGTGATGGGCCGAAAGCCCGTCATCCTGATCGGTCTTTTAGGGTTTGCCGTCTCGACCACGCTGTTTGCCTTCGCCGTGCTTTTCGGGCTTTGGGGCATGGTGCCTTTGGCCTTCCTGTTTCCGCTGCTGATGGGAACGCGGGCGATCTTCGGCACCTTCGGCTCGGGCACCATGCCCGCCGCCCAGGCCTATGTCGCCGACCGGACGACGCGGGCCGAGCGCGCCTCGGGCGTCGCGGGCATCGGCGCCGCCTTCGGTATCGGCACGGTTGTGGGACCGGGCGTCGCGGCGGCTTTTTCGGAAATCCACATTCTCGCGCCGTTCTTCGCGGTGGCTGTGCTGGCCTTCCTGTCGGCGCTGATGATCTGGTTCCTGCTGCCGGAACGCACGGCGCCCAAAAGCTCCGTTGCCGAAAAGCGCGCCGGGGTGAAGCTCAACCTGATGTCGCCCAATGTGCTGCCCTGGGTCGTCGTGGGCGTGCTGTTGAGCCTTTGCCAGTCCACGACCATGCAGCTTGCCGCGTTCTATTTCATGGATGTGCTGCATCTGGAAGCGGAGGCGGCGACGCAGGCGATTTCGATCGGGCTTCTCGTGATGGCGCTGTCGACCATCATGGCGCAGATCGGCCTTATCCAGCGCTTCAACCTGTCGGTGCAGTTTCTGCTGCGCTGGGGGGCGGTGACGATGATCCTTGCATCGGCGATGCTGGTGATCGCCAATTCTCTCGGCGTTCTCGTGATCGGTATGGGGCTTGCGGGCCTTGCCTTCGGGCTCCTGCGGCCGGGGCTTCAGGCAGGCGGGGCGCTCTCCGTCTCACCCAAGGAGCAGGGCGCCATCGCCGGCATTATCGGCTCTACCGCGGCGACGGGCCATGTCATCCACCCCTTTGTCGGCATACCGCTCTACCATTGGCACCATTTCGCACCCTTCATCATGTGCGGCGTGCTGATGGTCATCATTCTCGGCTTTGCCGTCTTCCACCCGCTGATGAAGGATCTCGATCAGCGGGCGGATGATTTCGAGGATGAAGAAGAAGGCATCGGCTACCACTAAGGGCCGACGCCTTCCTGCCGAAGCGCTCTAGCCGAGGGCGCCGTCGGCTTCCCACTGGCCCATCAAGGATGCGACAGCAGCCGAGAAGGCATGGGGCTGGTCCAGCATGATGTGGTGCTGGGCGCCGGCGATGGTGAAGACGGGGCTGCCCGGACGAAGCCCGCGAATGAAATCCAGCCGCTCCGGCTCGTAATCCTTGCTGTACTGACCGAAGAAGGACGCCGCCTTGCAGGGCAGGCCCGCATAGATCTCGGCATGGTCGTCGCCCATCTTGAGGCCGTTGAAGGCGGGGCCGTCGAACTTCCATGTCCAGCCGGTTTCGTCGGACGGTGCACGGCCGGGGTTTTCGCCCTTCTTCACCTCGCGCAGGCTCAGCGGCGCGATGTAGTCGATGATGAACTGGTTCGCGCAGACCTGAAGCGGTGCGAGGCGGAAGCGGGCCACCGCGCTTTCGAAGTCGGGATAGATGCGGGTCGGGCGGCGCTGGTTGCCGTCCCGGGTGAACCATTCATGCGCATCTTCCTTGGGGCGCACGGTGAAGTCGGCCAGAATCAGGCCGCCCAGCTTGTCGCCGTAATGCTTGCCCGCGATGAGGGTGACGAAACCGCCGAAGGAATGGCCGCAGATAACCGGCTTGGGGCCAAGCCCGGCGGCGAGCGCCACCTCGCCGATGCCCCGTGCGAAGCTTTCGCGCGTATAGCTCTCGCGCCATTCGCTGTCGCCCATGCCCGCCAGATCCATCGAGGCGACGTTGTATCGGTCGGAGATCAGCGGCGCGATGAAGTGGAACCAGTTGGCGTGCGCGCCATTGCCATGGACGAACAGGACACCCGGGCGCTTGGGGTCGTCATTGCCCCAGCGATAGTAATGGATCTTCGCACCGTCGACTTCCAGCCAGTGCTCGGTGCGCGGGGCGTCGAGCGCCTCCTTGAACCATTGGGGGCGGTGGCGAATGATGTCTTCGTCCGGGATATGCGGGGGCGTGGGCCCGCGATTTTCCCATTCTTCCTGCAGCTTGCGGGCTGCTTCCGCCGCGTGCGCCGCCTCGGCGGAGCTCTGAGCTTCGTCGTAAGCCATGATACAGATCCAATACTAATTCCGTCGCGCCGGGGCCGAAGGTGACGCCCGCGCCATTTTCGAGTTGGCTCCGGTTTAGCCCGAATCCGCGATGGTGAAAAGCCGAGGCGGTCAGATCGTCCCCAAAGGGGCCATGAGCCCGGGAAATGCGGGAGGAATAGGGGATTCTTCCGGTTGACAGAGCGGGTCCGCCCCTCTAGTTTCCGCGCCAATTCATCGACAAGACGGTCCGATAGCGGGCCATGGGCGGCAGCGGTATAGAGCCAGCGCGGCCCGGGCACCGGCAGACGGCCCCATTTTGAGGTTGAGACATGAAGATTCGCAATTCGCTGCGTTCGCTGCGCAACCGGCACCGCGACAACCGTCTGGTCCGCCGTAAAGGCCGCGTATACATCATCAACAAGACCAACCGCCGTTTCAAAGCCCGCCAAGGTTAATTGAACCTGGGCTGCGCCGGATGGCAGGGTGTGCCGCAGGCATGCCGACAATGAGTTACAAGGCCGCGTTTCCGGACGCGGCCTTTTTGTTTGTTGGCCGGTTGACGCCGAAGGGGAGGGCTGGGGGGACATGACGCGCCGCGCCGTCATATTCGATATGGGCAATGTGCTGATCGATTGGGATCCGCATGAGGCCTACCGGCAGCATCTGCCGGATGCAGGCGACCGCGTCGCCTTTCTCAGCCGCTTTTTCCCCAAGATGTATAACGCGGTTCATGACGACCCGCGGTCGATGAGCGCGTGCCTTGCGCCGCTCAAGGCAGAGCATCCCGAGATGCGACATCTGATCGAGGTCTATGAGCTGGAATGGCATCGCTTTCTCGGCGGGCCGATGCCGGAAAGCATCGAGATCCTCGATGCGCTGCATGGGAAGGGGGTGCCGCTTTACGGGCTCACCAATTGGCCCCATCAGGTCTGGCCGCCCCATCGGATCGAGGGGGTGGGAAACCCCGATGCCTATGGCTTTCTGGGCAAGTTCAGCGACATTGTGGTCTCCGGGCAGGTGCGGATGCGCAAGCCCGATGCGGAAATTTACGCCCATGCGCTGGAGAAATTCGGGTTGAGAAGCGATGAGGCTGTTTTCGTGGACGATTTGCCGGAGAATGTGGCCGCAGCCAACGAACTCGGGGTTCACGGCATTCAATTCACGAATGCGGATGCGCTGCGGCGGGAGCTTGAGGATCTCGGCCTTCTTTGACCGGCGGGGTCTGACGGTATAGTTGGAAGAGGCAGTCGCGCGCTCGGAAACCACCAGACGAGACAGGGGAAAGCCAGATGGCCAAACGCTTCATGATCTACGGTGCCACGGGCTATACGGGGAAGCTTGTCTCCAAGGCCGCGAAACAGGCGGGTATGAGCCCTCTGCTGGCGGGCCGTAACGAGGCGCGATTGAAGGGCATCGCCGCGCAGCACTCCTTCGACTATCAGGCGATTTCGCTCGACGAGCCGGAAGCGCTGGAGGCAGGGCTTTCGCAAGTGGATGCCGTGCTCAATATCGCCGGGCCGTTTTCCCAGACCTGCAAGCCGATGCTCGATGCCTGCATTAAGACGGGCACGCATTATTTCGACATTACCGGCGAGATCGACGTCTTCGAATATTGCGCCTCGATGGATGCCAAGGCGAAGGAAGCGGGCATCATGGTCATGCCCGGCACCGGTTTCGATGTGGTGCCGTCCGATTGCCTGGCCGCGCATATGAAGGCGCGGATGCCGGATGCGACCGAGCTTGTGCTCGGCATTTCGGGCTTTGGCGGCATGTCGCGCGGGACGGCCAAGACGGGTATCGAAAGCATCGGGCAGGGCACGCGTATCCGCAAGGATGGGCGGATCGTGCGGGCCCGGGGCGCGCTCGCCCGCGAGATCGATTTCGGCAAGGGGCTGGTCGAATCGGTCGCCGTGGGCTGGGGCGATGTCGCGACGGCCTATCACTCGACCGGCATTCCCAATATCTCCGTCTATTTCGAAGCCAATGCGCAGATGAAGCAGATGGCCGGCATGGGCGGTCTGATGCGCTGGGTCCTCAGCCTCGGGCCGATGCAGCGCATGCTCAAGCGCCGGATCGATCAGGAGCCGGAAGGCCCCGACGAGGTGGCGCGCGAGACGGGCCGGATGGAGCTTTACGGCGAGGCGTCGAACGAAAAGGGCGAGACGGTATCGTCGCGGCTGACGACGCCGGAAGGCTACCGGCTGACCGCCATGACCTCGCTTGAAATCGTCGCGCGTGTGCTGAACGATGAAGGCAGGGCCGGGTTCCAGACGCCGTCCGCGGTTTTCGGGCCGGATTTCATCCTCGAATTTCCCGATACGTCGCGCCAGGACCTCTGAGCGCCGCGCGATCTTCGGATTGGCGGGTGCGCGCAAGGCCGCCTATCATGCGTCATGGCCTCATTGCGCAGCCCCATTTCCGGTCTTCTGGCCTTCCTTCTCGTTGCCGGCCTCGCCTCGGCGCCCTCTTCCGTGCGAGCAGGGGCGGCGCCGCAGGCGAAAGAGGCAGGGCCTCCAGCCTCTGAGCAGACGCCTGAGCGCCGGTCGCGCGAGCAGGTGCTGGACATGCTTTTCGCTCAGCTGAAAGCCGCCAAGAGCCGGGAGGCCGCCGAAGGTCTGGAAGGCGCTATCCGGAAAGTCTGGATGGCGTCGGGTAGCGCCAGCGTCGGGCTTCTCATGTCGCATGGCCTGAAGGCTCTGGCGGCCAAGGACTATGAGGACGCGCTCTTCTATTTCGATGAGGTGGTGTCGCTCGCGCCGCATTATTCGGAAGGCTGGAACAAGCGCTCGGCCGTGCATTTCCTCCTCAACGATTATTCCGCCGCGCTGGCCGATCTGGAGCATGTGCTGCGGCTGGAGCCGCGCCATTTCGAGGCGCTGGCGGGGCTTGCCGTCATTCTGGAAGATCTGGGAGACAAGAAAGGCGCGCTCGATGCCTATCGCCGGGCGCTGGAGCTCGACCCCTGGCTCGAAGGGGTCCCGGCGCGCATCAGGCATCTGAAGCCGGAGGTGGAAGGCCGGGGAATCTGACGACGGCTGGCACCGGCGTCATGCCGATCCGGAACCGCCTTTCGGGCGTATCGTTTTCATGGTGACAGAGATGATCTTTTATGTGGCGGGGGCCTTCCTCCTTCTTCTTGTCGGTTTTTGGACCTATTCCGCCTGGACGAGCTGGCGGATCGAGCGGCGCTATCCGCCGGTCGGCGCGTTTGTGGAGGTCGAGGGGATCCGGCTTCACTATCAAAAACGCGGGGCCTTGCAGGACGGTGTTGCGCCGGTGGTGCTCATTCATGGCGCGAGCGGCAATCTGCGCGACATGATGAATGCGCTGGGCGATGTGCTGGCCGCCGAGACATGCGTTCTCGCCTTCGACCGGCCGGGCCATGGTTGGAGCGAACGGGGCCGGAGCGGGCGCGGGGCGGATATGGCAAGCCCCGCCGCTCAGGCGCGGATTATCCGTCAGGCCGTGCGCGATCTCGGGATCGAGCGGCCCGTCATTCTCGGTCATAGCTGGGGCGGCGCGGTGGCAGCCGCCTATGCGGTCGAATTCGGCGACGAGATTGCCGGTGTCGTGCCGCTTTCGGGCGCGCTTTATCCCTGGCCGGGCGGTATCGCCTGGTATCACGATGTGATTGCGACGCCGCTGGTCGGGAGCCTGTTTCTGCGCACCCTGATGACGCCTGCCGCGCAATTGCTCGCGCCCGCCGGTGTCATGGCGACGTTCAAACCCAATGATGCGCCCGACGGATATGCGGAAGCCATCGGTCTGCCGATGATCTTTCGGGCCAGGGAATTCGGTGCGAACAGCGAGGACGTCCGGAACCTGAAGGAAAATCTCGCGGCGCAGAGCGCACGCTATGACGAGATCTCGGCGCCGGTCATCGTCGTCACCGGTAATGCGGATTTCACGGTATCGCCGAAAATTCATTCCTATGCCTTCCACAATGCTGTGAAGGGCTCGGAACTCGTCAAACTCAAGGGCGTGGGGCATATGCCCCATTACGAGCGGCGCGAGATTGTCGCCGATGCGGCGCTGAGGCTCGCGCGCGGGCAAGCCCCGCGTCGAGGCGAGGTCACGGTGCAGCCGGATGAAAGCGTCGAAATCCGTGAAGCGGCAGACTGACCGGGGATCCGGCGTCTAGCGATCCACGAAGGCGATCCGCAGCATGTTCGTCGCGCCGGGTGTGCCGAGTGGTACGCCCGCGGTGATGACAATGCGCTCGCCGGGCTGGGCGAGACTTTCCTCAAGCGCGATGCCGCAGGCGCGTTCCACCATGTCGTCGAGATCTTTCGCATCCGCCGTCAGCACGCAGTGAAGGCCCCAGACAAGGGTGAGGCGGCGCGCGGTCTCCCGTATGGGGGTCAGCACGAGGATCGGGATCAGGGGCCGCTCGCGCGCGGCGCGCAGGCCCGTGGAGCCTGAATTGGTCCAGCAGGCAATGGCGGCGGCATTGAGCGTGTCGGCCACGGAGTGCGCGGCGGCGCTGATAGCGTCCGCGCCGGTCGCTTCGGGTTCGGTGCGCTGGGCATAGATGATGCCGGGATAGGTCGGATCGGCTTCGACGGATTGCGAGACGCGGCTCATCATGTGAACGGCTTCGACGGGAAACTGGCCCGCCGCCGATTCCGCCGAGAGCATGATCGCGTCTGCGCCCTCGAAGACGGCGGTTGCCACGTCCGACACTTCGGCGCGTGTGGGCGTGGGCGAGGAAATCATCGATTCCAGCATCTGGGTCGCCACCACCACCGGCTTGCCGGCGCGGCGGGCGGCGCGGGTCAGGCGCTTCTGCCAGCCGGGCACCTGCTCCAGCGGCAGCTCCACGCCAAGATCGCCGCGCGCCACCATGATGGCGTCGGAAATTTCGAGAATTTCTTCCAGATGGTTCAGCGCCTGCGGCTTCTCGATCTTGCCGAGAATGGCGGCGCGCCCCTGAGCGATCTTGCGGGCTTCGGCAATGTCGTCCGGGCGTTGGACGAAGGACAGCGCGATCCAGTCCACGCCAAGATCCAGCGCTGCGTCGAAATCGCGGCGGTCCTTTTCGGTGAGGGCCTTCAGCGGCAGGATCGTGTCGGGGCAGCTCACGCCCTTGCGGTTGGTGAGGCGGCCGCCGACCAGCACTTCGGTATCGACGAACTCCTTGCCCTTCTTCGTGACGCGCAGCCGGATCTTGCCGTCATCGAGCAGCAGTGCGTCGCCTTCCATCAGCGCATCGAATATTTCGGGATGCGGCATGGGCGCGCGCTCGCGCGTGCCGGGCTCCTTCTTCATGTCGAGGCGGAAAGCGTCGCCGTTTTCCAGCATGGCCGCGCCGTCATGCATTTCGCCGATGCGCAGTTTCGGACCCTGCAGGTCGGCGAGAATGCCGATGGGGCGGCCCACTTCCGCTTCGACCTGCCGGATGGCGCCATGCAGGCGCTTGAGGCCCGGATGATCGAGATGGCTCATATTCAGCCGGAAGACATCCGCGCCGGCTTCCCAGAGTGCCCGGATCATCTCCGGGCTGTCGGAAGAGGGGCCGAGCGTTGCGATGATTTTGACGTTGCGCCTGCGTGTCACGGGGGGGCTCCAAGGGGCTTTCATTCCTGAGACGAAGGGGATTCGTCCGGTTCGACAAGGATGACCCGAAAGTCATTCACATTCGTGAACGAAGGGCCGGTCTTCAAGAGATCGTCTATTCTGGCGAAGAATGCGCCGGAGTTATGTCGGTCGAGGTGTTTTTTAGCGTCCAGCCCGGCTTTGGCGGCGCGTGAAAGCGTATCCGGCAGCGCAAAGGCGCCTGCCGGGTCGTCGGCGTTGCCCGATCCGCCGTCGATCCCGTCGGTGTCGGCGGCGAGCGCGGCGATCCCGGAGGCGCCGTTAAGGGCGAGCGCCAGGGCCAGCGCATATTCCTGGCTCGGACCGCCTTGCGTGCCCGGTTCGGCATTGGGGCCGAAAGTGACCGAGACTTCACCGCCCGACAGGATGGCCGTGCGCACGCCCTCGTTTCGGAGCTTCAGGGCGAGGGCGGCGTGCTTCGCGGCGACCTCGCGTGCCTCGCCCTCCACGGCGTCGCCCAGCAGCAAGGGTTCGTATCCCCGCTCGCGGGCGAGCGTCGCTGCCGCTTTGAGGGCGGCGTTGCCGCTGGCGACGATGCGGTAGCTGTCTTCCGCGAAAGCGGGATCGCCGGGCTTGGGCGTTTCGCCCGCCGCGTCGAGCGCGGCGGCGATACGGGCCGCGATCCCGCCATCCAGATGCTTTTCGAGCCGGGCGAGGATGGCGCGGGCTTCATCCAGTGTTGTCGGATCGGTGACGGTGGGGCCGGAGGCGATGGTGCTGGGGTCGTCGCCTGCCACATCGGAGATGGTGAGCGTCGTGCAGGGCGCGGGGTGTATGGCAGCGGCAAGCCGCCCGCCCTTGATGCGCGAGAGATGTTTGCGCAGGCCGTTCATGGCGGTGATGGGCAGGCCGGCTGCGAAAAGCGCTCGGGTGACGGCCTGCTTGTCGGCGAGCGTCAGGCCTTGCGCCGGCAGCGTTGCGAGGGCGGACCCGCCGCCCGACAGCAGCACCAGCGCACGATCCTGCACGGTCAGGCTTTCGGCAAGGGCCAGCAGGCGGGTGCTGCCCTCAAGCCCCGCTTCGTCGGGGACGGGATGCGCGGCTTCATTCACTTGCACATGATGGGTAGGGCAGGCATGACCGTAGCGCGTAAGGGCAAGGCCCTCGATTTGCGTGCCGGGCCAGTATTCGTCGTACCAGTCTTCCGCGGCGGCAGCCATGGAGGCGGCGGCCTTGCCGATGGCGAAGATGACGAGCCGGCCCGGATTTTCGGGCGGTGCGGGCAGGCAGGGCGGCAGGCATTGCGCAGGCAGGGCCGCGCGCAGACCCGCCTCGTAAAGGGCGGTGAGCTGCTTTCGCCATTCGTCGTTTTGCGCGCGCATCAAGTCTCCTGCATTCGCTGCCGATGCGTTTACGGGCCGATCCGGTATTATGCGCCGCGCAAGGATTTGTCACGTTAGAGATCGTTTCAGGAGAGGAGACCCGTTTGTCCCCGACACCCGACCGCCGCGAAGCCGTGCGTTTTGCGCTCGCCTATCCGTTCGAGAAACCGCAAGGCTCCTTCGTCTGGGCCGACGGGCGGGTGCTGCCGCTCGACACGCTCGATCTCGGCAATCTGGGCGATACGCGGGTGCGGTCTCCTGCGGGAAACGGCGCGCTGGGCGAGCTGATGTCGGCGCTCTATGGCGATGAGAGGGCGGGGCAGGAAGAGTGGCTCGACGAGCGCGTGATCGTGCTGGCGCATGGCTCCAACTCCGCGCCGGAGCGGCTTTTGCAGAAATTTCCCGGCGGGGACGGAGTGCCCGAGATCGTGCCCGTGCTCAAGGCGCGGATCGACGACTGGGCGGTGGTC
>NZ_NYVD01000068.1 GCF_002684405.1 Parvibaculum sp. | reverse complement strand
TGGACCTCGCCCGCCTCTCCAATAGCGAGATGGAAGACATCCGACGGCTCTATTTCGAGCATGGCGTGATCTTTTTCCGCGATCAGAACATCACGCCGGAGGAGCATATCGCCTTCGCGCAGCGCTGGGGCGAAATCGACATCAATAAATTCTTCCCCGCCAACGGCAAATATCCGGAGATCGCCGAAGTTCGGAAGGAGAAGGAGCAGAAGACCAATATCGGCGGTGGCTGGCACACCGACCATTCCTACGATCAGGCGCCTGCCATGGGCTCCATCCTCGTTGCGCGCGAACTGCCCGAAGAGGGCGGCGATACGCTTTTTGCCAATATGTATGCCGCCTATGACGGGTTGTCCGACGGTATGAAGAAGACGCTGGAGGGGCTTCGCGCGGTCCATTCCAATGAAATGGCGTTCGGCGCGGCGGGGTTCTACAAGAATTCCGACCAGGCGGGCGGCTTCAAGGGAGAGAGCCTCGTCGGCAGCGCCGTTCACCCGGTCGTGCTGGCGCATCCCGAAACCGGCCGCAAGGCGCTTTACGTCAATCCGGCCTTCACCATGCATTTCGAGGGCTGGACGCGCGAGGAGAGTGAAGGGCTGCTGGCTTACCTCTACCGCCATGCGGCGCGGCCCGAATATACCTGCCGTTTCGAATGGGAACCCGGTTCCATCGCTTTCTGGGACAATCGCTGCACCTGGCATTACGCGGTCAACGATTATCACGGCGAAAAGCGTTTGATGCACCGCATCACGATCGGCGGCTGCGCACTTAACTGATTTCTTTCGCCTCTCTCTGCGGCGTGGCAAACTTCGTCCAAAGCGCGAATATGCGCATTGGGACAGGGAGGAAGCCATGTCGCAACAGGTGGAGCTGACCGGAAAAGTCATTGTTCGTCCGAGAACGGATGGATTTGGGGCCGAGATCACCGGCGTCGATCTGCGCCAGCCGCTCGACGCCGAGACCATCCACGACATCCGCGAAGCCTGGCTGCAACATGCCGTGGTCTGGTTTCCCGGCCAGCCGCTGAGGCTCGAAGAGCTGGAACGCTTCACGCTCTATATGGGCGACTGGGGCAAGACCGACTTCATCGAGCCGGTAAAGGGGCATCCCAATATTCTGGAACTGCTGCGCGAGGCGGACGAGACATCGTCCAATTTCGGTGCGGGCTGGCACTCCGACTATTCGTTTCAGGTCGAACCGCCGGCGGGCACCATTCTCCTGTCGCGCGAAGTGCCGCCCAAGGGAGGACGAACCTTCTTCGCCGATTGCCGCCGTGCCTATGACAGCCTCGACGAGGACATGAAAGGGCGTATCGCCGGACTGATGGGGATACACAGCGCGGAGCTGCCTTACTCGAAGCATGGCTTCTATGCCAATGAGAAGGAAAAGCGCAGCCTGAAGATCGTACCTTCCGACGAAGCGATGGAGCGTCAGCTCCATCCCGTCGTGCGCACGCATCCCGAAACGGGCCGCAAATCGCTCTTCGTCAATCCGGTCTACACGATTGGCATCGACGCGCTGCCGGAGGAAGAGGGAAAGAAGCTCCTGGGAACGCTATGCGCGCGATGCATTCAGGAAGAGTTCCTGTATCGTCACGACTGGGAACCCGACATGGTGCTCATGTGGGACAATCGCTGCGTCCAGCATTTCGCCGAAGGCGGCTATGACGGCTATCGGCGCCTGATGTATCGCACGACCTTCGCAGGCGACCGCCCGGTTTAGGTGCGGTGGGCGTCTAGCGTCCCAGCACGAGCAGAAGCAGTCCGCCGACCACCAGCACGATGCCGAGGAATTCGAGCCGCGACGTCTTCTCGCGAAAGACGATGTGCGAGGTAATGAAGGTGAAGACCAGCTCGATCTGGCCGAGCGCGCGGACATAAGCCGCGTTTTGCAGCGTCATGGCGCTGAACCAGCCGATGGAGCCGAGCGCACCGACAAGGCCGACGGCAGCGCTTTGCGGCCAGAGGCGGAAGGCGGCCTTGAGATCGTTTCTTCGGTAGATCCAGAGCCAGATCGTCATCGTGGCCGTTTGAATGGCCAGAACCACGAAAAGCATGAAGGCCGCCGGCAGTACGAAGCCCTCAAGCCCGAGCGACAGCGCGCCCGCGCGATAGGAAACCGCCGATATACCGTATAGCGCGCCTGAGGCGATCCCCATCAGCGCAGGTTTCTCCCCCAGCGAACGCCAGAAACGCCCGAGCGGAAGATCGCTTTTGGCCATGGAGATCATCAGCACGCCAAACAGGCTCACCAGAATGGCAAGTGAGGCACCGACCGTCAGGTGATCGCCCAGCACCACGATGCCGAAAATCGCCGTCTGCACGGTCTCGGTTTTGGAGTAGGCGGTGCCGACGGCGAAATTGCGATAGGCGAAAAGGGCCACCAGCAGCACGGTCGCCACGATTTGCGCGAGGCCGCCGACAACCGCATAGGCCATCGTTGCCATATTGGGCATGGGCAGGGATGCGCCTGTGAACCACAGAATGCCCGCCAGATAGAGCGCGGCCACCGGCAACCCGAAAGAAAAACGCACATAGGTTGCGCCATAGGCGGACATGGCGCCGGACAACTGCTTTTGCAGCGTCGAGCGCATGTTCTGCAGAAAGGCGGCGGCGATGGTGATCGGGATCCAGAGCGGCATGATCCCGATCTCTTACATCAGTGTTGGACTTTTGTCCCGGCTCGGCCGCTCAATCCGAAATCGCGCCATAGACGAGCTGCTGGAATTGCGGCCGGAGCGGATAGGCGCGGCTCGGCATGAGCTGCGTCATCAGAATGGCGATCAGGTTTTCCGCAGGGTCGATCCAGAAATAGGTCGAAGCCGCGCCGCCCCAGCTATAGATGCCGGGCGATCCGGTCGTCTGCGCGGCGGCCTGATCCAGCAGCACCGAAAAGCCGAGACCGAACCCCTGTCCGTCCACACCCGTTTCGGAGAAGGCGGAATTGTCCATGTCCTTCATCGTCTTGCCGTCGGGCAGGTTGTTTATCGTCATGAGGTCGAGCGTCTTGCGGCTGACAAGCCGCGTGCCGTCGAGCTCGCCGCCATTAAGCACCATCTGGCAGAAGCGGAAATAGTCCATCTGCGTGGAGACGAGCCCGCCGCCACCAGACAGGAAGGAATTGGGCTGCACATAGGAACTCGTCTCGTCCCCCATGTCGCAGACGCGGACCTCCCGCGTTTTCGGATCCTTCTCGTAATTGGTGGCAAGGCGATGCGCTTTTTCTACCGGTACGCTGAAGCCCGTGTCGTCCATGCCGAGCGGCACGAAGATGCGCGAGGCGAGAAACTGGTCGAGAGACTGTCCCGACAGGACTTCGATAAGATAGCCACAGACATCGGTCGAAACGGAATAGTTCCAGTGCTCGCCGGGCGAAAAGAGCAGCGGAATTTCCGCGAGCCGCTCAACCATCCCCTTCAGTGTCAGACCCTGCGTGCGCGCGCCGCCGATACCCGCCTTGCGGTACATGGAATCAACCGGATGGGCATACATGAAGTCGTAGGTGAGGCCGGAAGTATGGGTGAGAAGGTCGCGGATCGTCATTGCCCGCGCGCAGGGTTTGGTCTCGTAGCTTTCGGGCGTGCCGCCATCCCAGACCCGCAAATCCTTGAATTCGGGGATATAGCGCGACACTTCATGGTTGAGCTGAAAGCGCCCCTCCTCATAGAGCATCATCAGCGCGAGCGAAGTGATCGGCTTGGTCATGGAATAGATGCGGAAGATCGTATCCTGTTCGAGCGGCAACCCGCGCGCGGTGTCGCGCATCCCGACGGTTTCGAAATGGGCGATCCGGCCGTCCCTCGCGATGAGGGTGGAAACGCCTGCGAGCTTCCCGCGATCGACATAAGAGCCGAAGAAATTCGGGATGGCGGAAAGCCGGTCCGCATCGAGGCCGACATCGACGGGCCGCGCCATGAGCTGCTGCAAGATGTTCATTGGGTTTCCTCCCCCGGTTCGATTTTCTTAGTCCTGCATGCGCGGCGACATGAGCGCCCGCAACAATTCTTCCGCGTTCCGGCCGCGGCCTCCGACCTGACCGGCATCGTCCCCCGTCAGCACCACGGCCTCCCAGCCGCAGCCCGCCTTGCGTAGCCGCCATTGCGGGCGCATCTCGCCGCAGCGCGTGAGATACGGCACCGGCTCGTCATTTTCATTGTTCCGGAACGAAAGGTCGAAGGGGCTGGCCTCGGCGGCATCCATCAGGCGGCGCTTGTCGTGTTCGGTGATGAGATCGCCCGGAAATCTGACGACTTCGCCCATGGGATTACCCCACCAGCCTGAAGCATTCGACGATATCGGCAATCCATTGGCGCGGCCCAAGCTTCTGCTCGCCCGGGGTCTTGCCGTTTCGCACAACCACCATGTCGAGCTCCGGTACGACGACCGTATATTGCCCCTCATAGCCATTGGCCGAGAAACTTCCCGGTCCCGCCATGTCCAGCCACCAATGCGCGCCATAGGGGCCTTCATCGTTCGGCTGCTGCCAGGTCTTGGTGCGGGCATAGTCCACCCAGCCCGGCGGCAGGACGCGCTTTCCTTCCCACATGCCGTCGCGGAGATAGAGAAGGCCGAAGCGTGCGAAATCGCGCGGCGTACAAAAGCAGAAGGAAGACCCGATAAAGGAGCCCTTTGCATCGAACTTCGGGCTGGCACTGCGCATGCCAAGCGGATTGAACAGGCGCTCGCGCATGAAATGTTCGAAATCTCCGCCCCAGGCATCCGCCGCCTGCGCGGCAGCGCGGGCGACGATGTTGGTGGTGCCGCTGGAATAGGACCAGAAGCTGCCCGGCTCATGGTCGAGCGGGAAGGACGCCGCGAAATGCCCTGTATCGTCCTTGCCTTCGCCCCACAGCATTTCGATCACATCGGACGGGTTGTCCGGCTCATAATCTTCGCGAAAGCGCAGCCCGCTCGACATGCGCAGCAGCAGGTCGAGAGTGATCGCCCGGCGCGGGTCGTCGCCGGTCCATTCCGGCGCCCAGGCAGGAGCCTGAATGTCGATTTTGCCGTCGGCGGTGAGAATGCCGACCAGCGCCTGGGTGATGCTTTTCGCCATCGACCATGAGGGGCAGGTCGTATCCTTGTCGAAACCGGTCCAGTAGCGCTCGTGAATGAGACGGCCATGCTGAATGACGACCGCGGCATGGGTTTCACCCATATCCGCCGGGGCCTCCGCCTGGAAGGCATGGTCCATAAGCGCATCGAACCGGGCCCTGTCCATGCCGCTCGGCAGGTCTCCCTCCGGCCATGCCTCGGTTGGCCATGGCGTGTCGGGGCTCTGAAGGGGCAGGGCGGGGAGCGCTTGATCGGTCATCTTCGTCTTTCGGTCTTCAAGGATGCGAGATCGTGCCCCGACAGGCGCGCCGTTGCAAATGTCTTGACCGATTTCGGCGTCTGTTCTGGGCAGAGCTGCAAAAGGAAGGTTATGCTGCGAAGAAATCGCATGTTTGAGGGAGGATGCAATGGCTTTGCCGCGACTGTCGATCGAGGGCGAATGGTTCCGCGACGCGGAGGGGCGCCGGCATATCCTGCGTGGCGTCAATCTGGGCGGGGACTGCAAGGTGCCCTATGCGCCGGATCAGCGGACCCACATCCCCACGGACTTTTCCGACCATCGCACCGTGTCCTTTGTCGGACGGCCCTTTCCCCTGAGCGAGGCGGAGGAACATTTCTCGCGGCTAAAGGCCTGGGGCTTCAATTGCCTGCGCCTTCTCACAACATGGGAAGCTGTCGAACATGAAGGCCCCGGCAAATATGACGAGGCCTATCTCGACTATTTCGCCACGCTTTGCCGCATGGCCGACGATTATGGCCTCTATGTCTTTGTCGATTTCCACCAGGACGTTTGGAGCCGCATGACAGGCGGCGACGGGGCGCCGGGCTGGACCTTTGAGGCTGTGGGGCTCGATTTCTCGAAATTTCACGCCGCCGGTGCCGCGCATGTGATGCAGCACAAGTATGATTTCGCGCGGGGCGGACGGCAGGAAGAGAATTACCCGACCATGACATGGTCGAGTAACTACCGGTATCCAGCCAATGCGATCATGTGGACGCTCTTCTTTGCAGGCTCCACTTTCTGCCCGGATTTCGAGATCGACGGACAAAGTGCCCAGGAGTATTTGCAGGGCCACTATATCGGCGCGATGGAAGCCGTCGCCGCCCGGGTGAGAGACCTGTCCAATGTTATCGGCTTCGATACCCTGAACGAGCCGGGCTCGGGCTGGGTAGGCCAGCTGATGAGCTATCGCCACACCGGACCGAGCCAGCAAAACCCCGGGCCCGCCCGGCCGGGTCTCGCCTGGTCGGTAATCGACGGCCTTGCCGTGGCGCGGGGCCTGCCGCGCATGATCCCCGAAATGGGCGTCGATTGGGAGCAGCGCAAAACGGTCAAGAAAGCCGATCGGCTGGTGAACCCGGACGGTGTGTCGATCTGGCGGCCCGATGCGCTGTGCCCTTTCGAGGCCGCGGGTGCCTATCGCCTGCAGGGCGGGGAGGCCGCGGTGCTCAACGAAAATTTCTTCGCCGCTCATCACGGGCGCGACTGGAACATGGACCGCGACTTCATGGGGCCGTTCTTCGCCCGCGTCGCGAAGGCCATGCGGGCCATCAATAATGACTGGCTGCTGTTTGCGGAACTCGACCCGGCGGGCGGCGCAAAACACGGCTTTCCGGAAGACACACCGGACCGCACGGTGAATGCGAGCCACTGGTACGATGTGGTGACGCTTAGCACAAAGACATTCAACTATCCGGTCTGGGTAAACCCGTTCACCGGGCGCGAACTCGATGGGCCGGAAGAAATCGAGGGCGCCTATACGCGCCAGCTCGGGAGATTGAAAAAGGCATCCGAAACGCTGAATGGCGGCACCGGCGCACCCTTCCTGCTGGGCGAGTTCGGCATTCCCTACGACCTCGACGAGGCCGCGGCCTACAAGGCATGGGAGGCGGGCGACCGCACCGATGCGCCATGGGAAAAGCATGTGACGGCGCTTGACCTGATGTACAACGCCATAGACACGCTGCTCATCAATTCCACACAATGGAACTACACGGCCTCAAACCGGAATGACCAGGCAATCGGCGATGGATGGAACCAGGAAGACCTCTCCATCTACAGCGTCGATCAGCGGGTGGACGAAAGCGACATCGATAGCGGTGGGCGGGCGCTGAAAGGCTTTGTTCGGCCCTATGCCCGCAGTGTGGAAGGCCGTCCGCTGAAGACCGAATTCCGTCGCCACAAGGGCCGCTTCCGCTTCGTCTACGATCCGGAGGGCGAAGGCCGGGCAGAGGTTTTCGTGCCGAAGCTCCAGTTTCCGAGCGGATACGACATCGAGACGGAAGCCTGCGAAGTGGAAATCGACGAAGCCGCCCAGCTCGTGCGGTTGCGCGCAACAGGCGGCGGCCACGCCGCGCTTACACTCCGTTCGAAAGCTTCATAGGCGGCAGGTCAGGCTCTTCTTCGGCAAGTGCTGCCGCGATGGCGCGGGCGGCCCGCTGAAGGGCGGGAAGGTAGCGCTTTACCGCCTCCTGCTCGCTGATGGCGGAGTTGATATAGCGCATGGTGATGCAGGCCATCACATTCTCGCCGTCCATCACGGGCACCGACATGCCCATGGCAGGGTCGCCGGGCAATGGTGCCGTTGTGGCATAGCCTTTTTCCCGCGTCCTGCGGATGATTTCGGCGACATGTCCCTCGTCGCGCGCGGGCGCATTGGCCGGGCTCTTGCTCGCTCGCAGCATGCCGAGCAGCATCTCGCGCTCCTCCTCCGGGCAGAAGGAGATATAGGCGCGGCCCAATGCGGAAATGAGCATCGGCAACCGGCGGTTCGTGTAGTCCGGATCGGTATCGAAAGGGCTTTGCTGCCGCGTCGAATAACGCATGCGCATGGCATTGCGATCGAGTGTGGCGATACCGAAGGACCATTTGTATTGAGCCGTCAGCGCGGAGAGAAAGGGACGCGCCGCATCCACCACGCGCTCGCGATGGCGATACCCGCCTGATAACCGCAAGACGCGCTCTGCCACCTGATAGCCGCCCCGTCTGGGCAGGCGCACCACATAGCCCCCTTCGATCAGCGTATCGAGAAGGCGCACCAGGGTGGGTTTGGGCAACCCCGTCGCCTCATGCAGGACGGCGAGAGAGGCGGAGCCGCGGCGGTTCAGCGCTTCCAGTATGCGCAGGCTGCGAATGACGGGCTGGACGCCCGATGATGCATTTTTTTTGGTCAGGGCCTTGATCCTCCTGAGGTCATTCTAATTCCGTTACGCGAAATCTCAAAAACCCGATGAAGCATTTATGTCCGCGGCGGGCTTACCCTTCCGGCCGAGGGAACAGGAGGAGGCGGTCCCGAGGGGCCGCAACGGGAGGAGTGATATGCCGGAGGTTTTGGAAAAGCCGGTTTCGAGCATGGATAGAGGGATCGTGCTGGAGCCGCTGACACCGACAATCGGGGCGGAGGTGCAGGGGATCGACCTCTCCACCATCCCCGGCGAAGGCACGCTGGCCGCGCTGCGTGAGGCCCTGCTTGAGTACAAGGTCCTGTTTTTCCGCGACCAGGATATCTCCACGCAAGAGCATCTGGCCTTTGCGAAGCAATTCGGCGAGCTGGAGGTGCACCCATTCGCGCCCCACAAGGAGGGATATCCGGAGGTGCTCGCCATCACCCATGACCGGGACAGCAAGGGGCGCGAGAACAAATGGCACAGCGATGTGACCTGGCGTGAATGCCCGTCTCTCGGCTCCATCCTGCGCGCCATAGAAGTGCCGCCGGTGGGCGGCGATACGCTGTTCTCCGATTCCTATGCGGCCTATGAGGGATTGTCCGACGAGGTGAAGGAGAAGATCGAAGGCAAGGTCGCGGTGCATGACTTTGCGCATTTCCGCAAGCTGATGGCCAAGCGCGGCAAGACGGCGGAAGAGATCGAGGAGATGAACCGGAAATATCCGGAAGTGGAGCATCCGGTCGTACGGACACATCCGGAAACGGGCCGCCGAGGGCTCTACGTCAATGCAGCCTTCACGCAATATATTGTCGGTATGGAACGCGGGGAATCCGACAGGCTCCTGCAGCATCTCTATGCGCAGGCCGCGATCCCGGAATATCAGTGCCGGTTTCGCTGGGAGAAGAACTCGATCGCTTTTTGGGACAATCGGGCCTGCCAGCACTACGCCGTGTCGGATTACTGGCCGGCCGTGCGCCGGATGGAGCGCGTGACGATTATCGGCGACAGGCCGAGGTGATAAGGCTGCGCTGAAACGAGACGGAGGAAGCGCCCCGGAAGAAGAACTAAAAAGAAGTGGCGCATATGAGGCGGGCTCAGGGGGAGGAGCCCGCCTCTTTTATTTTCACGCCCGCTCCGTCACCGCCAGTGCAAAGGCGAAGACGCGGGCAACCTCTTTCAATCGCTCGAAACGCCCCGATGCGCCGCCATGGCCGGAATCCATGTTGATATGGAGCAACAGTGCATTGTCGTCGGTCTTCAATTCACGGAGCTGTGCGACCCATTTTGCAGGTTCCCAATAGGTGACACGCGGATCGGTGAGGCCACCCAGCGCAAAGAGGTGCGGATAGGCCTGTGCGCGCACATTGTCGTAAGGGCTGTAGGAAGCCATGTACTCATAGGCCTCCTTGCTCTCGATGGGATTGCCCCATTCGTTCCATTCCGGCGGCGTCAGTGGCAGCGATGCGTCGAGGATCGTCGCCAGCACGTCGACGAAAGGCACTTCCGCGATGATACCCTTGAAGAGGTCGGGCGCCATATTGGCAACGGCGCCCATCAGCATGCCGCCTGCGCTGCCGCCCTGCGCGACAATGTTGCCGCGTGAGGTAAAGTTCTCCGCCGCCAGATGCTCGCCCGCCGCGATGAAGTCGGTGAAGGTGTTCTTCTTGTTGAAGAGCTTGCCATCCGTGTACCAGCGATAGCCTTTGTCCTTGCCGCCGCGAATATGTGCGATGGCATAGACGAAACCGCGGTCGACAAGCGACAGCGCCGCGATCGAAAAGCTCGCCGGGATGGAAATACCGTAGGACCCGTAACCATAGAGCAGGCAGGGCGCGCTGCCGTCGATGGGTGTCCCTTTGTGATGGAGAATGGAAACCGGCACCTCCGTGCCGTCGGGCGCCGTCGCAAAAATGCGGCGCGTCACATAGTCAGCGGGATTGTGGCCCGAAGGGACTTCCTGACGCTTCCTCAGCGTGCGCTCCCGCGTCTCCATGTCGTAATCGAAGACTTCGGCCGGGGTCGTCATGGAGGAATAGGAAAAGCGCATCCGCGACGTGTCATATTCGTAGCCGGCGCCGAGCGAGAGGTCGTAGGCCTCCTCGGCAAAGGCGATTTCATGCTCCGCATCGTCACGCAGACGGCGGATGGCGATGCGCGGCAGGCCGCCCTGACGTTCCATGCGGGCATAATGGTTGCGGAAGGCGACATGGCCGAGCAGCAGCGTACCGGGCTTGTGCGGGATAAAATCCTTCCAGTGCTCGCGCTCCGGCGTTGCTTCCGGCGCTTCCATCACCTTGAAATCTTCCGCGCCTTCCGCATTGGTCAGGATCAGAAAGCGCTGCCGTTCCGCGTCATGCTCGAGATCATATTCGACGCCCTCCTCGCGGGCCGCGACAAGGCGCGGGGAAAGCTCGGGCGCATCGGCGGGGATAAGGTGGATTTCGCTGGTCTGATGGTCATGCGTGTCGATGACGATGTATTTGCGGCTTTGCGTCTCGCCGACACCGGCAAAGAAGCTCGGGTCTATTTCCTCATAGACAAGCGTATCGGCCTGCGCGGAGGTGCCCACCACATGCCGGAACACTTTCAGCGGGCGATGTTCGTCATCCACCTGGGTGTAGAAAAAGCTCGTGCCGGCAGCGTCCCAGACCACGCCGCCCGAGCTGTCCGGAACCTCATCGGCAAGGTCCTTACCGGTTTCCAGGTCGCGCAGGCGAATGGTGAAATATTCCGAGCCCTTGCGGTCCGCCGACCAGGCGACCAGGCGATGCGCCGGCGAATGAGCAACGTCGCCCAGCTTGAAATAGGCTTCGCCCTCCGCTTCGACATTGCCGTTCAGGACGATTTCTTCTGCCTCGCCGTTTTCCGCATCGCGCGGGCGGCGGCAGAAGATCGGGTGCTGCGACCCTTCCTCATAGCGCGTGTAATAGGCGTAAGGCCCGTCGGGTGAGGGAACGGAGCTGTCGTCCTCCTTGATGCGGCCTTTCATCTCGTTGAAGAGCGTTTCGCGAAGGTCCGCCAATGGCTCCAGTGCCTTGTCGGTGTAGGCGTTCTCCGCTTCAAGATAGCTGCGGATATCCTTATCCAGCACGGTCGGGTCGCGCATGACATCGCGCCAGTTTTCGTCGCGCAGCCAGGCGTAGTTGTCGGTGCGCGTGATCC
Organism: Parvibaculum sp.; assembly: GCF_002684405.1. Classification (GTDB taxonomy): domain Bacteria; phylum Pseudomonadota; class Alphaproteobacteria; order Parvibaculales; family Parvibaculaceae; genus Parvibaculum. Next base: position 11,876 of record NZ_NYVD01000068.1, on the reverse strand, counting down.
CGTGATGGGTGTCGGTCGCAGGGATCTTGCGCGCACGCGGCGCGTCGGCGGGAGGCGTCAGTTTCATCGAATTCACTTGGGAGCTCACTTTTGGAAGCGGATCACTCGTCGTCCGGTGTGAAGTCGAGCGAGGTGCCGTTCATGCAGAAGCGCAGGCCCGTGGGAGGGGGGCCGTCGGGGAAGATATGGCCGAGATGCGCCTGGCATTTGGCGCAATGGGCCTCGGTCCGCACCATGCCATGCGAGCGGTCCTCGGTGATACCCACGGCCTCCGCGTCGACAGGCGCGAAGAAGCTCGGCCAGCCCGATCCGCTTTCAAACTTGGTTTCGGAGCGGAACAGGGGCGCGCCGCAGCAGATGCAGGAATAGGCGCCCGCCCGCTTCTCGTCCCACCAGGGGCCGGAAAAGGGGCGTTCCGTGCCCTGTTCGCGGGTCACGTGATATTGCTCGGGCGTCAGCTCGGCCTTCCATTCGGCCTCGCTCTTTTCAGCCTTGTCGGACATGGGCCAGTTCCTTCCCTTGTGAAACGGATCGGCTGCCCGAAAGATAAGCGGCGCGCCCTGCCGCTTCCACCCCTGGTGGGGAAGAGGGCGGGGCGCGCCGGCAAATGACAAGGCGCGTAGCCGTATCTTATTCGAAGATCAGCGAAATCGTTTCCGCGATCATGGCCGGGCGCTCCTGGCCTTCGATCTCCATGGTCACTTCATTGATGACCTGCGTGCCGCCAGCCTTCGGCGAGGCGTCCTTCAGCGTCACACGGGCGCGCACACGGGAATTCACCGGCACCATGTTGGTAAAGCGCACCGAGTTGGAGCCGTAATTGATGCCGCGAGTGGCGCTCTTCACGCCGGAAATCTGGCCCATCAGATAGGGGAGCAGGGACAGCGTGAGGTAGCCATGCGCGATGGTCGGCATGCCGAGTTCTTTCTGGGTCCGCTCCGGATCGATATGGATCCACTGGTGGTCGTCCGTGGCATCGGCGAACAGGTTGATCCGGTCCTGGTCGATCGTCACCCAGTCGCTGACGCCGATTTCATTGCCTTTTTCGGCCACATAGTCGGCGACGGTATCGAAAACGCGCATCTGAGATTCTCCCGCGATGTGAATATCTGGATTGGGGCCGCGACGCTGGGTGCCCGGCCTGAATGGATGTCGGGGCGCAATTTAGCCGCGCTGCCCGCCGGTGCCAAATCCTTAAAAATAGCAACTCCTAGCGGGAGAGGCGGATACGGACCCGGCGGTCCTCCGGCGCATCCCAGGTCAGCGTGTCCTGGAGCCAGCCCCAGGCTTCGCCCTCGGTCTCGATCGTGAGGTCCTTACGCGGCCAGCCGAATTTCTCGAAAATGGCAGCCACCTTGCGGGCACGCTTGCGCCCCAGCGCAGCATTGGACTTTGCATCGCCTGTCTTGCTGGACTTGCCGAAAAGGCAGATCTGCCCCGCATGCTGGCCCTTGGCGAACTCGTAGATATGCTTGAGATCATCGTGATATTTCGGGTCTACGCGGCTCGAATTGGTTTCGAAATAGACGTAATAGTCTTTCTTGAACTTGCCGCCGGCGCCATTGAGGTTCCGGCATTTGGTGCCGGAAAAGGTGACCTCATTGGCATGCGCCGATGGGGCCGCGCCGCCAAAGGCGAAAAGGGCGGCCACAAGCGCCGTGGCTGCCAGAAAACCGAAATGCTTTCGTCCTGTCTTCGTTCCGGACATTGCCCAACCTTTCTCACGGAATTTCCACCATGATTCCCGGCCGGAGCGTAGCACACCGGCCGGGCTGGTTGGGCGATTAGGCTCAGACGATCTTGCTGTCGCGATTGCCCCAATAGCGGTCGCGAATGAGGCGCTTGTAGAGCTTGCCGGTGGGATGACGCGGCAGTTCTTCCTCGAAGTCGACGGAACGCGGGCATTTGATCGCTGAAAGATGCTCTTTGCAGTAGTCGATCAATTCCGCCTCAAGGGCCGGCCCCGCATCGTTCCAGTCCTGGGGCTGTACGACGGCTTTGACCTCTTCGCCGAAATCCTCGTTGGGCACCCCGATCACGGCCACATCGGCGACCTTGGGGTGTGTGATGAGAAGGTTTTCGGCTTCCTGGGGATAAATGTTCACACCGCCAGAAATGATCATGAAGGCCTTGCGGTCGGTGAGGTAGAGGTAACCGTCCTCATCCACGCGGCCGACATCGCCCAGCGTCGTCCAGTTCCTGGTCGGATGGCGGCTGTCCTTCGTCTTCTCCGGATCGTTGTAATATTCAAAGACCGGACTGTTCTCGTCCTCGGGCGCAAAGTAGATCGTGCCGGGTTCGCCGGGCGGCAATTCCTCGCCGTCCTCGCCGCAGATATGCAGTTTACCCATCAGGGGTTTGCCGACCGAGCCCTTATGCGCCATCCACTCCTCGGAGTTGAGCGCGCAGAAGCCATTGCCTTCCGAGCCAGCGTAATATTCGTAAATCACCGGTCCCCACCAGTTGATCATCTCTTCCTTGACGGGGATCGGGCAGGGCGCCGCGGCATGGATGGCAACCTGCAGAGACGACACGTCGTATTTCTTGCGCACCTCCTCCGGCATTTTCAGCATCCGGACGAACATGGTGGGCACCCACTGGCTGTGCGTCGCCTTGTATTTTTCGATGAGCTTCAGCGATTCTTCCGGATCGAAATGCTCCATCACGATGATGGTGCCGCCGACGCGGTTCACCGCCATGCAGTAGCGCAGCGGCGCGGCATGATAAAGCGGGGCCGGCGAGAGATAGGTCATGTTCTCGTCGAAGCCGTAGAGGAACTGCACCAGCGCGATGAGAGAATTCGCTTCGTCGATCGGCGTGCCGGGCAGCGGAACGCGAATACCCTTCGGGCGGCCGGTCGTGCCGGAGGAATAGAGCATGTCGGTGCCCGACGTCTGGTCGGGAATGGGGTCGGTTGGCATTTGTTTTGCCGCCGTCTCCAGGCTGTCGAAGCCCGGCGCGGTGCCGTTCACCATGTAGGAGCCGGTCAGGCCCGGCGCCATCTTCTCATCGAGGACTTCCTTGGCGACGGTTTCCTTCTCCTTGGATGTGAAGAAGAGCTTCGCCCCGCAATCATTGATGATATAGGCGACTTCGCTGGCCGTAAGCCGCGAGGAAATGCAGGTGAAATAGAGGCCCGAGCGCTGCGCTGCCCAGCAAAGCTCGAAATAGCGCGCATTGTTTTCCATGAAGATGGCAATGGCATCGCCGCTCTTCAGGCCCGCCCGGCGTATCAGATGCGCAAGCTGGTTGGAGCGCTCGTCGAGCTGCTTGTAGGTAACGGTCTCTCCCGATCCCGCCATGATATAGGCGGGCTTGTCGGGATTGTTCTGGGCGTGGATATAGGGGTGCATTCGGTATCGTCTCCCAAGGGCGCCGGACGGGCATAAATCAGACCGCCTTGCCGTCGCTTTTGCGACCATGCGTTGTTATAAGTGGCCATGTTTTTCACATGGCTTCAATTGCTGCAGGGAAAGACACAGCAAGATGAGGCTTGCGTCAACTTCCGGCGCGGTATTTCGCGCAATTGACGTTGCGGCACTGGGGACACTCTCCCCGACAGGGCCACACCAGAAAAAGAATTCGGCAAAAGCCACATACAGGGAGGACCATGAATGGCCTATGAGACGATCAAATACGAGGTGAAGGACAATATCCTCACCATCACTCTCAACCGTCCCGACAAGCTCAACGCCTTTACCGGCGAAATGATGCAGGAACTCATCGACGCCTTCGACAGGGCGGATGCCGATGACGAAGTGCGCGCCATCGTGGTGACGGGCGAGGGCCGTGCTTTCTGCGCCGGCGCCGACCTGTCCGCGGGTGCCAAGACCTTCGATTATGCCGAGCGCGAAGACCGTCCGGACAAGGCGGGAGACCCCCGCAATGCCGATGGCAGCATCGACTGGAGCAACCCGGCGGTGCGGGACGGCGGCGGTCGCGTGACGCTGCGGATTTTCGAATGCCTGAAGCCCGTGATCGCTGCCGTGAACGGTCCGGCGGTCGGTATCGGTGTCACCATGCAGCTCGCCATGGACGTTCGCCTGGCCTCGGAAGATGCGCGTTTCGGCTTCGTCTTCGCCCGCCGCGGTATCGTGCCGGAAGCCTGTTCAAGCTGGTTCCTGCCGCGCCTTGTGGGCATCAGCCAGGCGCTGGAATGGACCTATTCGGGCCGCGTCTTCCCGGCGCAGGAAGCGCTTGAGGGCGGTCTGGTGAAGAAGCTCTACAAGGCCGACGAGTTGCTGCCCGCCGCCTATGAAATGGCCCGCGAGATCGTGGAGAACACCGCGCCGGTGTCGATTGCGCTGACACGCCAGATGATGTGGCGGATGCTGGGAGCCGACCATCCGATGGAAGCCCATAAGGTCGACAGCCGCGCCATCTATGCACGCGGCGCGCAGGAAGATGCGAAGGAAGGCGTGATGTCATTCCTCGAAAAGCGCCCGGCCAAATATCCCAACAAGGTGTCGGAGGATATGCCGTCCTTCTTCCCTTGGTGGGACGAGCGCAAATACAGCTGATCGAAAAATGAGGGGAGCGGGCGGTTATGTTCGCTCCCTTAGCTCTTTGCTGCTCCCGTCAGTAGTCCCCGGCTCTGGCCGCTTCCATCCGCCAGAGCGGCGTGAAGAAGAAGATCGAGAGCCAGAGCAGGATCATCAGCGAGACGGGCACGAGTACTGCGTCGAGCGGTCCGATCGCGGCGATCACATATCCCATCAGGAATGAACCCAGCGGTCCGCCGCCCATCGTGCCGAGCGAGAAGCCGGCCAGCATGCGCGCGCGCAAGGCGTCCGACGCCGCCTCCTGCACCACGGCGCGCGACTGGCTCATCGAGATGCCCGCCGCTAATCCCCAGGCTAGCGCCAGCAGGTAAACTCCCCAGACTGGCGGGTGGAAATGGATAAGGATCATCACGGTGGAGCCCGTGCACATGGCGAGCATGATGGCGCGCCCCTGCCGCCGGATAGGCCGCATCCGGCTCAGCGAGAGCGAGGAAATACCGATCCCGCCGAAAAAACTCATCATCACGAAACCGACCTCGCGCGAACTGCCGTGATAGACGTCGCGAATGAGGATCGGAAAGACGACCAGAAACACGCCCATGAACAGGATGCCCGAAAAGAACATGAAGACGAGCACGGGCCGCACGCGGTCGTCGGCCCAGATTGCGGCAAGCCCTTCCTTCACATCCTGAAGGGGAGAGCGCCGCGCGCCCTCGCGCTTGGTCGGCGGGGCGGGAGAAAGCTGCGAGGTGGAAAGCGCAGCGATGACGAGAAATCCGCTCTGGGCGATCAGTAGCGGAACGGCGCCGATATATTCCGCCGGGCCGCCGATGAGGAAGCCGACGACCTGACCGAGGAATTGTCCCCCGATCGCCATGGCGACCGCGCGCTGAATATTGCCGCCAAGACTTTTCATGGCGACGCGCGACAGCATCGAGTCGCGCGCGGGCATGATGAAGCCGCCAAGCGCCGAGGCGCTCAGCGCATAGAGGATCGCGATTTCGTAGGTCAGGAAGCCCGACATCATCAAGCCGGCAAGCGCCAGTGGCGGGAAGACGCCGATGAACTGGAGCCGCATCAGATGGGTCCGTAGTTCCACCCGATCCGCCGCCGCGCCGCCGAACAGGCTCAAGAGAAGCATGGGCAACATGGAAAGCATCTGCGCAATGCCGACGCGGCTGGAGGGTTCGTCCAGCACGAAGGCGACGATCCAGGGGTAAAGCACCCCCTGAATGCCCATGGCCGTGAAATAGCTCCATATGCCGACCATGTACCAGCGATGGTCGAGATTGTGCTGCCGTGGAGAGCCGTTCGCTGAAGTCATAACATCTGCTCTTCGTCCCGATAGGCCCAGAGGGGCGAGAAGCGGACCAGGCCGGCGAGAATGAGCGCGACGATCAGCGCCGGAACGAGTGTCGCGGTGTGAATGCCCATCGTGCCGACGAGATAGCCCATGCAGAAGGAGCCGACCGGTGCGCCGCCGGAAAAGCCGAGCTGATAGAGGGCGAGTACGCGGGCGCGATGGCTGTCGGGCGCTGAAAGCTGCACGATGGTCCGGCCCATCGTCATGGTGGTGCCGGCGCCTGTGCCCCAGATGAAGATCAGGATGCACAAGGCCCAGAACGGCAGCGAGAGACCCAGCAGGGCAAGCACGACGGCGCCGGATATGAGCGAAGCGATCATGACGCGTCCGCGCCGCTCGATATGGCCGGCGCGAAGCAGCACCAGAGTGGCCGCGATGGTTCCGCCCCAGAAGCAGATATTGACGAGGGCGAAGCGGACCGTGAATTCATCGGGCGTGGAATGATAGACGTCGCGGATCATCAGCGGCAACACCACCAGAAAGCTGCCGACATAGAAGATGCCGACGGCGAACATGGCACCGATCACGGTAATAACGATCGGTTCGCGGCGCGACACCTTCAATCCGTCCAGAATCTGCGCAAGAGGGCCGTCCGTGCCGGGGGCATGGGACGGGGGCAGAGGCGCCAGCCGCCAGCTTGCGATACCGCCCGCGATCATCACCGCGGCCTGGAAGAAAAGCAGCACATGCGTGCCGGTATAGGCGGCGGTCGCGGCGATCAGCATGCCGACAAGCTGCGAGATCATCTGCGCGCCCATGGCAAGCGTCACCGCCTGCTGGATGCCGGTTTCGGCGACGCGGGTCAGGGCGGAATCGCGTGCTGGCAGGGCAAAGGCGCCGAGCGTCCCCATCGCGAGCGCATAGGTGATCAGGGCCCCGTAGCTGAGTTCGCCATAGAGCAGCAGAATGGCGAGCAGGATCGGCGGCAGGGCCGCAAAAGCGTGAACGCGGATCAGAATGGTGCGGGCGTCGGACCTGTCCGCCATCGACCCGCCCAGCAGCATGAAGAGGATGGCGGGGGCCATCAGCGACATCTGGGCAAGGCCGACGCGATAGGCCGGCTCGTCCAGGACCTGCGTCACCAGAAAGGGGAAGATCACGAACTGAATGCCGAGGCTCAAATACCAGCTCGCCTGGCCCGAAAGGTAGAGGCGCAGACGCTGCTTGCGGCTTGTTTCGGTGGGAAGGGGAGCCGCCCCGGATGGCGTTTCCATGACGGATCAGGCGCCCGAATGCCGGCCTGGACGCCTGTATGGCTCTGGTCTGTCCATTGTTTCTCCCCCTGATCGCTCTGATTCCTATGCGTTCATAAGACGCGATCCGGTCCGAAGCGTCCAGCATGTCGGTTATGCGAATTATTTGTGATGACCGATTTCCGTCCGCGCTTTTTCAAGGTCCGTTAAAGGGTTGCTCCCATTCTTTGTCGCCATAGCGCGCCGGTGAAGGGATCGGGTGCGCCGGGTGGGCTGTAGCGAGTGAGATAATGCAAATTCCGATAGCGCGGGATCTTGCCGAGAGGGTGGCGCCGTTTTCGTCCCGGACGACATGTCAGGAAGTCTTCGACCGGTTCATGGCGAGCGGGTCACTGCTGAACGTGCCCGTGGTGAACGACGGTCGCCCGGTCGGGATGGTGAGCCGTCAGGACTTCCTGCTGGTCTATGTTCGCCTGTACGGACGCGAGATCTACGGGCGCCGACCGATTTCCTCGCTGATGAACCGTTATCCCCTTGTTGTCGATGCGTCCGAGAGCTGCGAACAGATCAATACCCGGCTCTTCGGATCGGGGCTCTCTTCGCCGCTGCAGGGCTATATCGTTACCGATAACGGAACCTATTTCGGCCTCGGCGCGGCGGCGACGCTGATGCGTGTGATGGCGGGGCTGACCGAGCGCCGCGCACAGGACCTGGAACGCCAGCGGCAGCGCGCGGAGGCGGCCAATCAGAGCAAAACGAAATTCCTGGCGACCATGAGCCATGAATTGCGTACGCCGCTCAACGCGATCATCGGCTTCGCGGATCTGATCCGCATGGAGCTCTATGGAGAGATGCAGCCCTCGCGCTACAAGGAATATGTCGCGGATATCCACAATTCCGGCATCCATCTTCTCGGCATGATCAACGAGCTTCTCGACATGGCGAAGATCGAAGCGGGGCGGTCGGAATTGAACGAAACCGAGATCGTCGTCCCGGAGATCGTGGATGAGGTGGTCCGCATGCTGCGACCCTCGATCACGGAAAGCGGGCTGACGATTTCCACGCAGATCGCGGAAGACCTGCCCACGCTCTTTGCGGACGAGCAGCAAATCCGGCGCATTCTGGTCAATCTCGTTTCGAACGCGGTGAAGTTCACGCCGCCGCAGGGGACTATTTCGGTTGTCGCGGAAGTCGCCGGAGATGGCGGCATGCGGATTGCCGTGCACGATACGGGGATCGGTATTCCCGCGGACAAGCTGCAAAAGGTACTTGAGCCCTTTGAGCAGGTGGAAAACTCTTTCACGCGGACAAGGGCGGGAACCGGGCTCGGTCTGCCGCTCGCCAAGGCGATGGCGGAGGCGCATGACGGCGCTCTATGCCTGGAAAGCGAAATCGGCATGGGGACAACTGTCTGTGTTTGCCTGCCGCCCGCGCGCCTCGTGCCGCCGGCACCCGACCGACAAATCACGGAAGTCGCCTGATGCGCCTCACTGGAGGCCGATGCGGGGCGTCTCGCCGACATAGCGGGCCCGGGGTCGGATCATCTGGCCCGAGCGGTATTGCTCCATGGCATGGCCGATCCAGCCCGTCATCCGACCCAGCACGAAAAGCGTGAGCGCCGCGCCGCGCGGCAGCCTCAACACGGCCCCTGTGGCGGCAATCGCAAAGTCGATATTCGGGTAAAGCCCGCCTGCTTCCTTCATCACCCGGCGGACGCGCTCCACGCGCTGGAACACCGCATCGTCGCCATGCGAGCGCGCCAACATGTCGAGCAGACATTTCGCGCGCGGATCGCCCTCCGGATAAAGCCAGTGGCCGAAGCCGGGCGGGGGATCGTTTTCGCGCAGGCGCTGGATCACCGCGTCCTCGATGTCTTGTCGGTTGGCGAGATCGAACAGGAAGCTTTCGACGCGGGTGGTGAGGCCGCCATGTTTCGGTCCCTGCGCGGCGCAGATGCCCGCCTGCATGGCGGCGTAGAGGTTGGACCCGGTGCCGGCGACGCAGCGCACGGTGAAGGCCGACGCGTTGAGCTCGTGATCGGCGGAGAGGACGAGCGCCGCGCGAATGAGTTCCGCACCCGGCCGGTCGCCGTAAGTCATTGAACGGCTGAGCATTTCATGAACGGGCTCGGAGCCCGGCGTCTCGCCCGCGACAATCGCGGCGCAAAGCCGGAGGAGGCGCGCGCCGGTGGCGGCCAGACCGCGTTCGGTCATGTTGTAGACGGCGGCGTCTTCCAGCGCGGCGACCGGGAGCAGGGCAAGGCAGCGCTCGATCCGCGGCATGGTCTTGAGTTCCGCAGCCAGCGTTTCGAGCTTCGGCGTCCAGGGCGGCAATTCGGTGCGGGTGAAGGGCTGGATGTCGCTGAGGCCCCAGAGAAGCGTGGCGACCTGCTCGAGGCTCGCATGGGCCGCCAGCGCCGTTGCGTCAGCGCCTCGATAGAAAAGCCGGCCCTCGCTGATGAGCGTGATGGCGCTTTCCAGCACCGGCTGGCCGCCAAGCCCGAACCCCGCTTTTGCACCGGGCGGGAGGGCCGTTTCGCCCGGCGATCCGCCGCGGCGGGCCTTGAGTTTGCGGATATCCTCGGCCCGGTAACGCTTGGCGCGGCTGTCGGGGACGGGTTCGGAGCGGATGAGATCACGGCTCACATAGGCATAAAGCGTGGCAAGGCTCACCCCCAGCTCCGCCGCCGCCTCGCGGGCGGAAAGGTAGAGATTTTCCTGAGAATCCGGGGATTTTCTCGATTTATCTGCCATCTCGGAAATGCTGCGCCGCCGAATTAATTTAATATTGATTAGCTTAATCAAGATTGACCAATAATCAAGCTGTCGCCAGTTTCCGCTCATGAGTTTGCAGAGAAAGGTGACGCCATGAGCAAGATTGAGATGAAGGCGGGGCGAGATTGGAACCATGCCTCGAAGGAGGCCAGCGCGAGCGGCCTCGACGATGTGGTCGCCGCCGAAACGGCGCTGAGCGATGTGGACGGTCAGGCCGGACGGCTGATCGTCGCCGGGCATAAGGTGGAGGAGCTCGCCGAGACGCATGACTTTGAGGCGGCGGCCGCCGAACTCTGGAAGGCCGCCGGGCTCGACCCGGCGCCGGAGGCGGACGAGGTGCGCCGGCTGCTCGGCGAGGCGCGCGGGGGTGCGTACCGGCTGGTGCCCGGACTGCTTGCGATGGGCAAGGGGCTCAATGTGATCGAGGGGCTGCGGGCGGGGCTCGCGCTTCTGCCGGACGAGGGAGATATCCCCGCCCATATCCGCGCGCTGGGCGCCGCGCCGGTTTTCATCGCCGCGCTCTGCCGGGCCGGGGAGGGCAAGGAGAGCATCGCGCCGGACCCGAAGGCGGGACAGGCGGAAGATTTCCTCCGTATACTGAACGGAAAAACGCCGACGGAGGGCGAGGTGAGGGCGCTTAACGCCTATCTCGTCACCGTGGCCGACCATGGCATGAACGCATCGACCTTCGCCGCGCGCGTCACGGCCTCGACGAGAGCGGGCATGATCTCCGCCGTGGTGGCGGGGCTGTGTGCGCTGAAAGGCCCGCTCCATGGCGGCGCGCCGGGGCCGGTGCTCGACATGCTCGACGCCATCGGCACGCGCGAGAACATCCGCCCCTGGCTCGAAAGGGAAATCGGCGAAGGCGCAAGGCTGATGGGCTTCGGCCATCGCGTCTACCGCGTACGCGATCCGCGTGCGGATGTTTTCAACACGGCGCTGACCTACATCACCAATGGCAATGAGCGCATCGCTTTCGCCCGCGAGGTGGAAAAGCACGCGCTGGCGGCGCTGAAGCGCGCCAAGCCCGACCGTCCGCTCGACACGAATATGGAATACTACACCGCCATATTGCTCGAAGCGCTGGGCATTCCGCGCGCGGCCTTCACCGCGATCTTCGCCATGTCGCGGATCGCAGGCTGGACGGCGCATGTGATCGAACAGGAAAGGGTGGGCCGTCTCATCCGGCCTCAGTCCTGCTATGTCGGCCGCTGGCCGGACGGCGAGACGGAAGCGGCTTAGCCGTTCGGTTGCTTCCCTTGTCAGTGTCATTCCGGGACTTGTTCCCGGGATCCATTGGCACAGCGGCAAGAGGTTGATGCGAGTGGGTCCCGGTCACCTTTGCGCTTAAGGAGAGGGCCGGGACGACACTGAGTTCCCTATTTCGATGCGGTGTCGCGAATGTGCGCCAGCGCGGTTCTGTCGAGCAATTCGATGGCGCCATAGGAGCGTTTGACGAGGCCCTGTTTTTCAAACGCGGCGAGCACGCGATTGACCGTCTTCCGCTCGACGCCGACCATCTCCGCCAGATCGGCCTGCGTGAGGGAAAACCGCCACCGGCCCGCCTCCGGCGCCACGCGGTCGCTGAGCGCGTAAAGGCGCCCGGCGATGCGCTCGCGCGGCGCCAGGGTCAGAACCTCCGACACGACCCGCGTCATATATTGGAAATGCACCGCATCGAGCTGCATGATGCTGTCGATGAATTGCGGGCTCTGGCGGATCAGTTGCACGATCGCATTGCGGGGAATGAGAAGCGCCTGAACCGGCCCGTCGGCGATCGCGGTGACGAGGCGCTGGCCGTCGCGCAGGACGCCCGCCTGACCGAACCATCTGCCCGGTCCGACAAGATCGATCAGCACCGTCTCGCCATGGCTCGTGGCGGCATAGAGACGAATGCCGCCGTCCAATACGCAGAAAAATCCGCCCGCCTTTTCCGTCGCGCCATATATCCAGTCGCCATCGGCAAAATGCACATCGACGGCGCCGTCCAGAAGCTGCCGGCGCAGCGGGGCGGGCTGCCGGGCGAACCAGCCGGTCGACGGCA
>NZ_NYVD01000067.1 GCF_002684405.1 Parvibaculum sp. | reverse complement strand
GGGCCGCTTCGTCGCGCGCACCGCGACAGAGGTTCATGGCGGCATGGGCTTCACCGATCTGCTTGGCCTGCATTACTGGTTCAAGCGTATTGGTTTCGATCGGCAGCTGTTGGGCGGGCCGGAGCTGGTTCGTCTCGAAGCGGCGCACTTGCAGGGCTGGGCTGCCTAGACCCCGACCCGGGTATCGGGAAGCATGGATACGGTTGTCGATGTGTGTTGCCGCGACTCACGGCGCGGTAATATTCGCATCGGCCCGGCAATGGGGAGAGAGGCGGATTTATCGCGGCCAACCTTTCGACGGAATTTTTTGAAAGAGGCGGACAATTCGGTCTTTTGCCCGCCCGGAGAAATTCATTATAATAAAAATACAATCACCCGGATCGTCGCCGCGAAAGGTCAGCAGATGGATATCGAGCTTACGAAAGAGGACGATGCCTTTCGCGCGGAAGTCCGCCGGTTCATTTCGGAAAAACTCCCCAGGGAGCTCGCGGAGAGAGAGACAGTGGGCGCGTCTGGCGAGCGCGGGGCGCTCAGGCGCTGGCAGAAGGACCTCCACGAGAAAGGCTGGGTAGCGGTCAATTGGCCCAGGCAGTATGGCGGCACTGGATGGACGCCGATGCAGAAGCATATTTTCAACGAGGAGATGGCCGCCGCTAACGCGCCGCGTCTGTCGCCTTTCGGTCTGTCGATGGTCGGGCCGGTGATTTACACTTTCGGCAACGAAGAACAAAAGAAGCAGCATTTGCCGGGTATATTGTCGGGAGATGTTTGGTGGTGCCAAGGCTATTCGGAGCCAGGATCCGGATCGGACCTCGCCTCGCTGAGGACCAGGGCCGTGCGTCAGGGCGACCATTACATCGTCAACGGCGAGAAAATCTGGACGTCGTACGCCCACGAAGCCGATTGGATATTCTGTCTCGTGCGAACGGATGAGACCGCTAAACCGCAGGAAGGTATCTCGTTCCTTCTGATCGACATGAAGACGCCCGGCATCGAGGTGAAGCCCATCATTTCCATCGATGGCCTGCATCACTTGAACGAAGTTTTTTTCACTGACGTCAAGGTGCCGGTGACGAACCGCATCGGCGATGAAAACAAGGGCTGGACCTACGCCAAGTTCCTGCTCGTCAATGAGCGCACCGGCATTGCGGGTGTTCCCGAGTCCAAGCGCAAGATCGCGCACCTCAGAAAAATCGCCAGACAGGAAAGGCTTGGCGATGGCACGGCGCTGGCGGACGATCTGGCATTCATGACGAAGCTCTCCGAAATCGAGGTAAAGCTTACGGGGCTCGAATATACCAATCTGCGGATCGTCGCGGATGAGGTGGCGGGCCGCCCTGCGGGCCCCTCTTCTTCGACCTTGAAGATTGTCGGGACCGAAGTTCAGCAGGCGTTGTCGGAGCTTGCCGTCGAAGCAGCCGCCTTCTACGCCATGCCGTTCCAGAGGGAACATTTGATGGGAATCGCCAATGAAGCGCCCGTCGGGCCCGCCTATGCGGTGAGCGTGACAAGTGCCTATAATTTCGGTCGCGCCGCTTCGATTTATGGCGGCTCGAACGAAATCCAGCGCAATGTCATCGCAAAGGCCGTTCTGGGACTTTGACGGACCATCTAGGATGCGTCCCTTTTTTTATGTCAGTCCACCAACCCTTCAGGCTCAAGCCGCCCGCGAATAGCGCTTGAGCTGTTGATCGATATTGCCGAACTGGGTTTCGATCATGGTGAGGTGCTTGTCGTCCCCCAGGCGTGGCCGGAGAACATCGTGCGGCGGTCGACGGCGAAGGCGCCGTCTTCTGGAACAAAGAGAAGATGGCGGACAATCGCGAACTTTTGGACCGGATCAAGGAAGTGGCGGTGCTGGAGCCGCAACCGGAAGTCCATGTCCGGGGCGACCGGAATACGGGCTTCGAGTTCATCGGCCGGGTGACTGTCACCTGTCAGCGCGACGGCATCCAGAAGGTCGCCTTCATCACCGAGCCCGTCTCCGGCGCGGCGCAGCAGGAGTGAACCCATGGCCATGAATGTCGGCGACGGCAAGGAAGACGACGTGATGATGGAGGTCAACACGACGCCCCTGATCGACGTCATGCTGGTGCTGCTGATCATGCTGATCATCACCATCCCGATCCAGACCCATGCGGTGAAGCTCGACATGCCGCAGAACCTGTCAGCCCCGCCGCCCGAGACGGAGCCGCAGGTCGTCGATCTCGAACTCGACTTCGACGGCACGGTGTTCTGGAACGGTGTCCCCGTCCCGGACCCCGGCGCGCAATGCCTTCGCGACGGTCAAAGACCCGAACCCCATGTCACTCGCGCAGATATGGATCGTCCTCACCAGATGAGCGGTCCATTGACCATATCCGAACCGGAATAGAAGGCTCCGGCGACTTATCTCCTTTTCGAACCGGTCCCATGAAATGGCAAAACACAGAGCAATATGAGTGGCTTCAGGCCTTGTCGGCGCATGGGCTTGCGTGGGAATTTTTGCGCCGCAATCGCGCCTACAGGAGCGCGGCTGCAAATCTTGGCGTGACGTGGCCGCCGGATGGCAGCCCGCCCGATGAGACCTGGTCCGCCGGCGACCAAATGTCCGAGGCACGGGAATGGGGCTTGCTCCTTTTCGAAACGCCCGATCGCGACGCGCGCGAGGCGAATATTTTCTGGATGCCGGAGTTCTGCCCGAGTGTTCTTCCGGTCGTTGCGAGCCAGAATGTCGGTCACGTGTCGGGCCGGTTTCTGAATTTAAGCCGCCTGCGATGCCGCAATGTCCTCATCCCCGGAGAAGACATTCAACATCTTCTGTGCGCCGACCAGGGCCGGTTCCTGCAACTGTCTGTTACTGGCGAATGCCTTACGCGCCCGGTGCAGGTGCTTGCGAACGTCTTGCCCATGACGCCCTATTCGGAGACAAGATGGCGCGGCTTCAGGCGGCTGAACGACCTTGTGTGCACCGAGACGCTACGAACGAAATTTTATCCGCCGGACCTTGGCGCTCGACGCCTCTCCCGAGTTCTGCAGGCGCTGGACGGCTATCTCGCTGGAGCATCCCAGCGCGAGGTCGCGGTTGCGCTGTTCGGTGCGGAGCGTGTCGAGGCTGACTGGCGCGATCCGCGGAACCATCTCTGCGACCAAGTGCGCCGCGCCATTAGACGCGGCCGCGACCTGATGAATGGCGGTTATCTAAAATTGTTGCGATGAGGGAGCTCAGTGCGCCCCGGTAGTGAGAAGATGACGGTAACCATTATCCGACATCCATCTGGCACGGCGCAAGTGGCTCGCCAGGGCGTTGCGGGATCGCTCGGCCTCTCGCGCGGGGTCGATACCCAGAACGATCCTCGACATCGCCTCATCCGACGCGCCGGCTGCGACGGCGTCGAGCAACCGCAGATAAACGATCAGATGACGCTCGTCATAGTCGGTGATTGTCTCCGACCAAGGGACGTCCTCGACGATCTCTGGATTGAGTTCCGGCTTAGGCATGTCCCGCTCCGCTCATGGTTCCGTGCCATCCGAATAACATACTATAGTTGATAAACTTAAAGTATGTAATCCGCTGACCTTGGCGCATGGATATGCGCAAGACGGTCGGCGACAATGTCAGGCGGATCAGGCTCAAAAAGGGTCTGACCCAAGAACAGTTCGCCGAGATTTCCGGTTTCAGCCAGCAATACATCAGCGGGCTCGAACAAGGCCGCCGCAATCCAACCGTCGTGACGCTTTATGAACTCGCGACCGCGTTGGGTGTCAGTCATCTCGATCTCCTGCGTCCGGACAGATCGGGCTGAGACTCGATCACCTTGTTTTTCGGATGTGGCGAAGGGCGATCTCGTCCCATCAGTCAAGTTCGCACCGCATCAAAATATCCTAAAATGGGATAATCCGAAACTGGGATTATTTGGTCGAACCGTTTTGTCTCAAGCCGGTTCGGCCGAATGTCCAAGACCCTTCGCACGCCGCGTCAACGCAAGCTGCTGGCGTTGCTGATCAAGCTTCGCAAGGCGAAGGGCCTGACGCAGGCGGATGTCGCCGCGCGGCTCAAGCGTACCCAATCCTTTGTCGCCAAATATGAAGGCGGCGAACGCCGTCTCGACATCATCGAATTCGTCGACGTCGTGCAGGCGCTTGGCGACGATCCCGGTGACGTTCTCAAGGAACTCTACAAGCCCAAGGGTTAAGGCCGCCGCGCTTTCGCGCGGCGTCTTTGTTTGAAGCGTCTCCCCGTCACGCGGGATGGGCGGCGCTCCCTTCTAGGCCCGCCGCGGCAGGCCGCAACCCTCCGCTTGCGCTCCGGGTCCTCCACTTCGTTCCGGCCTTCGGTGCGTCCCGCCTCTGACGGCGGGCCTTCCGGTCGCTTTTCGCCGCCCATCCCGCTTCCGGGAGAGACGCGGCGGGATTTGACGGGAGCTGGCCGATGCGCGGAGAACATAATCGTCAGACCGGGAAGCAGGCGGGGCCGCAGCTTTATGCCGATGTGACGGCAAAAATCGTCGCGGAACTGGAAGCGGGCCGGGTGCCTTGGGTGCAGCCCTGGGACGAAGCGAAAGCGGGGCTCGGTCTGCCGCGCAATGCGGCGACGGGGAATGCCTATTCGGGGATCAATATTCTGATCCTCTGGAGCGCCGTCATCGAACGGGGTTTCGCCGCCCAGAACTGGCTCACCTTCCGGCAAGCGCTTTCGCTTGGCGGCCATGTCCGCAAGGGCGAGAAGGGCGTGGCCCTCGTTTATGCCGACCGCTTCACGCCCAAGGCGGAACGGGAACGCGCGGCGGCGGAGGGTGAGGAGGCCCGGAGCGTTCCCTTTCTCAAGCGCTTCACCGTTTTCAATGTCGCGCAATGCGATGGCCTGCCGGGCGAGCTGCTTGCACCGCCCGCCATACTGCCGGAATGCGAGACCGTGCCCGCCGCCGAGGCGCTGATCGCCGCGACCGGCGCGGCATTCCATGTGGGCGGCGCGATGGCCCTTTATGTGCCGAGCCTCGACCGCATCGAGGTGCCGCCGCAAACGGCCTTTCACGAGCCGGTCAATTATTACCGCACCTGTTTCCATGAACTCGGCCACTGGGCCGGCCACCCCTCGCGGCTGGCGCGCGATCTTTCCGGGCGTTTTGGCTCGCGCGCCTATGCGGCGGAGGAATTCGTCGCCGAAATGGCGAGCGCCTTTGTCTGCGCCGCGCTCGGCATCGTGCCGACGGTGCGCCATGCGGACTATATCGCCTCATGGCTCGACCTGTTGCGCGACGATGAGCGTGCCATCTTCCGCGCCGCGAGCCTCGCCTCCAAGGCGGCGGATTTCCTGCTGGCCTTCCGCGCGGAGGGCACAGAGACGGGCGCGGGGAGGGCGGCATGAGCGAGCACCCGCCTCTCGACTCCGAAAAGACGCCCGAAGGCGAGCAGTGCCTCATGCCGGGCGTCGCGCCGATCCGCGAGCGCGACCGGCTGGCGGCCTTCATGGCCGCGCCGCTGCGCCCGCGCAAAGCCCAGAAGCCCTTGAACATCGGCCTCTTCGACGAGGACGCCCGCAACCAGCTGAGTCTGTTCTGAAGGAGACACCCATGAAGAAATGGACGGTGCAATGCGGCTTTGCCGCCTATTACGCCAATATCGTGGCGGTCGAGGCCGACACGCTCGCGGAGGCACTGGAGAGGGCCATCGTCACCGCCAATGAGAGCGACGGCTGGAAGCCACTCGACGATTGCGGCCCGACCTTCATCGATGCCGTTGCCGAAGGCGACGATGCCGATCCATGGCGGGAGTTTGCCTCCTCGCTCCCTGTGCCGCCGCGCTTCTCGGAGCGCGGTGAGCCCGTCGCCGTGACCGTCACGGTTTCCGGCGGCGTCGTGCAACAGGTCGAGATCGAGGGCGGACGCGCCCGCGTCCATGTCCATGACCACGACACCGAGGGCGCCGCGCCCGGCACGCCCGGCCTTCATATCGATGCGGCGG
>NZ_NYVD01000066.1 GCF_002684405.1 Parvibaculum sp. | reverse complement strand
TCGTCGAAATCCGCCGCGACGAAAACGGAAACTGGAAGCCCGTACCGGACAGCGATTTCAACCGCCGCATCACGGCGCTCGATACGCAGATCGAGATCGCCGGCCCCGCCGCGCATCATCCGCGCATGCGCACCGGCGAAGACCCGGTCGGCGGCACCGTCATCGGCACGTTCAACAATTGCGCCGGCGGTATCACGCCCTGGGGCACCTACCTCATGGCCGAAGAGAATGTGAACATGTACTTCATGGGCGATCCCGAAGGGCACCCGGAAGCCGACAAGCTGAAGCGCATGGGCATCCCCACGACCATGTATGGCTGGGGCCGCTTCCACAAACGCTTCGACATTTCTCAGGAGCCCAACGAGCCGAACCGCTTCGGCTGGGTGGTGGAAGTCGATCCGCTGAACCCGACCGCACAGCCCAAAAAACGCACGGCGCTCGGCCGCTTCAAACATGAAGGCTGCGAGAGCATCGTCGCGCAGGATGGACGCCTCGTCGTCTATATGGGCGACGATCAGCGCTTCGAATATCTCTATAAATTCGTCAGCCGGGACCCGGTGGATCTGGTCAACCGCGAGGCCAATGCCGACCTGCTGGATTACGGCACGCTCTATGTGGCGCGCTTCGACGAGGACGGCACCGGCAAATGGCTTCCTCTGGTTTATGGCTGGGGCCCGCTGACCGAGGAAAACGGCTTCCGGTCGCAGGCCGATGTCGTCATCGATGCGCGCCTGGCCGCCGACCTCATGAAGGCCACGCCCATGGACCGTCCCGAAGACGTGCAGCCCAATCCGGTCACCAACCGCGTTTACGTCTCGCTGACCAACAACAGCAAGCGCAAGCCCGACCAGACCGACAAGGCGAACCCGCGCGCAGAAAACGAATGGGGCCAGATCGTCGAGCTCGAACCCTTCGCACAGGACCACGCCGAAGAGGTGTTCGGCTGGAACATGGTTGTGCTGTGCGGCAATCCCGCCGACGAAGCGACAGGCGCAAGCTGGAACGACGAAACCTCGGAGAACGGCTGGTTCGCCTGTCCCGACAATCTCGCCGTGGACAAGGCGGGCCGCCTCTGGGTCGCCACCGACCAGGGCCGCGCCTGGCCGGAGGTAACGGGCTCGGCGGACGGTATCTACGCACTGGAGACGGAGGGCGAGTATCGCGGCACGGGCCGCATGTTCTTCCGCGTGCCCGTTGGCGCCGAAATGTGCGGCCCCTGCTTCACGCCGGACAGCGCCACCCTCTTCGTGGCCGTCCAGCACCCCGGCACCGACGGCACCAACTCTTTCAAGGGTTTCGAACGCAAATCCACATTCGAAGATCCGGCCACGCGCTGGCCGGATTTCAGGGACGACATGCCGCCCCGCCCCTCCATCGTCGCCATCACGCGCGAGAATGGCGGCGAAATCGCGACCTGAGCGATCCCGCGAGCCTCAAGGTTGCGTCAGGCAGCCCGATGGCCCAAGCTGGCACATGGGGCACGGAATGACGCGGCAAAACCATCGCGCGGCAAGCGATGAGGTGGGGGCAGTCCATGCGTGGCGTACTGACGATCATCCTTCTTCTGGTGGCGGCACCTTTCATATTCATTTTCGCTCTGCAGAAGGGCTGGCTTGAAGGCTATGTCAATCCTGACGACATTCCTGCCGAACCCTTCATCCGGGCCGAACTTGCCAATGACACCAATGGCGCGGATCTCAGCCGCCGTATCGACAGCGCGCTCGACGAGGACCGGTTCGACGATGCGGTGATGTATCGCGACATCGCAAGCTACATGAACATGCCGCTCGATCCCGACACCGAGGCCCGCCTGAAACAGGAAGAAGGCTTGCCCGCCACCCTGCTGCGGTCTACCGGCGGGTTCTTCTCCGGCTTCGTCACCGGCGAGGGCGACGACACGGCCTCCATGGCCGGCGCCATCACCTCCGACCTCACCGTGGTCGGCGATGTGCGCGACATCGGGTCGGAAGGCGGCAAGATGATCCAGGGGGAAGACTATTCTCAGTTCATCCTCGGCCTGTCCGTGGTCGGCCTTGCCGCGACGACTGCCACAGTGGCGACGGGCGGCGGCGGCCTGCCCGCCCGGATCGGGGTCTCCATTCTGAAAGTTGCGAAAAAAGCAGGCCGTATCACTGAAGCCTTCGCGAAGAACGTCGCGCGGCTCCTGCGCGAGGCGGTCAATTTCGACAGGCTTCGTGACGTATTGCGCTCGACGGACCTCGCCAACACCTCCGCCACGCGCCGCGCGGTAAGCGAATATGCCGACACGGTCTCCTTTGCGAAGGTAACGCCCCTGCTGGACGATGTGGCCACCCTGAACAGGACCGCCGGTCCCGCCGAAACCGTCCGTCTACTGAAATATGTAGACAATACGGACGATCTCGCCCGCCTCTCCAAAATGAGCGGCAAGCTCGGCACCAAAACCCGCGGCATCATCGAGATCACCGGCAAGACGAGCCTCAGGGCCTTCAAGTCGGTCGCCAACCTCGTCCTGCTGGCTCTTCATTGGATCTGGGAAATCGGCGCGGCCATAGGCGCCATGTTGTTCGGTGGCGTGGTGCGCTCCGTGCGCAAGCGCCGCCGCCAGCGGCGCATCTTCACCTAGGCAATGGTGGTAAGCACGATATCGAGCACCAGCATCCCTGACAGGAAGCTCCAGCCCGACGCGATGCAGCCGGAAAGAAGCAGCCAGTAAGGCGGACGGTTTTCATAGACTTGCGCCATCATCGCATTCCGCATGATGACGACCGGGCCTGCGAAAACCAGCGTCAGAATGCCGAGGATCTGCGTTCTCGCATTCTCGGAAATGAGGTGGAAGCTCGCCGGCTTGTTCGTCACAAGCCTGTAGAAGCTGCCCGTCAGCCCACCCGACACATATCCCGTCGCCACACAGAAGAGAAACACCATTATCGAACTCATTGCCACTTATCGCCCCCAGCCACCCGTTATTCGCCTGAGTCGAGCCGCGCCACACGCTGCCGTGCCGCCCTGTCATCGCGAATTGTCTTATTGTCGATGGAAGTCTTGTTGTTGAGAAGATCGACCGCGAAGCGCTGCACCTCGCTACGGACCCGACCCACGACCGCATCCGGCACGACCTGCCGGTCGAGCAGTTGCACTACATCCGGCCGGCTGACCGCCGCGACAAACGCTTTCGCAGCGCCCCGCCTTGCCGTCTCGCCGATATCGCCCAGCACCGTCTCTGCCGGCACCGTCTCTGACTGTACGGCGTCTTCCGATACCTGATCGTCAGGCCCCAGATCGAACACCATGCCCCCCACCCTGCATGCCCGGAAATCCGGCGCGCAGGCAAAGGCCATCTGGTCGAGCCAGGCAAGACCGTCCGGCCCCGCGGCCCGGTCCACGGCCCCCCGCACAGGGCCGATATAGGCACCGAATGCGACGGTCATTCCCGCGGCCAGGATCAGTTTTGTAAGTGCTCCACTCATGCGCCCTTATCCGCAAGGGTGGTGCCAGTTATCACCGCCATGAACCCAAGCGCGGGATGCCGGAAATGATCTTTTAATTTCAGTGAGTTAAAGAGATAAGGGAAAGCGGGCGGCAAAGCCGTGCGCCCGGACGTTCCGCTTTGTGCCGTGCAGGATTGAATCTCTGTGCCAGCACGGTACAGGATGGCCCGCGAAAAACACCCCGTAATACGCCCGGGAAAACGAAGAGGGAGGACAGGTCCTTGTCATATGGAAGGCGGTCGAACGAGGAACTGGTGCATGAACGCCCGGCCTGGATCATCCCGGCCGCCGTCGCCGCGGGCGTGCTGATCCTTTCCGGCTTCTTCCTCTATTACTATTTCGGCCCGACCACGAAGGAGCTGCTCGGCCTCGATCCGCGCGCCAGCATCGACGGCACGCCCGTGGAAGCCATCGTCGCGGATCGCCGCTTCCTGATCCCCGAAAACTACACGCGCTACCCGGCCCAGCGCAGCGGCGGCGCCCGGCGCGAGATAGACATGCACGCCCTCTGGCCCGATATGGCGCCCTACTCCGCCGAGCATGAGCAGGATTTCGCCAACAACGGTCCCGACTCGGACGTGATCTTCTTTTCGTTCAAGGAAACCGAAACGCCGCTCTCGACCGACAAGCGGCTGAAAAACATCTATTCGAAATATCTTGCTTCGCCCAAGCCGGAAAAGGACGCAACCGGCCTCGAACGCTTCGCCTTCCGGGAGGACTCCGGTTATGGCGACCAGTTCATGCTGGTGGGACAGGATGCGGACCAGCACACGCTGCTGCTCACCTGCGATCGCGACATGCCGCTGGTGGAAAGCCCAAATTGCAGCCGCACGCTCCTCATCGCCCCGAATCTGGAGCTGACTTACCGCTACAAGCGGACGCATCTGAAGGATTGGGCCGAAATCGACCGGAGGATCCGCGCTCTGGCGGCATCCTTCGACACGACCCGGAAGGTCGACGGCCTGCAAGGCTCTTTCACCGACTGAAGAGCCTTGTCCGGGCCGGACTACTCGGGAAGGTCGAAATCGAGGATCGCCATATTGAAGGCGTAGGAAATCTCGCCCTCGTCCTCGTCGCGGAAGATCACGCCGATGAATTCATCGCCGATATAGACCTCGCCGGAATCGTCCTTCTGCGGGCGCTGACGGACCTCGATGGAGGGCAGCTCGAACTTCGTCCGCAGATAAGCTTCGAGACGGGTAATTTCTTTGCGATCCAAGGGATCCCCCAATGAGTAATCGGTCCAAAAGTCCTGAAAAGCCCCGAACGGGCTGATTCCGGCGATCCCGGGTTTTAACCAACTGAACCGCCCCGTGCAAACGCGCGGGGCCCGAAAAGCGGCAATTCGCCACGCTGCGGGGCCCCCGGTGCGGCGCTTCGCCCGATAGCTTTCCCTTGCTGCCCCGTGAGATGGTTGTTCGTCCCGAACGAGGCGAAGGCCAGTCCCGATGAAGCGCCGCACGCAAAGAATGCTGATCGTATTCGCAGTCCTGCTGACGGCGGCCGCTGCCTTGTCCTTCGCCATCGCGCCTGAACAGGCCATACGCGGGGCAAGGGCGCCGGATTACCCCACCGCCAGCGTCACCGATCCCATGGTAACACTGGCCGAGGGCCGAATGGATCAGCGGCTGGTATAGCCGCCATCCACCACCATTTCAGAGCCGGTCATGAAGCTGGCCTCGTCGCTGGCGAGGAACAGCACCGCATTGGCGATTTCCTTGGCGATACCGAGCCGCCCGATGGGATGCAGCATGGTGAGAAGCTCGCGCATCTCGTTCGCGCCGACCTGCTGGCCGCCCATCTCGCCTTTCGCCATCACATCCTGCACCAGCGGCGTATCGATATAGCCGGGATGCACGGAATTGACGCGAATGTCGTATCCCGCTTCCGCGCATTCGAGCGCCGCCGACTTGGTGAGCAGCCTGACGCCGCCCTTCGCCGCATTATAGTCCGACGCATTCGGCTGCCCGACCAGGCCCAGAATAGACGAGATATTGATGATGGCGCCGCCACCGCCCGCGCCTGAATATTTCTTGATGGTGCGGATGCCCCATTTGCAGCCGAGGAACACGCTGTCGAGATCGATGGCGATCACATGGCGCCAGCTTTCCAGCGTCTTTTCCTCGATGGAGGTGGAATCGGGCGCGATGCCTGCATTGTTCACCACGATATGAAGCGCGCCGAATTTCTCTTCCGCGAGCGTTACCGCGGCTTCCCACTGCGCCTCGTCGGTCACGTCATGGGCGATAAACGCCGCCGCACCGCCCGCATTGGCGATCTCATCAGCTATCGCCTGCCCCGCATCGGCGTCCACATCCGTGCAGACGATGCTGGCGCCTTCTTCCGCGAGCCGCTTTGCCGTTGCCGCGCCGATGCCCTTGGCCGCGCCCGTGACCAGCGCCACCTTGCCTTGAAGCCGTCCCATCCCTGTCTCCTTCTTATGTTCCGAGGATTTTTCTCTTATTGAGCTTTCCCTCATTGTGGCCCGCGCACGCGCCGCTTCCAATCGAGAAAACGACGCCAAGCCGTGCTATAGAGCCCGAAAGCGCTCGAAAAGAGCTTTCCATGAAAGAGCAGAGACAGAGGACCCATGGCCGTCGCACTCATCATCACCTTCGAAACCGACCAGCCGGACAGCATCCTGACCCAGCTCCGCGCCTATAAGGAGCGTGAGCTGGACCGCAACGCGCCGGATGGCTTCATAAGCGTCGAATTGAAGGAAGAAGACGGCAAGGTCGTCTATCGCACGGAATGGGCCGACAAGGAGGCGATGGACGAGGTGACGGACAGCGCCCCCTGGGAAGCCAGCCTCGACCTCTGCGACATTTACGCCGATGACCGAAAAGACGAGATTGTGGAGCTATAATGGCTTCACCCATTCACAAATCTCGTTGATCCCATGACAGACGCTGCCGGCTACCCCGCCAACTCCTATTACGTCGCCACGGCAAACGGTATCGAGCCCGTAAGCCCCCTCATGGGCGATGAAAAGGCCGATGTCTGCATTATCGGCGCGGGCTATACCGGCCTGTCGGCAGCGATCCACCTGGCCGAGCGCGGCTATGCCGTCACCCTTCTGGAGGCCGAACGCGTCGGCTTCGGCGCCTCGGGCCGCAATGGCGGCCAGCTCGGCACCGGTCAGCGCCATGATCAGGAAACGCTGGAAAAGGAACTGGGCGACGAATGGGCCGCCCGCCTCTGGGAGCTGGCGAAAGACAGCGTCGCGACCGTCAAGGGCCTCATCGAGCGGCACGACATCCAATGCGACCTTAAACCCGGCGTGCTGCATGCCGCCTGGAAGAAAGGCGACGCGGAGTGGCTGAAGGAAGAAGCCGCTCACATGCAGGACAAATACGGCTACGACCAGATCCGTTATGTCCCGCGCGATGAGATCCGCGACATGGTCGATACCGACCGCTATTGGGGCGGCAATCTCGACATGGGCGGCGCGCATCTCCACCCGCTCAATTACGCACTGGGTCTCGCCCGCGCCGCGCGTTCGCTGGGCGTGACGATCCACGAGCAATCCCGCGTGGTGGACATCAGCCACACCGATCCCGCCATCGTGAAGACGGACAAGGGCTCGGTCACGGCGCCGCATGTCGTGCTGGCCTGCAACGGCTATCTGGGCAAGCTGGAACCGCGCGTCGCGGGCATGATCATGCCCATCAACAATTTCATCGTCGCGACCGAACCCTTGAGCGAGGCGGATGCGCGCAAGCTTATTCGCGACGACGTCTGCGTTCAGGACACGAAATTCGTCATCGACTATTACCGTCTTTCCGCCGACAACCGCCTGCTCTTCGGCGGTGGCGAAAACTACTCGCCCAACTTCCCGAAGGACATTGCGGGCTTCGTCAGGAAGCCGATGTCGCTCGCCTTCCCGCAGTTCAAGGATATCCGCATCGACTATGCCTGGGGCGGCACGCTCGCCATCACGCTGAAGCGCATGCCGCATTTCGGCCGGCTCGCGCCGAACCTCATCTATGCGCATGGCTATTCGGGACAGGGCATCAACATGGCGACGCTGGGCGGCAAGCTGGTCGCCGAAGCCGTCGCTGGACAGGCCGAACGCTTCGACTGGATGGCGAACCTCAAAACACCGAAATTCCCGGGCGGCACGCTACTGCGCTATCCGGGCCTTGTGGCCGGCATGCTCTGGTATGCGATGAAGGACCGCCTGCCGGGCTAGCGGCATTCTCTTTACTGTCATCCCGGCTTTAGGCCGGGATCCAGGGGCGACAGACACAGAGCAAGAAGCCCTGGCCCCCGGGACAAGCCCGGGGTGACAACAAGAAATTGATTTCAGGACTGGCCGTAACCGCCTACTGCCCCGACCCTTCATCCGCTTCCGGGATGACATGGTCCATGGCGTGGCTCGGCTTGTCGCAGCCCGCGCAACCCACGATCTTCGCAGGCACGCCCACCGCCGTGCAGCCTTCCGGCACGTCATGCAGCACAACGCTGCCCGCGCCGATGCGGCTGAACTCGCCGATCTGGATATTGCCGAGCACCTTGGCGCCCACGCTGATAAGCACGCCCCGCCCGACCTTGGGGTGACGGTCGCCCTGCTCCTTGCCGGTGCCGCCCAGCGTCACGTGATGCAGCATGGAGACGTCGTCGCCCACCACGGCCGTCTCGCCGATCACGATACCGGTTGCATGGTCGATGAAAATGCCACGACCGAGCCGCGCCGCCGGATGAATATCCACCGCGAAGAGGTCGGAAATCCGGTTCTGCAGGAAGAGCGCGATGGCCTTGCGCCCCTGTCCCCACAGCCAATGCGCCACGCGGTAGGACTGGAGCGCATGGAAGCCCTTGAAGTAGAGGATGGGCTGGATATAGGTGCTGCAGGCCGGGTCGCGCTCGTAATAGGCAACGACATCGGCCCGCGTGCTTTCGCCGATCGAGGCATCCGCCTTCAGCGCTTCGTCGAACAGCTCGCGAAGCTGCATGGAATGCACTTCGTCATTCCCCAGCTTCTGCGCGAGGTGATAGGAGAGCGCATCGTTGAAGGTGCGGTGATTGAGAATGGTCGCATAAAGGAAACTGGCGAGAATCGGTTCGCCCGACGCCATCTCCGAGGCTTCCTCGCGCACGCGCTCCCATACCGGGTCGCACACGGCAAGGTTCTGCTTGGCGTTTTCCCTTTCAGCCGGCTTAGACATGGCTCGACCCTTCCCTCTGGCCATTCCCCTGAACGTCTTGTCCATGACAGGTTCGGGGCGCGAAATGCCGCTTTGCGCCTCACCGAAGCATGGCGCAGATTGCTGTGAGATTAACACATAGGGGGCAGGGAAACGAGTTCAATAGAAGAACTGACCCCTGCCCCGCCGCGACGTGAATTTGAGGAAAAGACATGCCCATCGTGAAGGCCGGAGATATCGAAATCCACTATGAGCGCGCCGGAGAGGGCCCCCGCCTCCTCTTCATCTCCGGGACGGGCGGCGATCTGCGCAACAAGCCCAATGTCATGGACGGCCCTCTCCCGAAGCATTTCGACACGCTGGCCTATGACCAGCGCGGCCTCGGCCAGACCGTGAAACCCGACGAACCCTATTCCATGGCCCAATATGCCGAGGATGCGGTGAACCTGATGAACGCCATCGGCTGGCAGTCGGCCATGGTGATCGGCGTCTCCTTCGGCGGCATGGTGGCGCAGGAACTGGCGATCACGCACCCGCATGCGGTCGAGGCGATGGTGCTTGCCTGCACCTCGCCCGGCGGTGAGGGCGGCGCCTCCTACCCGCTGCATGAATTGCAGGAAATGACACGCGAGGAGCGCGCCCGCCACATGATCCCGATTTCGGACAGGCGGCATGACGAGGCCTGGGCGAAGGCCAATCCCGACACCTACGAGCAGCTCGTCGCCATGGCCGCCGCCGATCCTTTCGCCGACGAACCGGGCCATGCAATGGGCCAGCGCCGCCAGCTCGAAGCCCGCGCGCAGCACGACACCTGGGACCGCTTGAGCGACATCCGCTCCCCCACCCTCATCTGTGCCGGCAGATATGACGGCATTGCGCGGCCCGAAACGCAGGAGAAAATGGTCTCCCGCATCCCCCATGCCGAGCTTAAATTCTACGAAGGCGGCCACCTCTTCATGCTGCAGGACAAACAGGCCTTCCCGGACATGATCTCGTTTCTCACCGGCGGCGTAATCTGAGCGGCATGCAGCGGGTGAATATCAGCGCATGGAATAGTTTCTATAACCATTTGAAATAGCTGCCGAAAAATACTCCCTCGCCCCGGGCCTTCCTTGTTGCCCTTCTGTTAATGCCATACATTAGCCTCCCGAACGAAGCTGGCACGCGAGGAGGACGCTATGGGCCGCAAGATACTTTTCATCACCACGGACCAGATGCGCTTCGACGCCATCGGCGCGAACGGCAACAAGGTGGCCCGCACGCCCACCATCGACAGGCTGGCGGCGGAAGGCATCAACTATTCCCGCGCGCACAACCAGAACGTCGTCTGCATGCCCGCTCGCTCCACCATGATTACGGGGCAATATGTCTCGACCCATGGCGTCTGGATGAACGGCGTGCCGCTGCCCGCCGACGCCCCCAGCGTCGCGGCGGAACTGCATGACAGGAAGGGCTACAAGACCTCGCTCATCGGCAAGGCGCATTTCGAGCCGTTTCTCGATCTGGAATTGAAGTTCTATGAAAACCGCATGGCGCGGATCGGCGAATACGGCCCCCATCGCGGCTTCGACCACATGGAACTCGCCACGCATTCCCCGCTCATCCTTCACTACAATGAATGGATGAAGAAGCACGACCCGGAAGGGCTGAAGGGCTTCTATCAGAACCTCGACGACAAGTTTCAGGTGAACGCGGCGGGCGGCGGCGAAACGGGCGGCTGCCAGCTTCACTACAACCCCATCTCCCGCGAGCACTATCACACCGATTGGGTCGCCGACCGCACCGTCGCATGGCTCGATAGTCTGCAGGCTGACGATGACTGGTTCTGCTGGATGTCCTTCCCCGATCCGCACCACCCCTGGGATCCGCCGCAATCGGAACTCAGCCGCCATCCGTGGAAGGAAACGCCCCTGCCCGATTTCTATCCGGGCTCGAAGGAAAAGATCGAGGACATCCTCAAAGGCAAGCCGCGCCACTGGATGGAATATTACACGGGCGAGCGCGTGACGAATTTCGAAGCGCCGCCGGAGTTCCGTCCCTGCGACATGACCGCCGATCAGGTGCAGGAGATCAACGCCTTCACTCATGTCGAAAACGAACTGATCGACGAGGCGGTTGCAAAAGTCATGGCGCATATCGAGGCGCGCGGCTGGGGCGACGATGTGGATGTGATCTTCACCACCGACCATGGCGAGTTTCAGGGCGAATACGGCCTCCTCTTCAAGGGGCCCTATCACGTCGACGCGCTGATGCGCCTGCCCTTCATCTGGCGCCCCGCGAAATCGGCGGGCGTCGCGCCCGG
>NZ_NYVD01000065.1 GCF_002684405.1 Parvibaculum sp. | reverse complement strand
TTCCTTCTCGATCACCGTGGCGCGCGAGAGGCGCAGGCCCGCTTCGCGCGCGATACGCAATTCGGTGACGATGGCATCCTTGACGCCGTTCACTTCGCGCAGGCGGTCCGGCTCGGCGGAGAGGACTTCGGAGAAGCCGCCGAAACGGGCGATGAGGTCCTTGGCCAGCGGTTTCACGTCGCGGCGGGGAATGGCGCGGAAGAGGATGAGTTCCAGCAGCTCGTAATCGGGAAGGGCGTCGGGGGCGGTCAGGAAGCGCTCACGCAAGCGCTCTCTGTGGCCGGCGTAATGCGGCTTCTCGTCTTGCTTCCCGCTGGTCCCCCCGGACAATGCCGCCCTATTTGCGATAGGGCGGGCAGTCGAACCCGGCAGGCGATTTGGTGAAAATCTCGTAGCCGGTCTCCGTCACGCCGATGGAATGCTCGAACTGGGCGGAAAGCGAGCGGTCGCGCGTGACCGCCGTCCAGCCGTCCGACAGGATCTTCACGCCGGGCTTGCCGGCATTGATCATCGGTTCGATGGTGAAGAACATGCCCTGCTTCAACGCCGCGCCCTGACCGGGGCGGCCGTAGTGAAGTACGTTGGGCAGATCGTGGAAGACGCGGCCCAACCCGTGGCCGCAGAACTCGCGCACCACGGAGAAGCGTTCGCCTTCGGCATATTCCTGAATGGCCGCGCCGATGTCGCCCAGCGTCGCGCCGGGCTTCACCACCTCGATGCCGCGCATCATTGCTTCATAGGTGATCTGCGTCAGGCGCTCGGCCTTGCGGGAGACCTCGCCCGCGAAATACATGCGGTTCGTATCGCCGTGCCAGCCGTCGAGGATGTAGGTGATGTCGATATTCAGAATGTCGCCGTCGCGCAGCGCGCGGTCGCCCGGAATGCCGTGGCAGACGACATGGTTGAGCGAGGTGCAGCTCGAATGACGGAAGCCGCGATAGCCGAGCGTCGCCGGGATGGCGCCGTGATCCATGCCGTATTCATAGACAAGCTTGTCGAGATGGGCGGTGGTGACGCCGGGCTTCACCTCATCCGCCAGCATGTCGAGCGCGGAGGCGGAAAGCTGCCCGGCCTTCCGCATGCCCTCGAAATCCTCGGGCCCGTGGATGGGAATGCCCTTGTGCTGGACAGGGCTCTCTGTGTCTTCGGCGTAGCTCATTATGACCGGATATGTGCGGTGACAAGGATCGGCAGCCGTAAACCGGCGCCTTTTCCCTAACATAGTGGTTCGAAGCGTCCGGGCCTACCCCCCATTCGTCGGCTCCATTCGCCCTCCTGTTTGTGCAGGCGGGATTTGTGTGGACGGTCCGGCGGGCTTATCTTGCGGCGCAGAGCAAACGGACAGGTGCGAGAATGAGCGGGAGCGGCGAAGGGCAGGGCAAAAAGACAGTCACTGCCTGCGTATTGCTGATCGGAGATGAAATCCTTTCGGGACGGACGAAGGATTCGAATCTCTCCCATATCGCGCATCAGCTGAACCAGATCGGCATCCAGGTCCGCGAGGCGCGCGTCATCCCCGATATCGAGGCGGAAATCGTCGCCACGGTGAACGAGGTGCGCGCGAAATACGATTACGTGCTCACCACGGGCGGCATCGGCCCGACGCATGACGACATTACCGCCGATGCGGTGGCCAAGGCCTTCGGCGTTTCCATCGGGCCCGATCCGGACGCGATGGCGCTGCTGCAGGCGCATTACGCGGAAACGGGAGGCGATTTCACGCCGGCGCGCCAGCGCATGGCCCGGCTGCCGCAGGGCGCCAGCATGATCGCCAATCCGCTCAGCAAGGCGCCGGGCTTCCAGATCGGCAATGTGTTCGTGATGGCCGGGGTGCCCATGGTCATGCATGTCATGCTGGACAGCCTGCTTTCGCGGCTGGAAGGCGGCGCCAGCATGTTGAGCCGCTCGCTCACCGCCTCAATCGGGGAGGGGACGATTGCGGAGAAGCTGGGCGAGATCCAGTCCCGGCATGCGGATGTCTCCATCGGGAGCTATCCCTACTATCGCGGTCGGGAATTCGGCACGAGCATCGTCATGCGGTCGGTCGATTCGTCGGCGCTGGAGCGGGCGGCGACGGATGTTGCGCAGATGTTCGCGCAACTCGGCGTGAGCGCCGTGGAG
Source organism: Parvibaculum sp. (assembly GCF_002684405.1). Taxonomy (GTDB): domain Bacteria; phylum Pseudomonadota; class Alphaproteobacteria; order Parvibaculales; family Parvibaculaceae; genus Parvibaculum. The sequence continues at coordinate 4,719 of NZ_NYVD01000065.1, read as the reverse complement.
GGCGAAAAAACCTGACTTTGTTCGTTATATTTCAGGGGCTTGCGGGAAAATCTTGTTGCAGATATGCGACATGAGGCGGGCACATTACGAAACTTTCAGGGTTTTTCGCCAAGTGCCGCGATACAATCCGGCTGGAAACATTTATTGTTCCGGTCATTAAAAGCTCCTTGTTCGCCCACCGGGGCGGGAATGAGAGTGGGGGAAAGCTCCTCTTTCCAGGCATTTTCTGGGAGTGGATTGAGAACCGGAAAGCAAGGCCGCCAATGGTGGCCAAAGTGGACAATAAGGGTCGTGTTGGCCCGGAGGGAGAAACGAATATGAAGAAGACCATTGCCATTCTGGGTATGGCTGCCGGTATCGCGATGATCGGTGCGACGCCGAGCTTTGCGCTTGATTCCAGCTTCGACGCGCTGTCGAAGTCGGGCACGCACAAGTTCTATGTGTGGTGCACGGGCAAGGCCGACAGCGAACAGTCGGAACAGGGCGCCAATGCCAAGGAAGCACAGGCCGCTCTCGCCGCGAAGGTGGGCGACACCTGCTGGCCGGTTTGGCAGGGCCTGGAGAAGTAATTTCTCCGACAGCCCGAACGGGTTTCAAGCGGCGGTCATCCGAAAGGGTGGCCGCCGTTTTTCTTTTGGGGGTTTGCGTGAGCGGCGGGACACGGGCATATCATGTCCTTCCGGCCCTTCCGGGGGATTCGGACCACCCGGCTCCCGGCCGGATCAGCGGACGTGGTGGAACTGGTAGACACAAGGGACTTAAAATCCCTCTCGGGCAACCGAATGCGGGTTCGAGTCCCGCCGTCCGCACCAACTCCCAAACGATCACCCAGTGCGGCTGTTGTCCCGTAAACCAGAAAGCTTCCGCTTTGGCAGCTTATTGGTTTACGGAAGGGCAACCCCAAGCACAGGTCGTCGAACAGGCCTGCTCGCGGGCACAGGGAATGGCAGGCCCAGCTGCGCCGGGGCGGTGCCCCGGCGCAGACAAGACGCAGGCGCGCGCCAAGCGGGCGCACTCACAATTTGTAGTTCAGCGTCACCATCACGTTGCGCGGTGCGCCATAACTCACGGTGTCGAAGTCGCCCTTCTGTAGCGCGTACTTCTTGTCGAGCAAGTTGTTGACGTTGACTGTCACGTCGGTCGTCTCCGTGATGGCGTAACGTCCCATCAGCGACACCAGGCCATAAGGACTCTGCTCCCCGCCCCGCGTACTGGTGCCGGTGTTGGCGGACTGGTAGAAGCGGCTTTGCCATTTGACGCCGCCACCCAGCGTCAGTTTTCTCCACTCTCCCGGCAATTGGTAGGTGGTGAATAGCTGGGCCGTGGTGCGCGGTATTTGCGAATTCAAGCGGACGTCGTCGCCATCTTCCGCCGTGAAGTGGGAGACACCTGCGTAGATGTTCCAGCCACGCGCCAGCTCGCCCTGCAGGTCCAGCTCGACCCCGTGCGACTTCGTGCCATCGACGGATTTGTAGGCCTGGGCACCGCCCGGCGTATAGCTTCCAGCGACGACCTGTGCCGCGTTGTCCAGGTCGGTCTCGAACAAGGCGACCGATGCATTCAGCCGTCCGTCGAGATACTCGCCCTTCAGGCCGATTTCCCTGGTTTTCCCCTTGGACGGCGTGAGCACATTGCCGTTGCTGTCCCGATAGGAGGTCTGCGGGTTGAAGATGCCGGTGTAGCTGACATAGGCCGAATAGGTCTCGTCGATGTCGTAGATCAAACCGGCATACGGGGTGAATTCGCTTTTCTTCTTGTAGTGGAAATGCGTTCCGCCAACGGTCTCGTCGATTTCGTAGTTGCTCAGGCGGCCGCCGACGATGAGCGTCAGAGGATCGGCCAGCGAAAACCGGGCTGCGCTGTAGACGCCGTTCTGCTTGACCTTGGTGTGCGTCGGGACCGACGCCATGGCATTGAAGTCGGGCCGGGGATAGGGCGTGCTCAGGTCATAGACATTGACCGGCATAAAGCCCGGATAGAACGGCGCGATATCCTCCTTGCTGAGGGTGCGACGCGAACTCATCGCCCCGACCACCAGATCATGCTGACGGCCCAGCAACTCGAAGGGGCCGCTGGCCATCACATCGAAGGTGTTTTGACGGCTGTTCCCTCGCGCCGCCAGTGCCACCGGATAGGCTCCATTGGGAAAGGTGCCCAGTCCCGTGCTGCGATCGGGAGTGCCGACCAGGCCGAGCAACTCCGTATCGTATTTGGTGCGGTACTGTTTGGCCGCGGCACGGACGTTCCAGCCGTTGGCGAAACGATGCTCGATTTCGGCAAACGCCGTCTTGAGCGTGTTGTCCCAACGGCTCCAGTCCTGCGCGTAGCTCCTGGAGCGGGAATATTCCGCCTGCGTGCCATCGCTGAACCATAACGGCAAGCCGCCCCAGGTCGCGCCTTTCGGCGTGATGTCCTGGTAGTCGTAACCCAGGCTCACCGTCGTGTCCTCGGTCAGATCCGCTTCGACGATGCCGTAGAACCCCTTCCTCTCAGGCTTGTAGCGGTCGATGTAGGAATGTCCGTCCTGATAGGTTCCCACCATGCGCGCGCGGATGTGGCCGTTCTCGGTCAGCGGCGTGGAGATGTCGGCCATGCCCCGGTAGGTGTGCCAGCTTCCTGCGCCGAGTGAGGCGGCCGCCGAGAAATCACGGGTCGGCCGTTTGCGCACCAGGTTGATCGCGGCCGAGGGATTGCCGGTGCCGGTCAGCAAGCCGGAGGCGCCACGCACGACTTCGACACGATCATAGAACGCGGTATCGAGAGAACTGATGCCGCTCCCGTTGACGATGTCGCCGACGGCAGCGGGTATGCCGTCGTACTGAATGTTGTTGATCAGGAAACCGCGCGAATAGAAGCTCGTCCGTTCGCTATCGGACTGGTAGGACGTGATGCCGGCGGTATTGTCCAGTACGTCCTGCACCGAGTTCAGTTTCTGGTCCTCCATGCGCTGGCGCGTGACGACCGTCACCGACTGCGGTGTTTCCCGCAGCGACAGCGGCAGGCCGGTCGCCGCTGCCGTCTCGCCGGTGGTGTAGGACCCCGTACCCTCGGTCGTCGCCGCATCCACGCGGTCCGCCGTGATGGAGATGGCGGGCGAGATTATCGCCTCCTGAGACGTTTCTTCCCCATCCTTGTTTTGGGTCTGCGTTGGTTCGGCGGCGAATGCGTCCTGCGCGCTCATGAAAATTGCCGCCGCAACTGCCGAACCAAGCACGGTGCGGGGCGCGCTCCTCATGATGCCCTTGTACGGCCTATCCGGATGAGGATGGGCGGCGGGCATTGCGCGCATATCGATTTTCCACCGGAGCTTTCCGGCCGTCGCGAGATCGTTCATATAATAATACTCATTTGCATTTGGGTGCTGCATTTAACACCGGAGCTGCACGGGCGTGATGGTGAAAGTGGGCCAGATTGTTATTCAGTCAGGCCAAACACACTCGCCAATTCTTGGCCGTATTGCGAAATAAATTGACTTGATTTCGCAATGTAGAAGCGCGTTCACGCGGGTAGGGTGCATTTCATCGTGGTCTGCCATGCCTCGACGCAACGCGCCTGGCCGGCCGAACGAGCACCCCGTTCTTTCCGAGGAAACTCCCCTATGCGCTCAATTTGCCTTGGTGGATCGGCCCCGCACGGACGATCACGCGCCATCTCAATCCCCGTTGTCGCCGGGAGGACCGCATGAGCACCGCCGTGATCTCCCGTGCCAAACCCATTGCCATAAGCGTTGTCGGCCTCATCGTGGTCTTCGGCCTGCTTTATGCCTGGCGCATCACCCGCAGCGGCGGCGCTGAACACCACGCCATGCCGCCGGTGCCCGTCTCGACGATCCGCGTAGAACCCCGCAGCGTGGGGGAGGCGTTGCAGGCCGTTGGCAGTTTGCAAGCTGTGCGCGAAGTGCAACTGGCCCCCGACACGTCAGGGCGCGTGACCGCCATCAATTTCGACGCGGGCCAGTTCGTGAAGAAGGGGACCGTGCTGGTTCAGCTCTACGACGCCCCCGAACAAGCGGATCGTGCCGCCGCGGTGGCAAAAGCCGATTTCGCGCAGTTGCAACTTCGGCGCTCGCGGAAGCTGGCCCGCACCGGTGCGGGACCGCGTGAACGGCTCGAACAACGCAAGGCGGAGGTCGCCCAGGCGGTGGCGGCCGTCCGGCAACTGGACGCGCGGATCCAGCAGAAGGCCATCCGCGCACCTTTCTCCGGTCAGCTCGGCATCCGGCGCATCAATCCCGGCCAGTATCTCAATGCCGGTGATGCGATCGCCACCTTGACCCAGCTCGATCCGCTCTACGTCGATTTCACGCTGCCTCAGCAGGATTTGTCCAAGCTGACTTTAGGCGCGTCGGTGCAGGTGACGGTAGATGCGGCGCCGGGCCGGGTATTCAACGCCAAGGTCAGCACCATCGAGCCGCGCATCGACAGCGAGACCCGCAATGTGGCCGTGCAGGCGCTGTTGCCCAATGCCGACCGGCTACTGAGGTCCGGCATGTATGTGACAGCGCGGCTGATGTTGCCCGCAACCAACGACGTGATCGTGTTGCCGCTGACGGCAATCCGGACCTCGGCCTCCGGCGACAGTGTGGTGCTGGTGCAAGGTGTCGATGCACACGGGATCGGCAGGGCGATCGCGGTGCCGGTCGTCACCGGCCGCCGGGTCGGCGACGACGTTCTGGTGACGCAGGGTGTCAAACCCGGCGACGTCGTTGTGACGGCGGGG
>NZ_NYVD01000064.1 GCF_002684405.1 Parvibaculum sp. | reverse complement strand
GTCAGCATCAGCTCGGTCAGCGCCCAGACAAGCGCATCCATCCGGTCCGGGCTTTTCCTGGCCTCGCCCGGCACGTAGTCGCACATCTGGTCTTCCAGCTTTGCGAAATGCCCGACATGATGCACCCGGCCCTGCTCGTAAAGCGCGGCCACCGGTTCGGCGCGGGTGAACTTGCCGCGCGAGGCGCGCACCAGCTTCACCGGCGCTTCCGGCATCACCTGCCTTATCACCGTCGCCACCATATCCCCGCCCTGATTTGCCTCCGCCACGATCCGGTCCGCGCCGTGATCGCGATAGGCTTTCGCCGTGCGGTTCGCCCAGGCCAGCGGCGAGACGCGCGGCAGGCTGCGGTCGTCCAGCACAATCCCATGCCCGCGCGCATCGCAGCCTGCGACCACGATGCCGCATTCATCGGAGCCCGGCCCGCTCGTCACCGGCGGGTCCACCGCCACCACGATACGTGTCAGCTCCGGCAGCGCCGCGATCCGGGTTTCTTCCAGCAGCGCACGGTTCCACAGCGCATGCGGATTGTCCTCGATCAGTTCCGCATCGAGTTCCTGCCGCCCCAGCCGCGTGCCTTCATAGCGCGTGATCACCGAGCGGAAAAACGCATCGGCGAGGTTCGCGCGGTTCGCATAGGTCGAGGCCTTCGTCACCGCCGTCGTCGCGTCCTTCATCAGCCGCTTCACCAGCGGCACCGGCCTCGGCGTCGTCGTCACCACCTGCCGGGGCCGCTCGCCCAGCCGCAGGCCGAATTGCAGCATGTCCCATGCGGCTTCCGCATAGCGCCATTTCGCCAGTTCGTCGGCCCAGGCCGCATCGAATTGCGGCCCGCGCAAGCTTTCCGGCTCCGTCGCGGAGAAGAGTTGCGCCACCGCGCCATTGGGCCAAATGAGGCGTTTACGCGACGCCTCATATTTCGGTTTCGTCGCCGCGCCGGAAATCGCCATCAGGCCCGACGGCCCGTCCACCATCACCTCGCGCGCATCGGCATAAGTTTCGCCGACAAGTGCGATGCGGCCGGCGCGTTTTGCTTCCACCTGCGCCCGCACCCATTCCGCGCCCGCGCGTGTTTTCCCTGCGCCGCGCCCGCCCAGCACCAGCCATGTCGTCCAGTCGCTCGCTGGCGGTAACTGGTCGGCGCGCGCCCAGAAGGGCCAGTGCTCAGCCAGAAACGCCGCTTCCTTCGCCGTCAGGCTTGTCAGGAACGCCGCCCGCGCCGTCTCCGGCAGCGAGGCGAGCGAGGCGGCGTTCAAGCTCGGTCCTGAGTGTGTCGCCGCTCTTGTCTGCTCCATCCGCCGGCTTCGCCTTCTTTGTCGCGTTCTGAATTTCAGTCAGCTTGTCGAGCGAGCGCACCAGCACGGTCAGGCGCTTCGCCGCGCGTTCGCGGTCGGCGGGCGCGCCTTCCTGCTCATATTCCTTTTCGATATCGCTGATTTCCCGGTCGATGAGCCGTCGCAGCCGTGTCAGCAGATTGGCCTGCTTCAGCCGTCCCGCCACCGCGTGTTCGCCGGACGCCAATTTCTTCGCGCGGCTTCGTCCGCTTCTCAGCGGCCAGCCTTCGCGCGCCGCCCTTGCCGTCAGCGCCTGAGCGGACATGCCCAGCGATGAGGCTATTTCCATCACCGACATCTCCGGATCGGCATAGGCGCGCTCCACCGCCGCCCAGTCGACGCTGTCCGCATCCTGTTCGTTCGTCGCGTTCACGGATTTCCCAATATACAGAAGAAGGTAGGAAGGAGCGGCCCGCTTGCCAATTGGGGATATCTTGCAATTATCTACACACTGTCATCCCGGGCTTGTCCCGGGATCCAGAGCGGTAAAGTCTGTCATTTGCCGCCCCTGGGCCCCGGCACAAGGCCGGGGTGACGGCAAATTCGAATTCACCCCCTCTCCCCCGCACATCGAATTGGAGAACGCAAGAACATGCTCCGCTGCCTGATGCTCGATGTCGACGGCGTCGTGGTCACGGGCCGCCCGGAAGACGGGCGGTCATGGGCCACCGATATCGAACGCGATCTCGGCATCGCGCCGGATGCGCTGCGCGACGCATTCTTCGCGCCGCATTGGGGCGATATCGTCATCGGCCGGAAACCGCTTCTCGACGCGCTCGCCGAGAGCCTGCCTGCGCTGTCGTCGTCCGTTACCGCGCAAGATTTCATCGACTATTGGTTCGAGAAGGATGCACGCCTCGACGAGGCCGTACTTGCCGCCTGCGACGAGCTGCGCGGGCGCGGTATCAATGTGTTTCTCGCCACCAATCAGGAACATATGCGCGCGGCATATCTCATGGACCGCCTCGCGCTCCGCGATCATGTGGACGGCATCGTCTATTCCGCCGGGATCGCCGCGCGAAAACCGGACCGCGCCTTTTTCGACGCCGCCGAAAAGATCAGCGGCGCCGCGCCGCATGACATTCTTCTGGTAGACGACACCAGGGCCAATGTAGACGCCGCGCTCAATGCGGGCTGGACCGCCGTGCACTGGGTGGAAGGCGCGGAGCTGCTCCCCCTTCTCGAAAGCGAATAATCAGTCTTTCGGCTCTACCGGCGAGCCGTCCGGTCGGACGAAACGGCGGCCCGTTTCATCATGATGCAAGACGAGATCATGGTCGAGATAATGCACGGCGCCCGATCTCGCGCGCGTTCCGACGACCAGGATCGTCGCATCTTCCGCGGATCTGTTTTCAAGGCAATGCGCCACCGGCGCCCCGGCACGCCATCCTGCCGCCTCTCCGGCCCGCAGAAGCGTTTCGGTGTCTTCGACAAGCATGACTTCTCCGGAAAGCACGAAAACGAACTCGTCCTCCGTCTCGTGCCAGTGCCGGTAGGATGAGCGCGAGCCCGGCGGGAGACGTTCCAGGCGAACGCCGAACTGGTCGAGCCCCGCCACATCGCCAACGGAGACCTCCGCATAGGGGCCATTCCCCTCTCCGAACAGAGCATTCGCGCCGCCACTTCCTTCCGTCCATGCGGGTATCTCGATTTTCGGCATTTTCCCTCGACAAATCTGGCGCCCGCCGTGCGGGCCCCCGAGACACTTCTGGATATGGACGAAAGATAGGAAGCGAGCGTCCCGCTGCCAATTGGGGATATCTCGTAAAGTGAACTGTCATTGCGAGGAGCGGAGCGACGAAGCAATCCATGCTGTGCGTGCCGCCTCTGGATTGCGTCGTTTACGCTCGCAATGACGATGTGAGCTTTGGCGTCAGTCGTCCGCCTCGTCGCCCAGTTCGTCCTCGTCGTCGAAGGGCCAGCTTGCTTCGTGGTCCTCGATATCGCCCTTCATGTCGGACTCATAGGTAAACCGTCCCTGTACGGACATCCCCGCCTCGATCACCGTATGGTATTCGCCTGAGCGCAAGGGGTGCCACCAGGCAAGGCCCCGGCCCTCCTTCAGCCGCCGATAGGCGCAGGAAGGCGGCATCCAGTCGATATCCTCGATATTGTCGGGCGTCAGCGGAATGCAGTCCGGCACGCGCTTGTTGCGGTTCGGATAGTCCGTACAGCGGCAGGTGCCCGCCTCCAGCAGGTCGCATCCGACATCGGTATAGATGAGTTCGTCGGTCTCCTCGTCCTCGAGTTTGACGAGACAGCATTTGGCGCAGCCGTCGCATAGCTGCTCCCATTCCTGCTTCGTCATTTCATCGAGGCGCTTCACGCGCCAGAAGGGTTCTTCGCTCATGGCCGCCTCTTGCCCCTTTGCGTGAACGGGGTCAAGTGTGCAGTGCAATACGCCGCGCGATCTGTGCCGCCGGGGTCACATTAGTGCCCCATTCATGCCCTGTTCAGCCCTTTTCCGGCCTTATCCCCTGCACAAACATGGTGATTATGAACGGCATCGGTATTCTCCGCCCCCTATTGGTCGCCATGAGGGGGCGGGACATTAGCGGGGCAATGGCGCTTTGAGCGGCAACTGGGACGATCCGGAATATCCGCCCAACGCGGAACGGCTTGAGCCTGCGTCGGAAAACGATCCGGCGGGGGATGGCCCACGCCGCGATTCCAGCCCGCGCCGCGACCTGAAGACGCGGCTCCTCGCGCCCTTCGTCGCGCTGATCGCCTGGGTTCGTGCGATCAAGGTTCCGCAGGGCCGCGAATGGATCGCGCCCATCGCCTCCTTCGCCATCACCTTCTTTTTCATTCTGGCCGTGCTTCTGGTCTTCGACACGCTGCCCAAGATCGACGGCCGGCTTGCCGCCGGTCCGCATTCGCCGGGCCTTGCCGTGACCGTCCTCGACACGAACGGCAAGGAGATCGGCTCGCGCGGCGGGCGCGCCGCGAAGGATGTGCCGCTCGCCGAGTTACCCCCCTATCTGGTGAACGCTTTCCTCGCCACCGAGGACCGCCGCTTTTACGAGCATGGCGCGGTCGAGATACGCTCGATCCTGCGCGCGGCCCTTGCCAATTTCAGCGCTGGCGGTTTCGTGCAGGGCGGCTCCACCATTACCCAGCAACTTGCCAAGAACCTCTATCTCGACAATCGCCGCACCCTGTGGCGCAAGGCGCAGGAAGCGCTGATCGCCATCTGGCTGGAAAGCCGCCTCGGCAAGGACCGGATTCTGGAACTCTACCTCAACCGGATTTACATGGGCGGCGGCGCCTATGGCGTGGAGGCGGCGGCGCAATATTATTTCGGCAAGTCCGCGCGCGAGGTCACGCTGGCGGAGGCCGCCGTGCTGGCCGGTCTGCCCAAGGCGCCCAGCCGGTTCGCGCCCAGCACCAATCTGACGGCAGCCCGCAAGCGCGCCGGCCATGTGCTCAACGCCATGGTGGCGAACGGCAACATCACCGAGGCCGAAGCCGAAGAAGCGCGCAAAAATCCCGCCCGGATGGCGGTTCGCACCGCGCCGGACAGCGAGAATTATTTCCTCGACTGGGTCTATGACCGGGTGGCCCAGCTCCTGCCGGACCGCCAGGGCCGCCTCATCGTCCGCACCACGCTCGACCGCAAGAAGCAGGCCGCCGCCGCGTCCGCCATCGCCGGGGCGCTCAAGGCCAATGGCGAAAAACTCAATATCTCGCAAGGGGCGATGATCGCGCTTTCGCCGGACGGCTCCATCCTCGCCATGGTAGGCGGCAAGTCCTATGGCGACAGCCAGTTCAACCGCGCCGTGCAGGCCCACCGCCAGCCCGGCTCAGCCTTCAAGCCCTTCGTCTATCTCGCCGCGCTGGAAGACGGCATGAAGCCGTGGTCCGGCTTTTACGACAAGCGCCTCGACTATAATGGCTGGACGCCGCAAAACGCGGGCGGCAAAAGCTGGGGCCAGGTCACCATGACGACCGCGCTCGCCCATTCCATCAACCGCGTCGCGGTGCAGGTGGGCGACAAGGTCGGCGTGGAGCGGGTGCGCGAAACGGCGAAGGAACTGGGCATCCGCTCGCCCATTCCGCACAATCTGTCGATCGCGCTCGGCTCATCCGGCGTATCGCTGATGGAACTCACCGGCGCCTATGCCGCCTTCCCCGCCGAGGGCCGCCTCATCACCCCTTACGCGATCCGTCAGATCACGGCGAGCAATGGCTCGATCCTCTATACCCATGCGAACGGCACGGAGCGCGCAACGAGCAAGCGGTCGGCGCGCTACATGAACGCCATGCTGCGCCGGGTGATGACGTCGGGCACGGGCAAGGCCGCGCGCCTGTCCGGCCGGCTCGCCGCCGGCAAGACCGGCACCTCGCAGGATTACCGCGATGCCTGGTTCGTCGGCTATACCGGCAACGAGATCGCGGGCGTCTGGTTCGGCAATGACGACAATACGCCGATGAAGCGCGTCTATGGCGGCACGGTCGCGGCGCGGGCCTGGAAGAGCTATATGCAGGCCTCGCTCAAGGGCACCCCGCCCGCCCCCATCCCCGGCGTCAGCAATACTGACTGGGATAACCCCGACGAGCAGCGCCGGCAGCAGCCGGAAGACGTGCTCACCGGCTTCTTCGCGGGCCTCGCCAACATCTTCTCCAACACCCCCCGCCAGGACCCCAACCGCCGCTGGGGCAACAACTTCCGCCGCGGTGGCGAGATGGTCGGCTCGGGGTATTGAGCCCAAAACACCGTGTCATCCCGGCGAAAGCCGGGATCCATTGGCGAAGAGACCAATAGGAGAGGCGAGTAGGTCCCGGCAACAAGTGCCGGGACGACACTGGTGATTTGTTTTCTGCCCAACCCCAAACACATGCTGTCATCCCGGGATTTATTCCCGGGATCCACTAGCATCGCAATTTGTCGATAGGCGGATTGGGTCCCGGCTTTCGCCGGGATGACGCTGAAGACGCAACACCCCATTGCCAGCCCCCGCGCGATACGTCACAAAGGCGCCCGCAAACTTCAGTTACGGGTAACGTCTTGGCTCCGCCTCTTCTCGCGCTTCGCGACATCAAGGTCGATTTCGCCGATCAGATGCTGATCGACGGCGCGGGCTTTTCGCTCGCGCCGGGGGACCGGCTGTGCCTGATCGGGCGGAACGGTGCGGGGAAGTCCACCCTCCTGCGCATCGCGGCGGGGCTGACCGAGGCCGATGGCGGCGAGCGTTTCGTGCAGCCCGGTACCAAGATCGCCTATCTAAGGCAGGTGCCGGATTTCGCGGGCGCGGAGACCGTGCTCGATTATGCGACGGCGGAAGGCGCGCCCGCCCATCAGGCCGAGGCCGTGCTGGGCGATCTCGGGCTCGATCCCGCCGCCCCTACCTCCTCCCTTTCCGGCGGCGAGGGGCGCAAGGCGGCACTCGCCCGCGTGCTCGCCGGAGAGCCGGACGTGCTGCTCCTCGACGAGCCGACCAACCATCTCGATCTGCCCAGCATCGAATGGCTCGAAAGCCGCCTGACGCAGTTTCGCGGCGCCTTCATACTCATCAGCCATGACCGCGCCTTCCTGAAGCGCCTCACGGCGGGCTGCCTCTGGCTCGATCGCGGCACGATCCGCCGCCTCGACAAGGGCTTTGCGCAATTCGACGAGTGGTCGGAACAGATCCTCGCCGAAGAGGAAGTCACCGCCCGCAAGCTCGACAAGCTGATCGAGCAGGAGACGCATTGGTCGCGCGAGGGCATTTCCGCCCGCCGCAAGCGCAATCAGGGGCGTCTCCGGCGGCTCGCCGACATGCGCAGCCAGCGCGCCCAGCGCGTGCGCCAGACGGGCCGCGCCGAGATGGGCCTCGAAACCGGGCAGGCCTCCGGCACGCTGGTCGTCGAGGCCAAAAATGTCTCCAAAAGCTGGCCGCTTCCCGATGGCGGCTCGCGCATGGTCGTGCGGGATTTCTCCACGCGCATTCTGCGCGGCGACAAGGTGGGGCTCATCGGCCCCAATGGCGCGGGCAAGACGACGCTTTTGAAAATCCTCACCGGCCAGCTTGAGCCGGATGAAGGAACCATCCGTATGGGCACGAATTTGACGCCCGTCTATGTGGACCAGAGCCGCGCCTCTCTCGACCCGGAGGCGACGCTTTGGGATACGCTGTGCGAAGGCGGCGGCGACCAGGTGATGGTGCGCGGCCAGCCGCGCCATGTCGTTTCCTATCTGCGCGACTTCCTCTTCCGCGAGCAACAGGCCCGCCAGCCGGTGAAGGCGCTGTCGGGCGGCGAGCAATGCCGCCTGCTGCTCGCCCGCGCGCTCGCCAAGCCGTCGAACCTTCTCATCCTCGACGAGCCGACCAACGATCTCGACATGGACACGCTCGACCTGTTGCAGGAACTGCTGGCCGATTATGACGGCACATTGCTGCTGGTCAGCCATGACCGCGACTTCCTCGACCGGGTCGTCACCTCCGTCATCGGCTTCGAGGGCGACGGGGTACTTCGCGAATATCCGGGCGGCTATTCCGACTTCATCCGCCAGCGCAAGGATGAAGCGTCCGGCTCGTCCAATGCCGCCCCTGCCCGGCGCGAGGCGCGCGCCGCTGACACCCGGGGGGACGCCAAGCCCAAACAGCAGACCAAGCTTTCCTACAAGGACGGTCTTGCGCTCGAGCAGCTTCAAAAGCGGATGCCGGAAATCGAGACCGAAATCGCCGCCCTCGAAAAACGGCTGGCCGACCCGGATCTCTACGCGAAAAATCCGCAGAAATTCGCCAAAACCACCGAACAGCTCGATGCCCTGCGGGCCGAGCTGGCGCAGGCGGAAGAGCGCTGGCTGGAACTTGAAATGAAGCGCGAAGAGCTTTCGGGCAGCTGAAAGCGCTCAGGGTTAACCAATCCTGAAATTGTGCTTTGACTGCGTTCCATAATGACGCTCTCATACCGTCGAACGAAGCGCAGCCCGAGCGAGACGGGGTGCATAGGTTGCGCTTTGCGTTGGGTAATATGCCGTCGGGAATTCGGGACCCGAGGGCGGGGGAACTCCATATGGCGAAATGGCCATTCTGGATCGGCACGGTTCTGCTTGCCGTCGCGGGCCTGCAGCTCGCCATGATTTTCGTTCTGCCCGGCCTGCCGCTCGGCGCCTCTTCGGAGAGCGCACAGGCGTCCAATGGCGATGCCTCGGCCGGAGGAACGCCCGCCGCGCCGGACATGAACGCGGACCCGCAAGCCGACCTGCCGCTCTACACCGCCTGCGTCCGCGAGACGCCGACGCACCCGATGCAATTTGCCGCCGGCACAGCGCATACCGCGCCCGGCGACCGGCATGGCGAGACGCGCCGCATCGATATCCTGTTCGTCTTTTCCGGCAACGCCCGCTCCGCCAACGCCCCGGCGGGCGGCAGTGAAGTCGTGATGCAGGCGCCCGCGCAATTCGGCGTCGTCATGATGCGCCGTGTCGTCGCACATGGTCGCGAGGCAGGCATGGATGGCGACGCGCGGCAAAGCGCGGACTGCACGCCTTTCTGACGCACCGCGCATTCGGCGTCCGGTCTTGTCCGGTCGACGCGCGCGGCTGGTTCTCCCCCGCCGCCGCTGCTAGTCTCTTTCCTCATCTTTCCGTCGTCATTGCGAGCAAAGCGAAGCAATCCAGATACGACGGGCTCGGCATGGATTGCTTCGTCGGCTCACGCCTCCTCGCAATGACGCGACATTGGGCATACGGCCATTTGGCCAACGGCATTGGGGGATCCATCCATATGAACCGCAGTCTCATGCTCGGCGGCGGCGCCGTTCTCGCCGTTATCGCGATCGCGCTTATGCTCGTCCTGGATACGTCAAGCCGCCCCGCGAATGACGACGACCTCGTTCATGTGAGTTTTGCCACCGACTGGAAGGCGGAAGCCGAGCATGGCGGCTTCTATCAGGCGCTGGCCAAGGGCTATTACCGCGATGCGGGCCTCGACGTGTCGATCAAGCAGGGCGGCCCGGCGGTGAACGTGCCCCAGCTTCTCGCCACCGGCTCGGTCGATTTCGGCATCGGCTCCAACGCCTTCATCCCGCTCAACATGGCGGTGGTGAATGCGGGCGCCAAAGCCGTCATGGCGACCTTCCAGAAAGACCCGCAGGTCCTCATCACCCATCCGCGCGACGACGTGAAAAGCCTCGCGGACATGAAGGGCAAACCCATCATGGTGTCGGACGCCACGGTGAGCGCCTTCTGGCAGTGGCTGAAGGCGAAATATGATTTCACCGACGACCAGATCCGCAAATACACCTTCAATGTCGCGCCCTTCCTGGCCGACAAGGACGCCATCCAGCAGGGCTATCTCTCGTCGGAGCCCTACACGATCGAAAAGCAGGGCGGTGTGAAACCGCAGGTCTTCCTGCTCGCCGATGCGGGCTATCCGGGCTACGCCTCCTTCATCATGGCGCCGAACAAGCTCATCGCCGAGCGACCCGAAATCGTTCAGGCCTTCGTCGATGCGAGCATTCGCGGCTGGGTCGATTATCTTTACGGCGATCCCGCGCCCGGCGATGCGCTCATCAAAAAGGACAATCCGGATGCGACGGACGATCTGCTCGCGCATTCCCGCGCGGTGCTGAAGCAGTACGGCATCGTCGATTCCGGCGATGCCGAAATGCTCGGGCTCGGCGCGATGACGGATGCGCGCTGGCGCGAGTTCTACACCGCCATGCGCGACGCGGGCGTCTATCCCGCCGACCTCGATCTCGACAAGGCCTACACCCTCGCCTTCGTGAACAAGCGCGTCGGGCTTGAGATGAAGAAGAAGCTCGAGGGGAAGTGAGCCGGATCCCCGCGATTAAACACCTTCTGTCACCCCGGGCTTGTCCCGGGGCCCAGGGGCCGTATCCAGGGGCTTCAAACACAGAGTTTGTCGCCCCTGGATGCCCGGGTCGGAGCCCGGGCATGACAGCCATTTCCTGATTGTCATTGCCGGGCTTGACCCGGCAATCCAGCGCAAGAAATGAAAGCCCCGATCGCTCCACCATTCCCATCCGCCCCGTAACGCACTAGCTTTTCCGGCATGAACGCCTCCTCCCCCCTCATTTCGCTCGATCATGTCGGCAAGACCTACGCCTCGGGTACCACCGCGCTGGACGGGGTGAGCGCGGATATTGCGCAAGGCGCTTTCGTCTCGCTGGTCGGTCCCTCGGGCTGCGGCAAGTCCACGCTCTTGCGCATTCTCGCCGGGCTCATCTCGGCGGATCGGGGCAGTGTCGCCTGGCCCGCCACGGAAACGCGCCCGAAGAAACTCGGCTTCGTCTTTCAGGAAGCGACGCTGATGCCCTGGGCCAGCGTCTTCGACAATGTGCGACTGCCGCTGAAGCTGAAGGGCCAATCCAGCGAACAGGCGCGCGAGCGCGTCATCTCGACGCTTTCCCGCGTCGGGCTTGCCGATTTCGCCGATGCCTATCCGCGAGAGCTTTCCGGCGGCATGCGGATGCGCGTTTCGATCGCCCGCGCGCTGGTGACGCAACCGCCCGTGCTGCTGATGGACGAGCCCTTCGCCGCGCTGGACGAGTTCACCCGCGAGACGCTGGACGACGACCTCCTCGCGCTGTGGCGTGCGCAAGCATGGACGGTCCTTTTCGTCACCCACTCCATCTATGAGGCGGTCTATCTCTCCGAGCGCGTGCTGGTCATGGGCGCGCGGCCGGGCCGCATCGTCGCCGATGTCGCCATCGAGGCGCCTGCCGAACGCGGACGCACCTTTCGCGAATCCCATCTTTATATCGACCAATGCGCGGCCATCTCCGCCAAGCTCCGGGAGGCGTCATGATGACCGACAGCCGGTTCCAGACGCGCTTCTGGCGCATCGCCCTGCCGCTTCTCGTCGGCGTCGCCGTGCTGTTTGTCTGGCAGGGCGCGGTCACGGCCTTCGACGTGCCCTCCTTCGTCCTGCCCGCGCCCACGCTGATCGCGGAAAGTCTCGTCGCCAATTTCGGGTCGCTGATGGGCTCGCTCGTCGTGACGTTGCGCGTCACCGTCGCCGCTTTCCTGCTCGCGTCCGTCGGCGGCGTGGCGCTTGCCATTCTCTTCGTGCAGAACCGCGCGGTGGAAACGGCGCTCTTTCCCTATGCGATCATTCTTCAGGTAACGCCGGTCGTTGCCATCGCGCCGCTCATTCTCATCTGGGTCGGCTTCGATCAGGTGGAGCTGGCGCTTTTGATCCTCGCCTGGATCGTCGCCTTCTTTCCGGTCCTGTCGAATACGGTTCTGGGCCTGCGCTCGGTCGATCACAATCTGACCGACCTCTTCCGGCTTTACGGCGCCTCACGGCTGCAGACGCTGATCGAGCTCCAGCTTCCCGCCGCGCTTCCCTACATTCTGGCGGGCATGAAGATTTCCGGCGGCCTCGCGCTCATCGGCGCGGTGGTGGCAGAGTTCGTGGCGGGGTCCGGCGCCTCTACCGGCCTTGCCTGGCGGATCGTGGAGGCGGGCAACCGGCTCGACATCCCCAAAATGTTCGCCGCCCTCTTCCTGCTCTCCCTTCTCGGGATTGCGATCTTTTTCCTGCTGTCGCTTGTGGAATATCTGCTTCTCCGCCGCTGGCATGAGAGCGTGATCCGGCGGGAGGGGTGAGGGCCAGGGTTTCCAGTCCCGTCATGCCCCGCTTTATGCGGGGCATCCACGCCTTCACGGCAGCAACAAAAGACGTGGATGGCCCGGACAAGCCGGGCCATGACGAAACAGGATTGAAAACCCCCAGAAATCAGCCACTTTCCCTATTTTTATATTTTATTACTGTGAATAATATAATTCTACACTCCTATTGACGCGCAATTCAAAAACACCCATCTTATGCGCGAAATACGGCAGGTGACGGAGCGGCGCGCGTAAAACCCGCGACAGCACATATTCCTCTCCTGCCCCACCTTCTTGACGATGGGAGCGGCCAATGGCCCAGCACATGCGCAAAGGCGCCAAGGAACAGGCGCTGACGGCGAACCGTTTGATCGACGGGGTCGTGGTCTATCTCAAGGCGGACGGCACGCTGTCGGAGTCGCTTCAGGATGCGGAAGTGGCCGAGGGCAAGGAGGCGGCGGAAGCGCTTCTCGCCCGCGCAACGCCCTTCGTCGAAAACAACGAAATCATCGAGCCCTATCTTTTCGAAGTCGAAAAGGCGGACGGTGCGATCCGCGCGGTCAGCGTGCGCGAAACCATCCGTCAGGCGGGGCCCACGGTCCGGCTCGACCTCGGCAAGCAGGCGGAACTCTCCGGCGTTCACGGCTAGGCGCGATAAAGACACGCCGGTCCACCGGCGGAAAGGCAGACGACCCATGTATCGTTACGATGAGTTCGACCACAGTCTCGTGAAGGAACGTGTCGAGCAGTTTCGCGGCCAGGTCGCGCGGCGGCTCGCAGGCGACATCACGGAAGACGAGTTCAAGCCGATCCGGCTGATGAACGGGCTCTATCTGCAGCTTCACGCCTATATGCTCCGCGTCGCCGTGCCCTATGGCACGCTGTCCTCCAAGCAGCTCCGCAAGCTGGCCGAGATCGCGCGCAAATATGATCGCGGCTATGGCCATTTCACCACGCGTCAGAACCTTCAGTACAACTGGCCCGCACTGAAAGACGTGCCCGCCATTCTGGACGAGCTGGCCTCGGTGGAAATGCATTGCATCCAGACCTCGGGCAACTGCATCCGCAATGTGACGTCGGACCAGTATGCCGGCGCCGCGAAGGATGAAGTCGAAGACCCGCGCATCATCTCCGAGGTGATCCGCCAGTGGTCCACCTTCCATCCGGAATTCTCGTTCCTGCCGCGCAAGTTCAAGATCGCCGTCTCCGCCACCGAAGAAGACCGCGCCGCGATCAAGGTGCATGACATCGGCATTCAGGTCGTGCGCAACGACAAGGGCGAGATCGGCTATCAGATCTATGTCGGCGGCGGTCTCGGACGCACGCCCATGATCGGCAAGAAGATCGGCGACTTCGTTCCCAAGGCCGACCTGCTCGCCTATCTGGAAGCGGTCATGCGCGTCTACAACATGAACGGGCGCCGCGATAACCTCTACAAGTCGCGCATCAAGATTCTCGTGCATGAGATCGGCGCGGAAGAGATGCAGCGTCAGGTGGAAAAAGAGTTCGCCGAGATCAGGAAGACCGGCGCACTCAACCTGCCGCAGGACGAACTCGACCGCATCGAGGCCTATTTCGCCGATCCGGCTTTCGAGGCTCTGTCCGACGACGCGAACGACCTCGACGCGGCCATCGCCGCCGACCAGGGTTTTGCCCATTGGGTGACAAACAACACCGCCGCGCACAAGAAGCCGGGCTATGCCATCGTCAACATCTCGCTGAAGCCCATCGGCGGCACGCCGGGCGACTGCTCGGCGGACCAGATGGATGTCGTTGCCGGTCTTGCCGAAAAATACAGCTTCGACGAGCTGCGCGTCACGCATGAGCAGAACCTGACGCTCGCCCATGTGCGCAAAGGCAACCTCAAGGCCGTTTACGACGCGCTGAAGGCGGCCGACCTTGCGACGGCGAATGTGAATCTCATCACCGACCAGATTGCCTGCCCCGGCCTCGACTATTGCAATCTCGCCAATGCGCGCTCGATCCCGATCGCGCAGGAGATTTCGAACCGCTTCGCGGATATGGAGCGTCAGCACGACATCGGCGAGCTGAAGATCAACACCTCGGGCTGCATCAATGCCTGCGGCCATCATCATGTCGGCCATATCGGCATTCTCGGCGTCGACAAGAAGGGCGTCGAATATTACCAGGTGACGCTGGGCGGCTCGGCGGACGAGAACACCGCCATCGGCGACATTCTCGGCCCGGCCTTCACCGAACAGGACCTGCCCAACGCCATCGAGAAGATCGTGAAGATCTATCTCGACACCCGTCAGGACGGCGAGCGGTTCATCGATACCTATCGCCGCGTCGGCATCCAGCCGTTCAAGGAGAACGTCTATGAAGCTCATTAAGAACGGAAATTTCGTCGAGCAGGATTTCGTCGCGGTCGGCGCCGACGACGCGCTGCCGGACGGCGCGGTGATCGTGCCGCTGGAGCGCTGGGAAACCGAACGCGACAGCCTCGTTACCCGCAACACGCCCATCGGCGTGAAGCTCGAAAGCGGGCAGCATCCCGAGCGCATTCGCGACGACCTCGACCATTTGTCGGTGGTGGCGCTCGACTTCCCGATCTACCGCAATGGCCGCGCCTATTCCTATGCGCGCCTGCTGCGCGACCGCTACGGCTATGAGGGCGAGGTTCGCGCCGTCGGCAATGTGCTGCAGGACCAGTTCTACTTCATGGTCCGCTGCGGCTTCGACGCGCTGGAAGTGCAGGACAAGATCACGCCGGAAGTCTTCGAGCAGTCCGTCGGTGCCTTCACCTATGCCTATCAGGCCGCTGCGGACGACCGCCCGACCGTGATGTCGCTGCGCCAGCGCCTCGCCGCCCGCGCCGGAGAGGCTCGCGCCGCGCAGTGATCCGCCGGATATCTCTGCGGTGATGAAGAACCAGCGCCCCGCCTTTTCAAAGGCGGGGCGATTTCATTGGCGAAGGCTATTCCTCCGGCGTCGCCTCTTCCGGCCGCTTCGCAGCCCATGTCAGCAGGGCGTCGAGCGCCGGACATAAAGACTGTCCCCAGTCCGTCAGCCCGTATTCCACCTTGGGCGGCACCTGATGATGGACAATGCGGCGCACGATGCCATCTGCTTCCATCTGGCGAAGCTGCTGGATGAGCATCTTTTGCGAGATACCCGGTATCCCACGCTCCAGCTCCGAAAAGCGGAGAATCTGTCCGCCGAAAAGGTGGAAAAGGATGATGAGTTTCCACCGCCCTTCGAGCAGCTTCAGCGCTTGCTCCACACCTTCGGCCGCCGTTTCCCGCGTATATTCGGGAGACTTACCGTCAGGTGAGTACCTTACTTTTTCGTGCGTTCTTGTCATTTTGTAAGCCTAGTCCAATCTTCCGGACAACGCCAACGCGGCGCCTACTCGCCGCCAACCGGAAGAGGTTTTCCATGTCACTCGCCCTGCCCCAGCCCATCGCCGACTATTTCGCAGCCGACAAAGCCGATGGAGAGGCCGTCGCCCTCTGCTTCACCGAAGGCGGTGTCGTCAGGGACGAGGGTCGTACCCATGAAGGTCAAAGCGCCATTGCAAAATGGAAAGAGGAGGCTGCGAGCAAATATCAGTATACGGTCGTTCCTTTTGCGATTGAGGAGAAAGACGGAACGACCCTCGTCACCAGCAGGGTCGAGGGGAACTTTCCCGGCAGCCCGGTCAACCTCAGCTACAACTTCACGCTGACCGGGAACAGGATCGCCCGGCTGGAGATCGGACAATGAGCTTCGATCTCGAACTGGAGGACAAGCGCGTTCTCGTAACGGGCGGCACAAAGGGCATCGGCGCTGCCGCCGTCGAACTGCTTCGCGAAAACGGTGCGGCGGTTCTCGCCACCGCCCGGCAGGTACCGCAATGCTCCCCCGACAGTCTCCACTACGTCGCCGCCGACACCACCACGCCGAAAGGCTGTGAAACGGTTGTGGATGCGGTATTCGACCGTCTCGGCGGAATCGACATTGTCGTCAACGTGCTGGGTGGTTCCACGGCGCCCGGAGGAGGGTTCGCCGCCATCGACGACACTGTCTGGAGGAATGAAATCGAGCTGAACCTGATGTCCGCCGCTCGCCTCGACCGGGCGCTCCTTCCCTTCATGATCGAACAGGGATCGGGGGTCATCGTCCACGTTACCTCGATCCAGCATGTCCTGCCCTTGCCGGAATCGACGACCGCCTATGCCGCGGCCAAGGCAGCGCTTTCGACCTACAGCAAAAGCCTTTCAAAGGAAGTCTCGCCCAAGGGCGTCCGGGTTGTACGGATCTCTCCTGGCTGGGTGGAGACGGAAGCCGCCGTGGCGCTCGCCGAAAGGCTCGCCCTCTCCGCAGGCACGGATTATGCGGGCGGTCAGAAGATCATCATGGATTCGCTCGGCGGTATCCCGCTCGGGCGCCCCGCAAAGCCGGCCGAGGTCGCCGACCTCATCGCCTTTGCCGTCTCCGCCCGTGCATCCGCTATCACCGGCACCGAGCTGGTCATCGACGGCGGCACGGTGCCGACCGCCTGACACAACAAAGCCCGGCTCCAGGAGCCGGGCTTTTACGCGTGTACGCAACAGATACGCTACTGACTAAACAGCAGAAGTGAAGACGAAGGTCAGGCGGCCTTCATCTTCTCCATGGCTTCGGTGAACTTCTCGGTGTACGGCGCCATGGCGTCTTTCATGGCGGACACGGTCAGCTCGTTCAGTTCGCGAGCGGCGTCCATGTTGCGTTTCATGGCGGTGCGAACGAAATCGGTCTGGAGTTCCATCGCGGATTTGACGTTGCCCGACGTCATGATGGCGCGGGCGGTTTCCACGGACTCTTCGTAGTTGGTCCGGGTCAGTTCGCGAAGGATGTCGGATGCCGCTTCGAAAGCGGCGGTATCGATTGCCGGCGTCGAGGGGAACGTCGCCGTCTTGGCTTCGGCCTTCTTGGCCGTGGACTTGGCAGTGCTCGTCTTGCTCTCGGTCATAGCTGTAGCCTTTTTCCGTTATCGCGTGGTCGCCCGTGTCTTCCGGGCGTCTCCCCGCACATACCGGCGCGCCGGATTTGTGCGCTGCACAATAGATAGGGAAGACCCCACCCCTACGTCAAGTACTTTTTGTGCATTGCACAAAAATTTAACATATCTGGGTCGGTTAAAGGGAAAACCGCTTATGGGAAAAAGGGGTTAGGTCTAGTTGCGGCGCACTGCCACAGATCAGCTCCGCGAGCGACGCGGCGCTACCCGCCCCCATGGTCCAGCCCAGCGTCCCATGCCCGCTATTCACATAGAGCCCTCGAATCGTGCGGTTGCGAGAAGCCAGTTCGCCGATGATCGGGCTGCC
The DNA here is from genome assembly GCF_002684405.1 of Parvibaculum sp. Lineage (GTDB taxonomy): Bacteria > Pseudomonadota > Alphaproteobacteria > Parvibaculales > Parvibaculaceae > Parvibaculum. The sequence goes on along the minus strand of NZ_NYVD01000064.1, from coordinate 2,374 downwards.
GTCGGGGCTCATGGGCCTGAGCCCGCACCAATATTCCGCCCGCGGCTCCAGCGCGCCCATCTGGGGCATGAGGCCGGTCAGCGCCTGGAAGACGGAGCGCGCCCGGGGCATTTCGAGCGTGAGGTCGTAGCCGCCGATTTCCGCCTGCCCCGCCGCGCGCAGGCGGTTGCCGAGCCGGCTCACCACCACTTTTCGCGATTCATCGGTGATGGAGACGTTGGGCACGGCCGCCTCCGATTCTTCCAGAGGCAGGGTCACCGAATAGCCCTTCACCGGATAGATCGGCAGCCGGAGCCCAAACGGCCTCAACAGCCGCGCCGTCATCGGCCCGGCGGCCACCACCACCGCGTCGGCGGCGACGAGTTCGTCGGCGAGCCTCACGCCGGTTGTCTTGCCGTCATGCACCTCGATGGCCTCGACCTCTTCGCTCGCGCGGAAGCGCACGCCCAGCCTTTCGGCGGCGGCGGCAAGTTCGCGGGAGAAAAGATGCGCATCCCCCATCCCGTCCGACGGGCAATAGATGCCGCCCGCGATCTCATCCTTCTGAAAGGACGAGGCCAGCGCCGGTTCCAGCTCCACGCATTCGGCGGGGCTCAGCTCGCGCTGTTCGACGCCGGCCTGCGTCATGCGGCCGATGCCTTCGCGCGCTTCCTCCAGCCCGTGGCGCTCCCGGAAGACGCGCAGGATCCCGTTCTGCGCATGATCCATGTCGAGCGTCCTGCCCTCGGCGGCGAAGTTTTCGCGATAGGCGTCGAGCCGGGCGCGGGTCAGCAGCGCCAGCTCCAGATTGGGCAGCACCCGCTCCGCCCGCGCGCTCGCCCGGCAGCGCCTGAGGAAGCGCATCAGCCAGAGCCATTGTTCGGGATCGGGTTTCGGCCGCAGCCGGAAAGGCGCATCCGCGCGCCCGAACCATTTCAGGATCAGGCCCGGCACTTCCGGCCCCGCCCAGGGCGCGACCTCGCAGGCGGAAAGCTGGCCGCCATTGGCGCGGCTCGTCTCCAGCCCCGCCCCTTCGCGCCGCTCCACCAGCGTCACGCTCACCCCGCGCAGCGCCAGCTCATAGGCCGTCGCCGTGCCCACGATGCCCGCGCCGATGACGACGACATGGGAAGGGGCGACATGAGACGGAGAGGAAACGGCACTCGATACGGGGGACGTCACGACGAAAATCCTTCAGGGGTGGGCGCGCATCATGCGCCACTTCTGTCATGGCCGGAAGATGGGCATACTGGATTTTCACACAAGAGGTGATGGCAGGCACCGCCCTGCGCAAGCACCCGCCCACGACAAGGATGCGTTCCCATGAATATCTCCGCCGACGCCTCGAAGCCCGCCCTCTGGCCCTTCGTTCCCTCGCCCCGCGCGGTCGACGTCACCCATGCGGAGGGCTGCACGCTATATACGAAGGATGGCGGCGCCATTCTCGATGCGGCGGGCGGGGCCATCGTCTCCAATATCGGTCACGGTCGGCGCGAAGTCGCGGAAGCGACCGCGGAGGCCATGACGAAGATGACCTATGCGGTCCCGCCCTTCGTCACGCCGGAGCGGACGCGGCTGGTGGAGCGTCTCACCCGGGCCTGGCTTCCGCCGCATCTCACCCGCATCTATCTCGCAAGCGGCGGGTCTGAATCCGTCGATGCGGCGGCGCGGCTCGCCGTCCAGCATTTCCGCGCGACGGGCGACACCAAACGCTGGAAGGTGATCGGGCGCGACATTTCCTATCACGGCACCACCATGTTCACGCTCGACATTGCGGGTCATGAGGCGCGCAAGCGCGGCTTCGAGCAGTTGATGCACGACATGCCCCATGCGCCGACGCCCTATTCCCTGCGCTCGCCGCTCGGCCGCCATCACCCGGATTACGACATTGCCGCCGCGCAGGCGCTGGAAGACATCATCCTCCGCGAGGGACCGGAGACGGTCGCCGCCTTCGTCGCCGAACCGATCACCGGCTCGTCGGGCGGCGCGCTCATGCCCGGCCCGCGCTACTGGCCCATGGTGCAGGAAATCTGCCGCAAATATGGCGTGCTCCTCATCATCGACGAGGTGATGGTCGGCTTCGGGCGCACCGGCAAGCGCTTCGCGTCGGAACATTTCGACATCCGCGCCGACATCATGATTTCCGGCAAGGGGCTCGCCGGCGGCTATGCGCCCATTGTCGGCGTCTATGCGACGGAAGAGGTCACCGCGCCGCTCGCCGACAAGGGGCAGGCGCTGATGTTCTATACCTATGGCGCGCATCCCGGCGCCTGCGCGGCCGCCGACAAGGTGCTGCAAATCATGGAGGACGAAGACCTCGTCGCCCGCTCCGCCGAAAAGGGCAAGGCGCTCGCCGAACGCCTCGAAGCGCTGCTCGGCCAGCACCCGCATGTCG
>NZ_NYVD01000063.1 GCF_002684405.1 Parvibaculum sp. | reverse complement strand
CCCGCCGTGAAGGCGAACCGGCTGGGCGATCTGCAGGACGATCCGCATCTGAAGGCGGTGGATTTCTTCGCGCGCTACGAACATCCCGACGCAGGCGGTTATTTCGCGCTGCGCCCGCCGGTCCGTTTTTCCCAAACGCCCTCCACCATTCGCCGTCACCCGCCGCGCCTCGGCGCGGACACCGAAGAGGTGCTGCGCGAGGCGGGTTTCAGCGAGGACGAGATTGGAAAGCTGAAACCAGAATCCTAGTCTCGGCGCCAGCTTTCAGGAACACGCTCCCCGAACTCGGTGAAACAGAAGTCGTAGGCTTCGGCAAACCGAGCTCGGGCTTCGGCCACAAGATGCGGCGCGAGTGCAGTTCGCTCCGGCGCCGCATTGATCATCTTGCCATACGCACCCGGCTGGAAAGGGATACCAAGAAAATCGCACAGCCTTGCCACCTCGGCATCGCTGAAGAGGTTCTCGTAAAACCCGGTGAACACGCGATCGCGGGAGAAGACTGAATAAAGCCGTGTCAGTGTCTTGTGGTAGTAGCCGCGCTCCAGATAGACCGGATCTTCCAGCGCCTTGAGGAACGCCGCTTCCCCGTCGCTATGCGCAGTACCGTTGCGCTTGTGCATACGAAGCTGCGAGTAGACGCGCTCTACCGGGTCGCGCATCAGGAAAATCACTTTCACTTCGTTGAACCGGCGAGCCACATCCTCAAAGCCGGCCACGGGGAGAAGCGAATAAGACGGCGTGATTTCACCGAACAACCGGCAACGCTTGGGTACATAACGCTCGAAATAGGCGCGATAGGCTTCCGGCTCTGAGATCATGCGGACGCGCCATGCAGCTTGCTTTCGCCCGCGCACTTTCTGCGACCATGGCGGGGACAATACCCTTAGCCGGGCTGCCGCCAAGTCGCGATAAACATCGTCGAAATGCGAGCAGAGATCGGGGCAATATCTGGCATCGAAATAATGCAATTCTTTCCATGGCGAAGGCATAAACACCTCCGGGCGGCGCTCCAGATAATCATGCAGCCAACTTGTGCCCGCTTTCTGTGCGCCCACGCCGAGGATGAAACATTTATTGTCAAGTGAAGAGCCCATGAAACCCTATTATCGATTTGTGGCGAAAAACGCTACCACTGCTGGAAATGGATGACGAGATACGGTGGCGAACCGAAATCGGCAACCACCTTGCTGCTCACTGTCCCGCTGCGCATAATGCCGCCAAAGAAGAAAAGCCCTCAATTTTCGGGAAGGAGGCGTCCCCATGTCCAAGGCAGAAGCCGACACGCAACCGGCAACCGTAATCCCCGTCCCCGACGAGTGGAAAACGCGCGCGCTGGTGGATGAGAAGAAGTACCGGGAAATGTACGACGCCAGCGTCAACGACCCGGAAGGCTTCTGGCGCGAACACGGCCAGCGCATCGACTGGATCAAGCCCTATACCAGGGTGAAGGACACCAGCTACGATCCGCACAACGTGTCGATCAAATGGTTCGAGGACGGCTCGCTCAACGCCGCCGCCAACTGCATCGACCGTCACCTTGAAAAAAATGGCGACCGGGTCGCCATCATCTGGGAAGGCGACGAGCCCGACCAGGACAAGAAGATCACCTATCGCGAGCTTCACGAACATGTCTGCCGCTTCGCCAATGTGCTGAAGGCGCGCAACGTGAAGAAAGGCGACCGCGTCACCATCTACATGCCGATGATCCCGGAAGCGGCCTATGCCATGCTCGCCTGCGCGCGCATCGGCGCGGTGCACTCCGTGGTGTTCGGCGGCTTCTCGCCCGACAGCCTGGCGAACCGCGTGGTCGATTGCGACTCGCGCTGTATCGTCACGGCGGATGAAGGCGTGCGCGGCGGCCGCAAGATCCCGCTGAAAGCCAACACCGACGAAGCGCTGAAACAATGCCCGGACGTGGATACGGTCGTCGTGGTGAAGCGCACCGGCGGCAATGTGAACATGCAGTCCGGCCGCGACATCTGGTACGAGGAAGAAGCGGCGAAGGTCTCGCCCGATTGCTCGCCGGAAGAAATGAACGCGGAAGACCCGCTCTTCATTCTCTACACCTCCGGCTCGACCGGCAAGCCCAAGGGCGTGATGCACACGACCGGCGGCTACATGGTCTATGCGTCCATGACGCATCAATATGTCTTCGACTATCACGACGGCGACATTTACTGGTGCACGGCGGATGTCGGCTGGGTCACAGGCCACAGCTACATCGTTTATGGACCGCTCGCCAATGGCGCGACGACGCTGATGTTCGAGGGCGTGCCGAACTATCCGGACAGCTCGCGCTTCTGGGATGTTTGCGACAAGCACAACGTCAACATCTTCTACACCGCTCCCACCGCCATCCGCGCGCTGATGCGCGAAGGCGAAGGCCCGGTGAAAAAGACAAGCCGCAAATCGCTGCGCCTGCTGGGTTCGGTCGGCGAGCCGATCAACCCGGAAGCCTGGCTCTGGTACCACAAGGTGGTCGGCGACGAGCGCTGCCCCATCGTCGACACATGGTGGCAGACGGAAACGGGCGGCATCCTCATCACGCCACTGCCCGGCGCGACCGACCTCAAGCCCGGTTCGGCGACGCGCCCCTTCTTCGGCGTGAAGCCCGTCATCGTCGATCACGAAGGCAATGTGCTGGAAGGTGCGACGGAGGGCAATCTCTGCATCGACGACAGCTGGCCCGGCCAGATGCGCACCGTCTATGGCGATCACGAGCGTTTCGTGAACACCTACTTCATCCAGTATCCGGGCCGCTACTTCACCGGCGACGGCTGCCGCCGCGACGAAGACGGCTATTACTGGATCACGGGTCGCGTGGACGACGTGCTGAACGTCTCCGGCCACCGCATGGGCACGGCGGAAGTGGAAAGCGCGCTGGTCGCGCATCCGAAAGTCGCCGAGGCCGCGGTCGTCGGCTATCCGCACGACCTCAAGGGTCAGGGCATCTACGCCTATGTGACGCTCAACGCCGGCGATGAGCCGACCGAGGAGCTGCGCAAGGAACTGGTGCAGTGGGTCCGCAAGGAAATCGGCCCCATCGCCTCGCCCGACCTCATCCAGTGGGCGCCGGGCCTGCCCAAAACGCGCTCCGGCAAGATCATGCGCCGCATCCTGCGCAAGATTGCCGAAGACGATTTCTCCAATCTCGGCGACACCTCCACGCTGGCCGATCCCGGCGTGGTGGAAGACCTCATCGACAATCGCCAGAACAAGGCGGGCTAAAGCCGTCTAAATATTGGGGATATAGGGCTGCTGATACGTATATCTGCTGAATTTGTCGGTAAGCCTGGAGAAAATCGACAGATTCAACAGATGTGTTGACGGCTCGAACATATCCACCCAATATGTCGAAGAGACTAAATTTTTTCGACATATAATAGATGTGGCGCCCAGACAGACCCTATAATGACTTGCCCCTCCTTCCGCCGGAAATGGAGCTGGAGACGCAACGCATATTGAAGACCTGCATAAATGCGCGCGTCGCCCTCGCCGAATTGAAGCAGGCTGCCGAACTCATCCCCAATCAGGCGATCCTGATCAACACCATTCCGATGCTCGAAGCGCAGGCCAGCTCGGAAATCGAGAATATCGTCACCACTACCGACCGCTTGTTCCGCTTTTCCGGAGCGAGGCATGAAAGCCAAGCCGACCCGGCAACGAGAGAAGCGCTTCGCTATCGCCACGCCTTACGCAAAGGATTTGGGGACCTCGGGCATAAGCCCCTGTCTACAAACACTGCAATAGAAATCTGCAGCATCATCAAGAACGTGCAAATGGGCATTCGCAATGTCCCCGGCACCGCGCTACAGAAGGACGCGACGGGCGAGATCATTTACACGCCGCCCGTCGGCGAGGGAACATTACGCGACCTCTTGGCAAACTGGGAACGCTTCATCCATAGCGATGAAAATGATCTGGACCCTCTGGTCCGCATGGGCGTCATGCACTATCAGTTCGAAGCAGTTCATCCGTTTACAGATGGAAATGGAAGAACGGGGCGCATACTCAATGTTCTTTATCTGATCGAGAAAAATCTTCTCGATCTCCCAATATTCTATCTCAGTCGTTACATCATTCGGAGCAAAGCCGAATACTATCGGCTGCTGCAAGACGTCACGACAAACGGCGCGTGGGAAAACTGGCTCGTATACATTTTGGAAGGCATTGCCGAAACGAGTAAATGGACCACCGGGAAGATCCGAGCCATACGCGATTTGAAGCAAATGGCTGCCGACTACGTGAAGCAGGCCGAACCGCAGATCTATTCTCACGAGCTTGTAGAACTGATTTTCGAACAGCCCTACTGTCGTATTTCCGATCTGGTAGACGCCGGACTTGCCCAACGTCAGACAGCCTCAACCTATCTCCACAAGCTCGCGGAGATTGGCGTGCTCTTAGAAATGAAGATGGGCAGAGAAAAACTCTTTGTTCATCCCGCCTTGCACTCCCTTCTGCGATCCGAAGACAATCCACTGGGGCCCTACACACCGCCGGAGCCTCTGAACATCGACCTTGGAGACCTTCAATAAAAAATCCACGCCGGTAGCAGGCCGTGTGAAACCGTATGGCGGCGGCTATATCCTTGCCCGCGCCGGCCTCGTTCCGCGAGTAACAGAGCAGAAACACCAACCTAAAATCCGAGCCGGCTAAACGCTGCGGAAATTTCTGCGGCGTTTTGTTCGTTGGAGAAACCACGGCGGCTTGGATGGCAAACCGAAACATGCTCTACGCCAAATGCCTCGCATAGCCTTCCCGCTTCGGCGCCCAAGCCGATGACCTTGCGTCCGACTAACTCATGAATGGTCACCGCCTCAAATGACCTAACCAACGCTGATTTTGCGATAGCTTGTGATCTTTCAGCAGGCACAAGGTGGAATGCTTGCGTCACATAAATATCTTCACGCAACAAACCGCGCTCGCCCAGCGCGAGGTCGAGCACATTGTTGAACCGGATGCCCGGCAGATACCCCAATTCGCTCAGTATCTGCCTGTACTCATTTATTGAGGGCTCGTCGAGCCAATGGAGAGCGACAAGCACTGGTCCGGTGGGCGAGCAAGACGAAATCTGATAGGGACTAACCCAATCTCCATCGAAGCCCACATCGGCAAGTGTACGGAAAGGCTCAATGCTGAGAGCCCTGCGCTTTTCGATAATCTGCGATCTGGAAAGCGACATTGTTTCCCCCCGCTTTCGTTCTCGACACATTGTACGCATAAAGAAAGTTCAAAGAGAACAGGTGCCCATGTCCGACAAGAACGCCAACAAACCCGACTTGCTCTGGCAAGGCTTTCTCGGCCTCTGGGTTCTCGACCCCGAGAGCTGCCAGTACGAACAGGGCGACCCGCCCCGCGCGGGCAGCTATCGCATCGAGGAAACGCCGGACGGTCGCCTCGCCTTTCACATGGAGTGGGTGGATGCATCAGGTGAAGAACATAAAGCGAGCTTCACCGGCACACCAAACGGCGAGCCCGAGCCTTTCGCGGGCGGCGACCTGGCCGATTCCCTGTCGGTCACGCCGGTCTCCGCGCGAGAACTCAACTCTGCCGCCTTCTACAAGGGGCAGGAACGGATGATCGCCTCGCGCCAGCTCGACGACACGGGCGGCGCCATGCGCCTCATACAGGCCGTGCGGCTCCCCGACGGCACCAAGCCGACCAATATCTCGATCTATGTGAGAGCGCAGTGACCATTAATCCCCTGAAAACACGAAAGAATTAGTATCACCTAGCCAAGATACTGATCTGGTGTAGAATCTTCACAATACCGCAAGCTCGGACAGCGGATTTCACAGTGAACTTTGTCGAAAATAAAGCCAGCCTAGTAGGCATTGGTCTTTACACGCCCAGTGAAGCGGCCCAACTCATTGGAGTTTCCGCACCCAAAATCACGCGTTGGCTTCGCGGTCACTCGATAGGCGACAAGACCTATGAACCATTGTGGCACTCCCAAGTGAATCTTGAAGATGGTCACACCTATCTTGGCTTCAGAGATCTGATGGAAGTCCGTGTAGCGGACGCATTCATCCAACAAGGCCTGAGCGCTCACAAAGTGCGGCGCGCTATTGAAGTCGCCCGCGAAATGATCCGCGAAGAGCGCCCTCTTTCCACCACTCGTTTCCGAACGGACGGGCGAAGCGTCTTTCTTGAAGTACTTGCAGAGGACGGCGAAACGAAACTCATCGACCTTTTCCGAAGTCAATTCGCGTTCAAGAAGATAATCGAGCCGAGTCTGCGAAATATCGATTTCGAAGATGGGGTTCCCGCCCGGTGGTGGCCGATAGGCAAGGGAAAGCACATCGTAGTGGATCCCGAGCGGTCCTTCGGGCAGCCGATAGATGATCAAAGCGGCGTCCCTGCCGACGTGCTGTTTCAGGCAGTGGAAGCCGAGGGTTCTATCGAAGCTGCCGCAACGGTTTGGCAAGTTCCGGTTTCCTCCATAAAACACGCCGTTGAATTCCGACAGCGCGTACAACCGCAAAAAGCAGCGTGAAGGTCTTTTTCGACAATTGCACTTCACCGGTCCTAGCCTCCACCCTCGGAGGCTTTCTAGACCATCTCGGTCATTCAGCAACTCACATCAAAGATGCTAAATGCGGGCGTAGTGCGACCGATATCGAATGGATCGAAATGCTCGCGAATGACAACTCCGTATGGATTGTGATTACGGGCGATACACGCATCAGAAAGAACAAGCCAGAACGGACAGCGTTTCGCCAGTCCGGATTGATCGGATTCGTTCTTAGCCCCGCCTACCAGAAGACACCGATGAACAAGGTAGCGTCATATTTGTTGTGGCGATGGCCAGACATTGAAAGATTGACAGGGATCGTCGGCGGAGGCTCATTGCATGAACTACCCATGAACTTCAAAGGCAAAATCAAGCAGATGCCTCTATAACTACTTGCAGAAGCTCCACCGCCCCATCTCCAGATGGAAGTGATTGGCGTGGAGCTTGTTGTAATCCGGGCCCAGCACGCCGCGAAAGACCTCGCAGGCACCGTCATGCACACGCGCGAGGAACTGCCCCTCCGGCGTGTCCTTGCCCCAATCCTTCAGGACACTGATCTTCCGTCCATCCGCCAGCACGAAAGCGGCGATGTCGATGGCCCGGCCTGTGGCGTGGTATGAAAGCCGTGCGTCGGGATCGTGGTTGATATTGCGGCATTGATAGGTGCCGTAATGGACAATGCGGGTGAGCTTCGAGCCGAGAATTTCCGCCGCCGCCGGTTCGGCCACATGCCGCTCCCAGATGAGGAGCGCCGTCATGGAGATGCAGGACAGACGCCCCCCGCCGCCATAGCTCACATCCGAACGGTCGAGCGTCAGTCCGTCATCCACGCCGCAGCCTTGCGTGTCGGAGGCGATCGGCGCGCGCACCACCTCGGCCCGTGAGCGCCGCACCGTGGCAACGCAGGCCTCCGGCCGATGTTCGAGAATGCGCATCTTGATAGGGGTGGCGAGCGTTGGCTTGTCGGCGATCTCGAGCGGAGAGAAGGGGTTGATGCTGTCGGGCAGGTTCCACAAGCCCCAGCCCGCCAGAAAAGCCATGCCGGAGAACAGGGCCACCCGCGCCGCGACAGCCCACCGGTTCAACCCATCCTTATGACCGTCCTTGCGCCATCTAGAAATCGGAAATGATCCCCTTCACTTCCCAGTCGCCATAACGCGCCGGGTCTTTCCCGCCGCGCCCGTCGACCTCTTTCGGCGTGGGATTCTCGGCGGCGAGGCGGTCGGCCTCCTTCCGGCGCGCATCGGCTTCGGCCAGCGCGCGCTGCGCCGCCGGGGACAACTCCTTTTTCGGCTCGTTTTCCGTCTCTTCGGCGGCGTTACGGGGAGTTTCGGCGCTCATATCCGCTCCGGATCTGCTTGAAGCCCATGATGATTGTCCACATATAGAGCGTGGTTCTCTCGCGCGCCACCCTGCGCCGCAGGAACCCGTCGGACAAACAACGGAGCCATAGACGAACAGATGAATACGCTCAGAACCGGCATGCTGCTGGCCGCCATGACAGCCCTTTTCATGGGCCTCGGCTATCTGATCGGCGGCGGTGCCGGTATGGCCTTCGCGTTCATGCTGGCCGCGGGCATGAACCTCTTCGCCTATTGGAACTCCGACAAGATGGTGCTGCGCATGTACAAAGCGCAGCCCGTGGACGAGCGCACGGCGCCGGAATATGTGCGCCTCGTTCGCCGCCTGGCCGAGAATGCCGGCATCCCCATGCCCGCCACCTATATCGTCGACACGCCCCAGCCCAACGCCTTCGCCACGGGCCGCAATCCGGACCACGCAGCGGTAGCGGCAACGCGCGGCCTCATCGAAATGCTGACGCCCGAAGAGCTCGCCGGTGTCATGGCCCATGAGATCGGGCATATCCGCAATCGCGACACGCTGACCATGACCATCACCGCGACCATAGCGGGTGCCGTTTCCATGCTCGCCAATTTCGCGCTCTTCTTCGGCGGCAATCGAAACGCTGGCGGCATCATCGGCTCGCTGGCGCTGGCGATCCTTGCGCCCATGGCCGCCGGGCTGGTGCAGATGGCGATCAGCCGCACCCGCGAGTATTCCGCCGACCAGGCAGGCGCCGAAATTTCCGGCCATCCCATATGGCTCGCCTCGGCGCTGGAGAAGATCGAGAACTATGCCCACAGGTCACGAAACGACTACGCGGAAGCCAATCCCGCCACGGCGCATATGTTCATCATCAATCCGCTTTCGGGCGAAGGCCGCGACAGCCTCTTCTCCACGCATCCGGCGACCGCGAACCGCGTTGCCGCGCTCAAGAAACTGGCTCAGGACATCAACCGGGCAAACGGCCGCCCCTGGGGATAAGGGGCCGCGATGCCGCCAAAACGCAGCGTGGGCCATCCGTAGGCGGAAGGGCCGCTTCCATGCTTCCTTTCGCTCTCCCCTTATGATCTAACCCTGCCATGTCCACACCGACCCGACAGAAAGCGCCGCAGGGCCTCGCGCCCCGCGCCGGAGCCGCCGCCTTGCTGCGCGCCGTTCTGCATAAGCGCCGCCCGCTCGACGAAGCTTTCGCCGAAGAAGCGACGAGCGGCAGGCTGGCCGCTTGCGAAGCGCGCGACCGTGCCTTTGCCCGCGCCATCGCCGCGACCACGCTGCGCCGCCTCGGCAGCATCGACCACGTGCTGGACGGCCTCCTTGAAAAGCCCCTGCCCGCGCGCGCCGGCCACGTACGCAACATTCTGCGCATCGGACTTGCCGAACTTCTCTTCATGGGCGTCGCACCCCATGCCGCCGTCGGTATGGCCGTGGAAAGCGCAAGCGCCAGCCGCGTTGCCCAGCATTTCAAGGCGCTGGTGAACGCCATTCTCCGGCGCGCGGACCGCGAACGCGACACGCTGCTCACCGGCCTCGACATGGCGCATCTCGACACGCCGGACTGGCTCTTCGAGAGCTGGTCGCGTGCCTATGGCGAGATTACCGCCCGCGCCATCGCCGAAGCGCATTATGCCGACCCGCCTCTCGACCTCTCGGTAAAGCACGATCACGAACGCCAGTACTGGGCGGACGAACTCGGTGCGGAGATCCTGCCGACAGGCAGCTTGCGTCTGAGAGAGACGGCACGGGTGGATACGCTACCGGGCTTCGATCAGGGCGCCTGGTGGGTGCAGGACGCCGCGGCGGCCATTCCTGCGCGCCTGCTCGGCCAGATCGCAGGTGCCGAAGTGCTCGACCTCTGCGCCGCGCCCGGCGGCAAAACGGTGGAACTTGCCGCCATGGGCGCGCGGGTCACCGCGCTCGACCGCTCCAGGGCCCGTCTGGAACGCGTGAGCGAGAACCTTACCCGCGTCAATCTTGCAGCCGAACTGGTCACCGCCGATGCCGCACTCTGGCAACCCAAAAGGCAATGGGCCCGCATCCTGCTCGATGCCCCTTGTTCGGCAACCGGCACCGCGCGCCGCCATCCCGATGTGCTGCGCCTCAAAACACCGGGTGACCGCGACAAGCTCGCCGCCTTGCAGGCCCGCATTCTGGCCCATGCGTCAGGCCTTCTCGCGCCGGGCGGCATCCTCGTCTATTGCACCTGCTCACTGGAAGCCGAAGAAGGCCCGCGCCAGATCGACGCGTTTCTGGCCGGGCGGCCCGGCTTTGCACGCCTGCCCATCCGTGCGTCGGAAGTCGGCGATCTGAGCGCCCTCGTCACAGCGGAAGGCGATATGCGCAGCCTGCCCTGCCATCTGGACGACAGGGGCGGCATGGACGGTTTCTATGCAGCCCGGCTGATCCGGTCTAACTAGCCGGTTTCGGGCTTCCGCCGGAACAACCTGCGGCACCCCTCCTCCACTGTTCATTTGGAGGCTTCATGGCATTTTGCTATCTAGTGGCGACTAGTTGGGGGAAGACAAATGGCGCGTATCGCCCTAGGGGGTTTGCCAATCGGCACAGAGCATAAGCGCATTGCCGTTTTTTCCGGGCATGACCAGCTCGGCGACGGGCTTTTCAAACTTCCCTTTGTCCGCAGCCTGCGGGCAAGCTTTCCCGACGCGGAGATCCATTGGGTGTCCGCCTATCGCAGTGTCTATGCAGGCGTCCTGGCGCCTCTGGTCGCACCTTTCATCGACCGGGTGCACATCATGACGGACCTGTCGCAGCATAAGCGGCAGCTCATCTTCCCGCCACGCATCCCCGGCACGCCCTATGACATCGCGATCGACACACAGACGCTTTTCTGGCGATCGCTGGTAGTGAGGCGTGGCCTCAAGCCGAAATGCTTCATTTCCGCTGCCATGGACTATCGCCTTTCGAGCGTCCAGCCCCCCGACGACGCACGCACCAAACCGAGGCACTTCGTCGAACATCTGTTGCGGCTGGCCGAGCTGGCCGCGGGCGAAAACTTTAGGCGCGACGACACGCCCGTCGAAATCCCCGCCGAACTCGACGCGCTGGCAGACACCCTGCTGCCGGGCTCCGGCACAAACGGAGAGGCCTCCCCCTATATCGGTATCGCCCCCGGCTCGGGCGATCCGGCCAAGCGCTGGCCGCTGGAGCGGTTCATCGCGCTTGCCGGGCATTTCAGGGAACGCGGCTTCCGTCCGGTCTTCATGGTCGGCCCCGGCGAGGCGGACCTGCTGGAGCCGCTAAGGACCGCATTCCCGGATGCTCTTTTTCCCGAACAAGCCCTGCCCCCGGGCAAAAAGCCCGGCCCGCTTCTGGTCGCCGCCCTCGGCCGGCGCATGGCAGGCTCCATCGCAAATGATTCCGGGCTCGGGCATTTGCTGGCCATCTCCGCCAAACCCCTCGTCCTGCTCTATGGCCGCCACACTCCTGCAAAATACGCCCCGCTCGTTCCCGGCCTCAGGTCCGTCTGGGCACAGGAATTCGGGGGTCTCGACCATAAGCTGATACCGCTCAATCGGGTGGAGCACGAGATGGAGGCGGCGCTGGCGCAAACCGGCATGTGCCGGAGCTGACGGGCTTTCTTGCACCGATTCAAGGCGGGTGCTACTGAACGGAGATCAGGCTTTTTGCCGCAAGTCTCCCGTATTTCCGCCACCGAGAATCACATGAGCGCCATCAAGATCGCCCCTTCCATCCTCGCCTCCGATTTCGCCCGTCTGGGCGAGGAAGTAGGCGCCATATGCGAGGCGGGGTGCGACTATGTGCATGTCGATGTGATGGATGGTCATTTCGTACCCAACATCACCATCGGCCCGTCGGTCGTGAAAGCATTGAAGCCGCATTCGACGAAGCCTTTCGACGTGCACCTGATGATCTCGCCGGTCGATCCCTATATCGCGGAATTCGCGGAAGCGGGCGCCGACATCATCACCTTTCATCCCGAAGCGGGCTTCCACCCCCATCGCACCATTCAGTCCATCAAGGCTGCGGGCTGCAAGGCGGGTCTGTCGCTCAACCCGGGCACGCCGCTTGAAAGGCTCTGGCCGCTGCTGGGCGATCTCGACCTCGTCCTCGTCATGTCGGTCAATCCGGGCTTCGGCGGACAGGGGTTCATCGAAAGCCAGCTTGCCCGCATCGAAGCCATTCGCAAGCGGATCGATGCCGAGGGCCTCGATATCGAGCTGGAAGTCGATGGCGGCATCAATTTCGAGACGGCCCCCCGCGCAATCGCGGCGGGTGCGAATGTACTGGTCGCAGGGACCGCGACCTTCAAGGGCGGCCCTGCCGCCTATGCGGACAATATCGCGGCCCTGCGCGGCAAGGGTTGAGCGCCCCCTTAAAAGGGCTCTGGCAGGGATGTCATTCGGGACGTTGTTCGATGCGTTACTCGGGACATTTCAGGGAGGCGGTCACGGACGATGGCCGGTGAGAGCGCGAAAAAGGCATCGGCAAACGGCGGCCCGGTCTCGGGGAACCGGCTGATCGACCTTGCGCTTGCGGCAGCCGGCCGTATCCGCACCGCCGCCATGGATCGCTTCTACGGCACATGGATCTACGGCCAGACGCTGCGCGGGCCCATGCCCGATCACATGCTCCACTACCCCAGGGAGCTGCGCCCCGGTCGCGCCTCGCGCGCCGACGCCATGTTCCAGGGCCGCTGGTTTCTGCCCGGCGGACAAGTCCGCGCGCCGGGCGCTTCCTCGCCATTCGCCGCCGACCCGCCCAGCCTGACATGGGCGGAAGAGCTTCACGGCTTTGCATGGCTCAGACACTTCTCTGCTGCCAATGTGCAGAACAACGGGTCGTCCGCCCGGGAATATGCCCGCAAGCTGATGTCGGAATGGATCGAGGTCGAAGGCCGCTGGCACCCGGTCGCGTGGCGGCCCCATGTCATCGGACGGCGCCTCATCTCGCTCGCCTCCAACGGTCCGCTCATCATAGACGGTTCGGAACTCGTCTATCGCTCGACCTTGCTGCGCAACATGGCACGGCAGGCCCGCCACCTGGCCCGTACTGCCCATCGCGCCCCGGAGGGAGCACCCCGCATTACCGCCGCCATGGGCCTCGCCTTTTCCGGCCTCTGCCTGTCGGAAGGCCATCGCCGGCTGGACAAGGGTCTGCGGCTTCTTTGCCGCGAACTCGACCGGCAGATCCTGCCGGATGGCGGTCATGTCAGCCGCAACCCCTCCGCCCAGCTTTCCATCCTGCTCGACCTTCTCATGCTGCGCGACAGCCTGCGCGAACGGCATATGAATGTCCCCAAGCCGATCCGCGACGCCATTGACCGTATGACGCCCATGCTGCGCTTCTTCCGGCATGGCGACGGCAGGCTCGCCCTTTTCAACGGCTCCAACGAAGGCCCGGAAGGCGCGATCGACGCAGCCCTCGACCGTGACGATGCCAAAGGACGGCCTTTCGGTTTCGCGCCCCATTCCGGCTATCAGCGGCTGGCAGCGGGGCCTGCCAATATCGTGGTCGATACGGGCCACCCGCCGCCAGGCCCCTTCAGCCATGACGCCCATGCAGGCTGCCTGTCGCTCGAAATGAGCGCAGGCCGCGCCCGCATGATCGTGAATTGCGGCGCAACCCGTGTCCTCGGTCCCGACTGGGAGGCGGCAAGCCGCGCGACGGCGGCCCATTCCACGCTGGTGCTGGCCGACACCTCGTCGGCCCGCATGCTGCGGGGCCGCCTTTCGCGCCGCCTCCTGGGCGCGCGCATCATGGAAGGCCCGACGCGTGTCGAAAATCGCCGCAATGAAAACGAGGCCGGCATCTGGCTCGAGGCCGCCCATGACGGCTATGCCGCCGATTTCGGCCTGATCCATCGCCGCCGCCTCTATCTTTCCGGCTCGGGCGAGGATCTGCGCGGCGAAGACCTGCTGGAACCGCTCGGCCGTCCCGTCCGCAAATGGCCCTGGAGCCCCCGCTTCTGGCGCAAGCCGCCGGAAGACCCGCCCTATGCGGTCCGTTTCCACATCCATCCGGATGCGCGCGTTTCGCTCGCCCATGACCGCTCCAACGTGCTGGTGCTGCTGCCCAATGGCGATGGCTGGCAGTTCCGCGCCCGGTCGGGCCAAGGCGACTGCGCCATCGACATCGAGGAAAGCGTCTATCTGGGCTCGGGCGACACGACCCGCCGGGCCGAGCAAATCGTGGTTTCCGGACAGGTCTTCCGGAACGAGGCCAAGGTAAACTGGGCCTGGCGGCGGCTTTCCACCCGCAATGCGGGCAAGGAAAACGAGACCGCCGCCATGCCGGAACTGCCTGAACTCGCCATGCCGGACGAAGAACCGGAAGGGACCTGACCGTCCACCCAGCTTGGAACCGCCCGGGTTTCGTGCTATCGCCCCCGCATCCCGTCACATATTGCCGAGGCATGTCCCATGGTCTCCACCAAGCCCGCCCCCGACGCCGCCGATATCCAGCGCGTGCGCCGCGCCCTGCTGTCCGTTTCCGACAAGACGGGGCTCATCGAATTCGCCACTGCCCTTCACGAGGCGGGCGTGGAACTTATTTCCACCGGCGGCACAGCCAAGGCGATCAAGGATGCGGCGCTGCCGGTGCGCGACGTTGCCGAGGTCACGGACTTTCCGGAAATGATGGATGGCCGGGTCAAGACGCTGCATCCCATGGTCCACGGCGGGCTCCTCGCCGTGCGCGACGACGCCGAACATACGCAGGCCATGGAGAAGCATGGGATTGCCGGCATCGACCTTCTCTGTGTCAATCTCTACCCCTTCGAGGCAACCGTCGCGAAGGGTGCGGGCTATGGGGAATGCGTGGAGAACATCGACATCGGCGGCCCGGCCATGATCCGCGCCGCGGCGAAGAACCACGCCTATGTCTCCGTCATCGTGGAGGCCTCGGACTATGGCGCGATCGTCGACGAGCTGAAGGAAAAAGGCGGCACCACGCTCGCCACCCGCAAGCGCCTTGCCCACAAGGCCTATGCGCGCACGGCGGCCTATGACGCGGCGATTTCCAACTGGTTCGCAAAGGAACTCGAGAACGACGCGCCGGAATGGCGCGCCTTCGGCGGCGAACTGAAGCAGACGCTGCGCTATGGCGAAAACCCGCATCAGCATGCGGCGTTCTATGTGTCGGGCGACCGGCGTCCGGGCGTGGCCACCGCGACCCAGCTTCAGGGCAAGGAATTGTCCTACAACAACATCAACGACACCGACGCCGCCTTCGAGCTGGTCGGCGAGTTCGACCCGGCCGTCGCGCCCGCCATCGCCATCATCAAGCACGCCAACCCTTGCGGCGTCGCAACGGGGGCCTCGCTCACCGAGGCCTATAAAAAGGCGTTTGCCTGCGACCCGGTTTCCGCATTTGGCGGCATCGTCGCCTCCAACATGCCGCTTACCGGGGAAACGGCCGAAGAGATTGCGAAGATCTTCACCGAAGTCATTATTGCGCCGGACGCGGACGAGGATGCGCGCCGCATCATCGCGGCGAAGAAAAACCTCCGCCTACTGATTACCGGCGGCCTGCCTGACCCGCGCTCGCCCGGCCTTTTCTACAAATCCGTATCGGGCGGCATGCTGGTCCAGTCCCGCGACAATGGCTGCGTCGACGATCTCGACCTCAAGGTCGTGACCAAGCGCGCGCCGTCGGATCAGGAACTCGCCGACATGCGCTTCGCCTTCAAGGTCTGCAAGCATGTGAAGTCGAACGCCATCATCTATGTGAAGAACGGCGCCACCGTCGGCATCGGCGCGGGCCAGATGAGCCGCGTGGACTCAGCCCGCATCGCGGCGCGCAAGGCCGAGGACGCAGCGCAAGCCGCAGGCGAGAGCAAGCCCGCCACCATCGGATCGGTCGTCGCCTCCGACGCCTTCTTCCCCTTCGCCGACGGCCTTCTGTCGGCGGCCGAGGCCGGCGCCACGGCGGTCATCCAGCCCGGCGGTTCCATGCGCGACGAGGAAGTCATCGCCGCGGCTGACGAAAAAGGCCTCGCGATGGTCGTCACCGGCATGCGGCACTTCCGTCATTAACAGACACGACCTTCAAGTAAGGAGATACCGGACCTCCTGACATGATATGCCAATGCAGCAAGGACCCAGGCGGGAGGTTAACCTCCCGCCTTTTTCTTTTCAGATAGTCGTCGGTACTCTTCCGAAACAACTTTGTAGTGCTTTCTCTGCTGGTTCCATGTGATGCCATACGCTCCCGCCGCAGCTACAATGGACATAGCCAGCAGCGGCAATGGATCCTCATTTGGATCGATGCCATAAGCGCTGAGTATCAAAACCCCTGGGACGAACACTCCTATCGCCGCAGCAAAAGCATATTGAATAGGATCGTACTTTGGACGTGGCGCTATAACGGAAGCGTTCTTTTCCGCTTGATCATATGTCTCTGCGCCCTTTGTCATACCCCCCTCCATTTCTCCCCTGCATCCATACTACCCTAGTGCAATTCTGAATTTCAGAAACCACAGAGAAGGAGGGTTCCATGATCGTCACCACCACACCGACCGTCGAAGGCCGCAAGGTCACCGACTATAAGGGGCTCGTCTCGGGCGAAGCCGTGATCGGCGCGAATGTATTTCGCGATGTCTTTGCCTCCATCCGCGATTTCGTCGGCGGCCGCTCGGGCTCCTATGAGAAGGTGCTGAAATCGGCCCGCGACGAAGCCATGCGCGACATGATGGAAGATGCCGCCCGGCTGGGCGCCGACGCGATCATCGGCGTCGATCTGGACTATGAGGTCGTCGGCCAGTCCGGCTCTATGCTGATCTGCATCGCCTCGGGCACCGCCGTCACGCTGGGCTGAAGGCTCAAATCGCTCATAACCCGTCACCCCGGACTTGATCCGGGGTCCATGGAGAGATGGTTATGGATTCCGGGTCAAGCCCGGAATGACGACTTTGCAGTTGAACCTCACGTCAATGCACGACGGCGCTGGCGCGTTCTTCCTTCACGAAGAGCAGCAGCACGAGGCCGGTCAGGATCAGCGGGATCGCGACCATCAGGCCGAAGCGCTGGTTCTGCGTCAGCTCCGTCACGATGCCGATGAAGAGCGGGGCGATCCACGCCGTCGCCTTGCCGCATAGCGCGAAGAGACCGAAAAACTCCGTCATCATCTCCTTGGGCGAGATGCGCGCCATCATGGTGCGGCTCGACGCGATGACCGGCCCCACCATCAGCCCGAAGAGCGCGATCATCACCAGGAAGAGCTGCTGCGGCAATGTGGAGAAGGCCGCCGCATCCTCAGGCACCGGCACGGTGATGAAATAGAAAATCCGGTCCCTGTCGAAGGACAGGATGACGGCGAAGAACACCACCACGCCGATGATCGCCCAGACCAGCGTCCGCTTCGACCCGATCTTGAGGTCGACCCAGCCGCCAACGAATCCGCCCAGCGCCGCGAAGAGCGTGACCCAGACGCCGTAGATCGCCATCTGCATCGCGCCCCATTGGAAAATGGACGCAGCCAGAATACCGCCGAACACGAAGATCGCCGTCATGCCATCGTAGAACAGCATGCGCGCCAGCAGATAAAGGCCGACATTGCGGAAATGGCGTACCGATTTGAGCGTCTCCCAAAGCCGTATGAGCCCAGCCTTCGCCGCCTCGCGCCGCCCGAGACCCCTGGTCACCTGATCGGGCACCATGAAGAGGAGCGGCAGCATGAAGATGACGAACCATGCACCCGAGATCGGCCCGACGATGCGGTCCGTCTCATGCGCGGCCTTGGAAAGCCCGAAAAGCGGTTCCGCCGGAATGAAGGATGCGCTCACCTCGCCGGGAAGCTGAAAAAAGATCAGCACAAGAATAAGCGCAAAAATCGCCGCAAGCTGTCCCATGCCGATGCCGATGCCCGACAGGAGGCCGATGCGCCGGTCGGATGCGATGGTGGGCAGCATGGCATTGGCAAAGATGATGGCGAATTCCATCCCCACCGCCGCGACGATGAGCGACACCATGACATGGAAAAGCGGCTCGCCCGGTATCGCGAACCAGAGGCCGAAACAGCCCGCCGCACACATCAGCATCGAGGCGACGATCCAGGGTTTGCGCGGTCCGGCCGCATCCGCCATCGCGCCAAGAAGCGGGCTCATAAGTGCGATGGTGACGCCGGCAATCGCCTGCACATATCCCCAATAGGCCTGCCCCTCGACCGGGTTGGCTGCAAGCACATTGGTGAAAAAGGGCGGAAAGAGAAAGATCGTGATGAGCGAGAAATATGTCTGGTTCGCCCATTCATAGAGAACCCAGGCGCCTTGCGCCCAGTTGGAGGCCGGTTCCTTGCCGCCGGTGTCATGCGGCGGCTGCCATTGGGGCACGGCCCCCTCGATGATCTCACTCACTACTCTGCTGCCTCCGCCCGTTCTTCCTTCACGAAAAGAACGAGCCCCAGTCCGACGCCGAGAAGCAGCAGAACGGAGGCAAAGCCGACCCGCTGGCTCTGGAAGAAGGACGTTGTGAACCCCACAACCGCCGGCCCGAGAAAAGCCGTCGCCGTGCCCGATAGCGCATAGAGACCGAAAAACTCCGACATTTTCGTTGCGGGGGCAAGTCGCGCCAGCATGGTCCGGCTATTGGCATAGGCCGCGGTAATGAAAATCGCGATCAAAACGACCACCATCACATAGAGAAGTTCGGGAACGGTGGCGAAGAAAGGCAGGTCCCAGACTTTCGGCGCATTGGGGTCCCAGGGAAAGAAAAAGAAGAGCTCCGTCGGCGTAATGGAAACGGCAAGCAGCAGACCCAGAGACGTGCCGCCGATGGAAATGAGGATCGCAGCCTTCGACCCGAACGTGTCGTCCAGCCAGCCGCCGAAGAACCCGCCACCCACCGCGAAGATCGACAGCACGATGCCGTAGATCGTCAGCGTCAGCGCGTCCCAGTGAAAAACGCCCGCCGCATAGACACCGCCAAAGATGAGAATGGCCGTCTGCCCGTCATTGTAGAACATCCGGGCGATGAGATAGGTCGCCACATTGCGGTAATGCTTGAGCTGACGCACCGTCTTGATGACCCGCGTGCCGCCCTGCCGGATACTGTCCACCAGACCGGGGCGCGCCTCGCGCGGCCTGTCGGGTGTGAAGAACATCAGCGGCAGCGTGAAGAAGAACAGCCACAAGCCTGCAATCGGACCGGCAATACGGCTGTTCTGAAATGTACCGACATCGATGCCGAACAACGCATGGTCGGGGATGAACCCCCAGCTCACCCGGCCCGGCAGCATGAAGGCGTAGAGCATGAAGCAGAGGATGAGCAGCCCGCCCGCATTGCCCAGCGCCAGCCCCAGCCCCGAAAGAAATCCGATCCGCTCGTTCGGTGCGACCGACGGCAGCATGGAATTGTGGAAGACTTCCGAAAAGGCAAAGGCCACCGAGACGATCACGATCAGCGCCGCAATCGTCGAGATGGAAAGACCTTCCGGCCCGGGCATCGCCCACCAGAGCGCGAAAGTGGCCGGGGCCATGATCCCGACAAAGACGGCAAGCCAGGGCTTGCGCCGTCCGCCCGAATCCGCGATCGCACCGAGAACCGGTGCCAGGCAGGCGATAACGAACCCGGCAATGGAGTTGATATTGCCCCATATGGCCTGACCCTTTACCGGGTCGCCCACCACCACATTGGTGAAATAGGGGGAGAAAATGTAGATGGTGATGAGGAGGACGTAGGGATTGCGGGCCCATTCGAAGACGGCCCAGCTCACCTGGCCCTTCTTGTCCGCCGCCCTGTCGCCCGTCGCGGAGAGCGGATGCCCGTCATGGTCGGCGCCTGCTGAAAAAGACTCCGCCCCTTGCGCGCCCGCTTCTACGGCAAGGCCCGCTTCCTTCGCAAAATCGACCAAATTATCCTCCCGTTCCGCTCGCCTTTACCGGGAGCGGCCCATTTTTTTCGTAATTGGAGCATGAAAGGAGGACAGGGAAAAGTTATTCGGCCGTAACGTCGGACGGGCCCGCCTAGGCCGCCTGCCCGCAGCACTTCTTGTACTTTTTGCCCGACCCGCAGGAGCAGGGATCGTTGCGACCGATCTTTTCGACCTTGCGCGGACGCGCGCCCATGATGCCGTCCACATACCACCAGCGCCCGTCCTGCTTGCGGAAAGTCGCCGTCTCGTGATGGACGCGGTCCTGATTGTCCGCCTGGAAATGCGCTACGAATTCGACGACGCCATCCTCGTCCTGTTCGCTGCCGGCTTCCGCGTAGCGCACCTCAAGCCCTGTCCAGAGGCTGGACTTCGCCCATTCCAGCGCGGCCTCGCGGTCGAAATCCTCCCGCGTGCCGGGCAGCAGGGTCTCTTCCAGATAATCGGCATTATGCGTGGCAAAGGCCGTATAGCGCGAGCGCATCAGCGCCTCGGCCGTCGGCGGCAGCGCCGCGCCGGAAAGGAAGGGGCCGCAGCATTCGCCGAAAATCTTGCCGGAACGGCAGGGGCAGGCATCGGTATCGGAAATCATCGGGGCGTGGCCTCGGCAGGTAGGTGCGATGGATCGGCCATCCTCATAAGGCCCGGCGTGAAAAAAAGCAAAAACCGGGATCAGGCCGTTTCGCGCAGGCTTCGCCGCACGGCGAGCCAGAGCGCGGCCAGCAGCAACGGAAATCCAAGCTGCAGATGGGTCGCGTTGGCAAGAAAGCTGGTCAGCGGCGGGATCAGCACCAGCGCCAGCAGCCACAGCTTTTCGCCCCGACCGGACCCGTTGACCGCCATGTCGCTCGCGATAATCGCCAGCGGTACCGCCAGCAGCGCCATCTCGTAATCGAAGAGATAGGGCGGCACGAGCAGGCTCGCCGATACCAGCACCGCCCAGCTGGCCCGCGTCATACCGATGCGCCGCCAGACGATGACGACAACCGTCGCAGCGCCCAGCGCCACCAGTGCCTGCAGGGCATAGGCCGTATCGGCTCCGACGCCGAGATAGCGGAAAAAGACCCACGCACTCGGCATCTTCGCCCAGGGCAGCAACCCGTCCTCGAAAATGGTCCTTACCAGTTCCAGATTGCCGAAAAAGGCCTGCCAGAGCCCGAAACCGAAGACCGCGGTGGCCAGCCCGCAAAAGCAGAGCGTCGCCACGGCCGCGGCAAAAAAGATACGCCACTGCCCGGCGGCGATGAGAGCGAACGGAATGAGCAGGCCGAATTGCGGCTTGAAGGCGAGAAGCCCGATAAAGAGCCCCGCCCAGAGCGCGCCACGTGCGCCCCTTTCGCTCGCCAGCGCCGCGCCCGCGAATAGCGCGGCCGAATAGAGCGAGTTCTGCCCGTGATAAAGGCAGAGCAGCGTCGCCGGAAAAGCCGCCAGCAACCAGTAGGGGGTCGGCTGGTTGAGCAATGGGCGGCACGCATAGAGATAGGCGCCGAAACCCAGCGCGGTGAAAACGAAGAAGGAAAGCGCATAAGGCAGCAGGGCCAAGGGCGCGACGAGAAGCTGGAAGGTCGGCGGATAGTGCCACAGATAGGCGGCCTGCGTGGCCGGGACCGCCTTCTGCTGCGCTTCATGCGCCTGATCCATATCGAAAGCAGCCTCGGG
>NZ_NYVD01000062.1 GCF_002684405.1 Parvibaculum sp. | reverse complement strand
GTCGGCACGGCTCTGGGCTTCGTCGCCTCCGCTCTTCTGGTGACGACCGTCATCCTCCCGGCCGCTCGCCGGCTTCGCGACCGGCAACAAAGTTTCGCGGCGCGCGCCCTGCGCGGCATCAGAATCTATCTCGCCACGCCGCGCCTTCGCGGTCTGATGGCCGTCAACGTCGCCGTCGCCGCATCGGGTTCGCTCGTCATCGTCAATACGGTCGTGTTCGTGCAGTCCCGCCTCGGCCTGACGGAAACCGATACCGCGCTGGCGCTGGCCGCCTTTGGCGGCGGTTCCATGCTCGCCGCGCTCCTGCTGCCAAATCTGCTGGAGAAAGTCTCCGACAGGACGGGCATGCTCGCCGGCGCGGCCGTTCTGACAGCGGGTGCCTTGGCCGCGGCGGCGATACAGGCCTATGCAGTCCTGTTGCTCGTCTGGTTCGTCCTCGGTCTGGGCTTTTCGCTGGCGCAAACGCCGACAGGCCGGCTCTTGCGGCGCTCCTCGCACGAAGAAGACCGCCCGTCGCTGTTTTCCGCCCAGTTCGCCCTTTCCCATGCCGCCTGGCTTTTCGCCTATCCGCTCGCGGGCTGGGCCGGTGTCGCAATCGGCATGAACGGGATTTCGCTGCTGCTTGGCCTGATCGCATTGGCCGCCACGCTCATCGCCATCCGCATCTGGCCGGTCGCAGATCCCGTCTATATCGAACACAGTCATGACGATCTCGATGCCGCCCACACCCACTGGCACGAAGGCGAGAACACCGGCGGGAAGCGGCACAGCCACGTCTTCGTCGTGGACGACCTGCACCCGACCTGGCCGTACTGACGCCCTATCCCGGAAATATCGCCTTGAAGGGCCGCGCCCCTCGCTTCCGGGGGTTCGAGTCGCTTCTCCGCTACCATTCGGCGAAATGGTATCATCACACGATACAATTCGCTTGACCTCAGAAACAGTATCACAATACGATACGAACCGTTGAGAGACGGGATGATACGGTCATACAAGGACAGGAAGACAGCCTCCGTGGCCGAGGGAAAACCGTTCAAGGGATTTCCGGCCAACCTTGTCCGCATAGCCCAACGCAAACTCGTCATGATCGAGCATGCAGTGGAATTGAGCGACCTCGCCTCGCCGCCGGGAAACAAACTGCACGCATTGAAGGGAGACCGGAAAGGTCAGTACGCCATCCGGGTGAACGATCAGTTCCGCCTCTGCTTCAAATGGGTCGATGGTCACGCGGTAGATGTAGAGCTTACTGACTATCACTGACCGTTAAAGGCCACGACATCCAAGGAGGGATCAGATGGCACCGAACAAACTGCCGCCCATTCATCCGGGCGAAATCCTGCGCGAGGAATATCTGCGCCCCCTCGGGCTAACGCCTTATGCGCTCGCCAAGAAGCTTCGCGTCCCCCGCACGCGGATCGAACGCCTCAGCCGCGAAGAAACGCCGGTCACGACGGACACCGCCCTGCGTCTGGCCAAGTTCTTCGGCACCACGCCGCAATTCTGGATGAACATGCAGGCGGCCTGTGACCTCGCCATCGAGGCAGAGACGCTGGAAGACGAAATCGCCGCCATCGAAAAATGCGCGGAGATGGAGGCTGCCTGAACGAACGCCCCCTACCCCGGGAACATCGCCTTGAAGAGCCATTCCGCCTGCGCGATGAGGCGCTCGGTCGTATAGGCCTCCGGGTCCGTCAGCCTCAGATGCACCAGCTCTTCCGACACGGCCAGCAGCATATGCACGGCAAGTTCGCTGTCCGGATTGGCCCGGGACGATGAACTCATCCCCTCTTTCTCCAGCGACTCGGCGAAATGCGCCCGCGCCAGCGCGCGGCCCTGCTCCAGCCGGTTATAAAGCTCCGGCGGCCCGCCCTGGCTCGGCATGAGCAGCATCCGCCAGGTTGCGGGCGAGGCGTCCACCGCCTCCAGCATGCCCGCAACGCCCGCCCCGTAGCGCGATTGTCCTTTGGCGGGCGCCCGCTCGGCGGCACTGTCGAAACTCCGCGCCGCCCGCTCATATTCCCGGTCCACCATGGCAAGCAGCAGGTCGGAGAGATTGCCGAATTGCTGGTAGATCACGGTCCGCGTGATCCCGCATTCCCCCGCCACCCGGTCCAGCGTCACGGCGTAAAAGCCTTCCGCGTCCACAATGTCCCGCGTCACGTCGAGGATCTGCTCGCGCCGGTCCTCCACATTCATGCGCTGGCGGCGTGTGGCCTGACTTGTATTTTTTGTTTGCTGCATACTTGCTCCGCTGACCCGGAAAGCATAACTTACAATCTGTAACTTATGAATTGTAAGTTTTGGAGGATGGGATGGAGAGCCTGGAAGCTCTGGAAGCGCGCGTCGCTGCGCAACGCGAAAACCTGCCGGAAATGTACGGCAAGGTGGATTTCTCGATTAAGCCGGAGCGCTTCGTCGACAATCCTGACGAGCAGAGCATGCGCCTGAATGACGGCGACGACAGCACGCGACGCCGCCTCCTCTCCGACCCGGAAACGGTGGCCCGCGCCCGCGCCTACACCATGCTGGGCGACAACACGGCGGACGCCTATGCCGCGCTGATGCCGAAATATGGCTTCCGCGGCCTCATCGGCATGCTGACGCAGGCCTGCGACAAGGGCGTGGAAAACGTGCCCGACGCGCCGGAGGAACTCATTGCCTTCATCCGCGAGATGGAGGCAACGCCGGACTGGATCGACATGAGCCTCATCGAGGAAGGCGCGCGCGTCAGCCGCAATCCCATGGCGACCCTCTCCCCCTTCGTGGTGCGCGGCGCTTTCGTCGCCACCTTCCTCAACAAATATTCCGCGCTCCCCATGGCGCTCACCGGCACGCTTTCCCATGAAACCGCCGTGCGCCGCATCAAGGAAACGGCGAGCTTCTTCACCACCACATCGCTCCCCGGCGCACTAGAGCGTCATGGCCCCGGCTTCAAATCGGCGGCCATGGTGCGGCTCATGCACTCCATGGTGCGCTTCAACGTGCTGCGCGGCTCGGAAAAATGGGACGTCAACGTCTATGGCATTCCGGTGCCGCAGGTGGACCAGATGCCCGCCGGCACCATCGCCGTCTTCCTCCTCGCCTTCCAGATGATGCGCGCGGGCCGCACCGAGTTCACGCCGTCGGAACGCGCCTTTGTGGAGTTCAACCGCTATCGCTGCTGGCTCCTCGGCCTGCCGGAAGACCTGCTGGCCACCACGCCGCAGGGCATTTACGACGCCATGACCATCTATTCCGGCACGCTGCGCGACGGCTATGACGACGAGACCTGCGGCGCGTTGGTCCGCGCCACCATGGCCGCCTATTTCCCGAAGGACCATTCGTTGAAGAACCGCATCTTCAACTTCCTTGAGCGCAGCTTCTCCCGCGTCTATTTCAACCGCCAGTTCCTGAAGGGTGACAAGACCGGCAAGGCGAAGCTGATGGGCGTGGAACTCAGGCCCTACGACCTGCCGCTCTTCGTCTCGCTGGCGCTCTTCATCTTCGGCCGCGAAAAACTCTACGCACTGGCGCTGCGCACGCCCGGCCTGAAGGAATGGGCCGACCGTCGCCTGATCGACAAGCTGAACAGGCTCCTCGTCGATTACGGCCACGCCGAATACACGACCGACCCGTCGCAATATCACGACGAAACGATCCGCGAGCAGCACGGCCACGCCAAGGCGGCATAATCCCGCCACTTAATCGGGGGGCTAACCTTATGTGTCGCTTGTATACGGCCCGAGGAATCTGATCCCATTAAAATGGATCATGTGTGTGGGGGCGTCAGCAACCCACACTTCTGTCTCCCACGCGATTTCTGTAAGGTATTTTCCCATGAATTGCTTTGTCGGAAATGCCGTTACGTAGACAAGGCCTATCGTCGATTCTTCAAACAATCGCATTAGCTCTTCGTGGCGTTTGGCATTAACCGGCCCGTGGCTGGTAACAGCCTCGACCAGCAAAAGCCAATCTTTGTCCTGATAATAGAGCACTACGTCAGGCATCTTGCCGTGACTGTCTATTGTTACCCCCAGCGATGCCAGCAAACGCTCATCGAAATAACCCATCTTCTCTCCAGTATCACCGGCATAGACCAGCTGACTGCCTGGAGCGAAACGCGGTGCGAATTCCTCGATTATTGCCTTGATCAATTCTGAGTGCTCACCGGCACTTAAAGTGATCTTCTTTCCGCCCGGGAGAGCAACCGGAACCTTCACCATCTCTCGTTGGCGAGCATACTTAGCTACCAAAGCCTCATGTGATCCCAAGTATTCCGTCAGGGCATTAGACCATTTCGGCGTCCCAAAAAGGCGTAAGAGCTGAAGTGCTTCAGGAGAGATTTGATAAGCATAATCGCCACTATTTATTGGCCTTCCTGTTTTGTCAGGATTTTCGATGACTAAGCCCGCTGCAAGGAATTGATGAATCGTTTGACGCCGTACGCTCTCTCGGCTGTTAGGGGCATATTTTTTTCCATAGGCATCGCCCATCCATTTCATTATGGGCGTAATACCCATCAACGGATTGGACGCTTCATCCCACCCTTGCTCTTCTTTCAGGTCTAGAAGAGCCAGCAGAGTGTATCCGGAACGCTCGTTGTGTTGCGCTCTGGGAAAGCCCAATTGGCGAAGTACGTCCCGAGCTTCGTCCAGTTTTGTCATTCGATATCTATTATAGCCTTATCTATTTCTTCTTGACTGGCAGACGGATTGTTCCGGGCCCATTCTCCAAGCTGAACAATGGTCGCACGATCTGGATAAGTCATGTTTCTTAGATCAGTCGCGTTGACCTGCGTGTGACCGTTGAAACGACGAAACGCAGCATCAAATGCCGATCCGTTGAGATATATTGCCAACCCACGAGCCGTTGCTTCATCCAGAGGTTTGCGGTCATCGTGGAAGACATTGAAATGATTCTCAAAGCCAATCGCACCCTCATATCCACCGAGTTTTTCCGGTTCAATGAGATAAGCGACAACACGCTTCTTCTCTTCTTTGGAAGAAAAGCGCTTCACGAGCACATAGAATCCAGCGGGGTATAGCAACCGCTCAGTTTCCACGTTTCGCGCTATCGCGTTAGGTTTCTTGAAGGCGGGCCGCGGCCAGATGATGTTTCCCTTCACAAAATGCCCCGGATATAGCAACGGAGCGTCATTAAACTCGGGGAACTGGCGCAAGTGAGGTCGGACACGAAAATCAACAACCGGCCCCGTCGATACTTTCAAACCAATATCTTCAAGCGTCGCATGGTGACGCAAATCTGCCTCACCCTCTTCACCACTAGGAACGTGGATGAACGATTGATTGTCATCCGGGAAAACTATGCTCTCGAACGGATAGATAGACTCGTTCATATCTGAAAAAGTCCGGTCCGTGGACGTGGAGATTGTTACGTCGCCTTGCTCCGCACCTCTAACCAAATGAATAATAACATTCTCCTGAAGAACCGCGTCTTCCTTGAACGCCCTGTCGCGCGATCCAAAAAGATGAATCCGTCGAATTGCTGCCTCTCCCAGCAAGAGGCGACGGAACGGTAGATAGTAAGGACCGTTACAAAAACTACGTGGAATAATTGCGACAACCTCCCCTCCTGGCCTCATCAACTTCAGCGACAATCCAATGAAGCCGCTGTAAAGATTGACTGTCTCCAAGCCGCCCACCCGACACCATTTCCGGTGTAAGGATGAGGCCGATATTTTGCCATAAGGTGGATTTAGGATCGCGTGCGTATAGCGAGGGCCCTTACTCAAAGCAATCATGTGCGCGGCATGCTCGAGAAAATCGCCTTCAACTACCTCGATATCGACGTTGGGGCTAGCAAGCACCGACATGTTCCTACGCAGACCGCCAAGCATATTGACGTCAATCTCATATGCATGTGCCTCGATGCGTTGTTCTTTATTTGACCAGCGTTGCACAAAGGCAGTTGTCAAAGACGCTTGTCCAGCCCCCGCATCGAGGAGCACCACATCGCATGCAGGCGGTGTAAACATTCCCGCCATGAAATTAGAAATTTCCGGCGAGGTCATGTACTGACCAAACTCGGACTGCCTCGAGCGCTGTCCCGGCTTTGGAACAGGCTCAGACGAAGACGAATCAAATAGCTCAAAGTTATCAGTCTGGTCCATGCACCGACCTTAAAAGCCACTCAGAAAAATTTCGAGAAACCTTTTCCCTCCTCTCTACTTAAAGGCTGCCAGCGGTCCACATCAATATTCTCTTTTTGGCCCAACAACCTGGATTCCTGAGTTATTTGCATTTTAGGCTGCTGGATGTTGTTGACCGGGCCCAACGAAAAAGCCGGGCGTCATGCCCGGCTTTTTTATGCCTCCTCGGCCAGCATATTGCTCCGCCAGGCAGGAAACGGATCGCGAAGCTCCGACCAGGCCTTCCAGTCGAAACGCGCTTTCCTGTCGGTTCCAAGAAGGCAGGCATCGAGTTCCGCCCTGATCCACGCCTCACCCATATCGCGCCCGATGAACACGATCTCCTGCCGGCGGTCGCCCCAGACCTTGTGCCAGTGTTTGCGCAGCTCGGTCCGCCATTCCGGATTTTCCGGCCAGCGCTCGCGCGGCAGCGCGTCCCACCAGAAGCCGATCGCTTCATTGCGCACGAGCGCCCCCGCCTGACTGACCTCGCCCACCCATTCGGGCCGCGTCGCCAGCCAGAAATGCCCCTTGGCGCGCACCACGCCCGGCCAGCTCTTGTTCAGGAAGTCGTGGAACTTTTCCGGGTGGAAGGGCCGCCGCGCCCGATAGACGAAGCTGCGAATGCCATATTCTTCGGTCTCCGGCACATGGTCGGCAAAGCCGAGCAGTTCCTTGTACCAAAGCGGGTGCCGCTGGGCCTCCTCGAAGTCGAATAGCCCCGTATCGATCACCTCATCGAGGGCCACGCGCGAAAAATCGGTCTCGATGATTTTCGCATCCGCATTGAGCGAGCGGATGATGCCGCGGGCAATATCGAGGTCCTCCGGCGTCGTCTCGTTCACCTTGTTGAGAACGATCACATTGGCGAATTCGATCTGTTCGACCAGCAGCCCGACCAGCGACCGGTCATCCCCCTCGCCGAGGCTTTCGCCGCGATCCCCGAGAAAATCGGTTGAGGAATAGTCTTTCAACAGGTTCGCCGCATCGACCACCGTGACCATCGTGTCGAGTTCCGCCACATCCCCGAGACTTTCTCCCGCCTCGTCGCGAAAATCGAAGGTCGCGGCAACGGGCAGCGGCTCGGAGATCCCGGTGGACTCGATCACGAGATAATCGAAGCGCCCGTCCTCGGCGAGGTCGCGCACCTCTTTCAGAAGGTCGTCGCGCAAGGTGCAGCAGATGCAGCCATTGGTCATTTCGACCAGTTGCTCTTCCGACCGCGTAAAGGCCGCATCGCCCGCGCGCACGAGATCGGCGTCGATATTCACCTCGCTCATATCGTTCACGATAACGGCGATGCGACGCCCTTCCCGATTGTTCAGGATATTGTTGAGAAGAGTCGTCTTCCCCGCTCCCAGAAACCCGGAGAGGACGGTAACGGGAAGTTTCTGCTCCAGCATTGAGGCACCTTGCGATATGGAACCGGCTTAGTTTTGTAATGTTATAACATTACATTTCTAACGCAAGGCCCACCCCGCGGTCCGGCGCCGCCACCCACCGTCAAATGAGGAAAGTCTGGATAGGCCGTTCTAGTTCAGCACCGCATCCGTCGGGGTGCCCTTGCCAAGCGAGGCGAGGAACTTGTCCAGCGTATTGACCGAGGCAATGCGGCGCACCGCATCGCGGAAGGCCCCGCCACTGCCGGCGCCGATGGGATCGGACACGGCGGCGAAGGCGCTCGCATCCGGGCTTTGCTGCATCTTCTCGCCGAACTTCTTGCGAAGGCGGCCGAGCCCGTCCTCGTCCTGCGCCATGGAATAGGCGATCGCGGCGCGCATCACTTCAAAGCGCGTCTCCGCGTCCAGCGCGCCATCGTTCTTCCAGCTGTCGCCAAGCTCCGCCTCCAGGGCGGCGCCCGCATCGGGCCAGCGCGCCGAATCCCACAGCACATCGCAACGCAGAAGAGCCGCCTTCCGGCTTTTCATCTGCGCCAGCAGGTCCAGCGCATTGTCGTATTGATGGAGGTCGGCCAGCGTGCGGGCCTCCAGAAGGCGGCGCTGTTCCTGCAGCGCGGCGGGAAGCTGCACCTGCCGCGTCTCGCGCAGCGCATGGAGCGCGGCCTTGGGCTTCTGGTCGAGCAGATAGATACCCGCCAGCCGCGCGGCGACCTGCGCCTTGGCCACCCCGCCATGAAGGCGGTTTTCGATCTGATAGTCGAGCAACTGCGCCGCCTGCGGCAGCAGATCCACTTCCACCAGGCGGTCGGCAAGATGGCGGATCATCTCGTCGCCCTTCTGCCCCACCGGCGTCAATTGCTGGAAATTGTAATAAAAGGCGAGCGCCTTCACCGGCGGCATCTCCTTGCCGCCGCCCGAGATGAAGTAATTCGCGAACACATCGGACATCCGCCCGGCCAATACATGCGCCGCATCGCTATGCGGGAAATTGAGCGACACCGTGCGCATCAGCTCCAGCGCCGCCTGAATATTGCCC
>NZ_NYVD01000061.1 GCF_002684405.1 Parvibaculum sp. | reverse complement strand
GCCGGGCCGTCTCGTTTGCCATCGGGCAGGCGGCGGTTACTTGCAGTCGCCTTCTTCCTTGCAGCCCTTATAGGCGCCGCCCGCGGCGCCGATGGCACCGCCCACGGCTGCGCCCGTGGCCGGGTCGCCGCCGGTGATCGCGCCGGCTGCCGCGCCCACGCCCGCGCCGATCGCGCCGCCCGAGACGGCGCCCTGGCTGGTCTTGTCCATGTTCGTGCAGGCGCCCAAACCCATCGCCGAGGCCAACATAAGGGCAATAGCTGTCTTCTTCATGCGTCACCTCCTTCGATGCGCGGGTTCCGACGCATCGCGGTTCGCGGTTTGCAGAAGTCGAACCCTGAGACAGAGTCCTGAAAGCGAAGCTGGGCGAGAAAGTGACGCCGATTGGGAATTTTTTTGCCATATTCCTTCGGCATGTAACCATGCTTTCGGAGTTTCCGGCGGAGCGGGCAAACGAGTTGGCGAAGCGCAAGCGCAGAAGAGTGAAACAGCACCGTGATTTCGTCCGGCGGCGAAAGGCGGCGCAGCGTCAACGCGAGAAGATGGCGGCGCGCTCGCCGTTCTCGCTATGGCTGATGCGGATCGTGATCGTGGTCTTCTGCGTGCCCGCGCTTGTTCTCACCGTCTATGCCTTCGTGCCGCCGCCGGCGACGCCGCTCATGGTCATCCGTCTCATCGAAGGCTACGGGCTTCACAAGGACTGGGTGCCGCTTTCGAAGATTTCGCCCTCATTGCAGCGCGCGGTCATCGCCTCGGAGGACGGCAAGTTCTGCGGGCATACCGGCTTCGACTGGCAGGCGGTCAGCCATGCCATCGACCGCTATCAGAGCGGCAACGGGCATATCCTCGGGGCCTCGACCATCAGTATGCAGACCTCCAAGAACCTCTTTTTCTGGCCGGGGCGAACCTTCCTGCGCAAGGGC
This sequence comes from Parvibaculum sp., assembly GCF_002684405.1. Classification (GTDB taxonomy): domain Bacteria; phylum Pseudomonadota; class Alphaproteobacteria; order Parvibaculales; family Parvibaculaceae; genus Parvibaculum. The sequence continues at coordinate 7,880 of NZ_NYVD01000061.1, read as the reverse complement.
GGGGAGAGCTTTGCGACGGTCTGGCTCGAAACCATCCTCTCCAAGCGCCGCATCATGGAGCTCTATCTCAATATCGTGGAATGGGGCCCCGGCATTTACGGCGCGGAAGCCGCAGCGCAGCACTGGTTCGGCGTGCATGCCGCCCAGCTCAGCCCGCGTCAGGCCGCCTTGCTGGCGGCAAGCCTGCCCGATCCGCTGGGCCGCGATCCGGCAAGCCCGTCGGCCTATATGCGCTCCCGCGCGGGCACGATCCTCGCGCGGATGCGTGGCGTGCCCGCGGGCGAGCGGCTTTGCCAGGGGCAGCCGCCCATTCGTCCCGAGGTTACCCGTGGGGGCGTGCGGCTTCGCCTGCCGCCTCGCTTTTAGGTCCGCCTTCGTTCATCAGGGCGGCCAGCGCGCAGAGTTCCACGCAGCTGCGCGACAGGGCCCAATTGTCCACCAGCACCATGTCGTCATTGGCGAAATCGGCGCGGGTGATTTTCGCCATGGCGGTGCGCGTTTCCCCTGTGGTCGCTTTGGGCGTCCAGCCCTGATCGCGCAGCTTCTTGGCGATGCGGCGGCTCAGTGCGGCGACATTGCTTTGCTCGCCGCCCTGGTCCATCCAGCGGTGGCCGATCAGCGCAATGGCTTTGGGACCCGCCATGATGCCGGTAAGGCTGTTTTCGAGGCCGAGCTGTTCGGGCTCCGACATCGACACGGCGAGCGGGATGGCGCTCACCGCCACCGCGGCGCCGGCGAGGATCAGGACGTTTCTGCGCGAAAGTGTTGCGTCGGCCATTCAGAGCGTCTCCCCCGGCTGGGTGTTTGCGAAGCGCGTTTTCAGATGGTCGGCCATGCGTACCGCCAGCGCGACCAGCGTCAGCGTGGGGTTGACCGTGCCGGTCGTCGGATAGACCGAGGACCCGGCGATATAGAGGTTCGACATGCCGTGCACGCGGCAATCGGCGTCGCAGACGCCCTGCTTGGCGTCGGCCGCCATGCGGGTGGAGCCCATATGGTGGTTGCCCCAGCCCTCCGCCTCGGTCCATTCCTCGCGGTCCTGAAACATGATGCGGATGCGTCCCTCGCCCCAGCCGCCCCAGGCGCGGGCAAGCGCGCGGACATTCTGGTGCAGGCTCGTCGCATCCGTGCCCTTGAGCCGCCAGGTGAGCTTGGTGCGGTTGAGGCCGAGGGCGTCCTTCTCCTCCGACAGGGTGATGCGGCTGTCCGGATTGGGCTGCTGCTCGCTGGCGCAGCCGATGCCGAAGCGCCAGCCCAGCGCGTCGTTTTTCGCGGGCAGGGCGGTCGAACTGCGGACCGCCTGCAGGATGCCCGCATCGAGTTTGTGGGCGGCCTCCCGTTCCGCCTTCTTTTCCGGCGTGGCGTCGCCGTCTTTCGGCGGCGTGTAGGCCGCCTTCACTTCCTCGCGCGGATAGAAGGTCATCACCGTGCCGAGGCGGCCGGTGCGCGCCAGATATTCGGGCGTGAACATGAAGCAGCCGCGCATCACCGCTTTTTCCACCGGCGTATAGGTGCGGTAGAAGGCGGGCACCAGCTTTTCATCGGTAATCAGGATATCCGCCGGGTAGGGGATATGCGGATGCTCCATGAAATAGCGGCCCACCATGTCGTTCTGGTTGCCGAGGCCTGCTGTCGCGACGCTGTTCGACAGGAGCAGCATGCGCGCATTCTCGATGCCGCCCGTGGCCAGCACGACCGTTTTCGGCTTCACGGTGAAGCCGTTGCCCTGAAGCGTTGCCACGCGCAGGTGGTCCACTTCCGCCGCGTTCTCCGTCGGCACGATCTCCAGCACATTGGAATTGAGATAGCAGGTGACGTTCTCCGCCTTTTTGATGTCGGGGCGGTAGACCTCGCCAAAGCGGGTGGGGGGCGAATAGATGAAGAAGCGCGTCATCACCTCGTCGCCCGCCAGCGGCAGCGGCTCGACCGGCTTGTCGGTCTTCCAGCCTTCGGGGTCGTCGAAATTGGTCGAATGGAGCTGGCAGATTTCGGCCGCGCGCGGATAATAGGGGTCGAGATCGTCGCGCGTGATGGGCCAGCCGGAATGGGGCACCCAGTCGCGCTTTTCGAAATCTTCCTTTTCGAGCGGACGGCACCAGCCGCCCCAATGGTTCGTGCTGCCGCCGAAATAGCGCAGGCGCGAACCGTCCAGCGTGTAGTCCACGCCGCCGATCTCGCCCTCGTAAAGCGCCTGGGTGTCGGCGTCGAAGTCGAAGCCGCCGGATTCGATCAGCGCGACCCGCACGCCCGTCCCTGCGAATTCGCGCGCAATGGTAATGCCCGCAGCCCCGCCGCCAATGATGGCGAGGTCGGTCTCGATAATGGTTCCCTCGGGAACCTGGCGTCCATCGACAAACATATCTTTCAATCGTCCGGTTGGTGGCCCATTTCGTCTGTGCCTACATGATGTGGCAGTCTGCGGTTTTTTTGGGGCGGCAAACCGGAAATTTTGCGTTGGGCGGCGCTTTTCCGGCTCTCACATGGCAGAAATCTCATGCTTTTTGCACTGGACCGCGCCCGATGCTCATGCCAGTTTTCCTGACAACAAAAATCCCCTCGCATGGGTGCCAAAAAACGGAGCGTCGCCGGGCGGTTTTCGCCCCCCTCGCGATCCGATCCAGCATAAAAACAGGCGCCCGGCCCGCGAGGACCGGCTTCAAACGGAGGACTGTCATGAAAGAATGCCTGAAGTTTTACATCAATGGCGAGTGGGTCGACCCGGCCCAGCCGAAGACGCTCGACGTGATCAACCCCGCGACCGAAGAGCCCTGCGCCAAGATCAGCATCGGCTCCCAGGCCGATGTGGACAAGGCGGTGGCCGCGGCCAAGAAGGCCTTCGAGACCTTCTCGAAGACCAGCGTCGAGGACCGCGTCGCGCTTCTCGGCAAGATCCTCGAGGTCTATCAGAGCCGCTATGGCGACATCGCCGAGGCGATCACCATGGAAATGGGCGCGCCGGCCAAGCTCTCGCAGCTGGCGCAGGCCGCCATGGGCGTGGCGCATCTCGGCACCATGATCGAGATCCTGAAGGGCTATGAGTTCGAAGAGCAGCGCGGCACGACCACGCTGCGCAAGGAGCCGATCGGCGTTTGCGGTTTCATCACGCCGTGGAACTGGCCGATGAACCAGATCATGTGCAAGGTCGCCCCGGCCATCGCCGCGGGCTGCACCGTCGTGCTGAAGCCGTCGGAAGAAGCGCCGCTCGACGCCTATATCTTCGCCGAAGTGATGGACGCGGCGGGCGTGCCCAAGGGCGTCTTCAACCTCGTCAATGGCGACGGCCCCGGCGTGGGCGCGGCCATCTCCAGCCACCCGGATGTGGACATGGTGTCCTTCACCGGTTCCACCCGTGCGGGCATCCTCGTTGCCAAGGCCGCTGCCGACACGGTGAAGCGCGTCGCGCAGGAGCTGGGCGGCAAGTCGCCGAACATCATCCTCGACGATGCGGACCTGGAAAAGGCGGTCGCCGGCGGCGTGATGGGCGTCATGCAGAATTCCGGTCAGTCCTGTAATGCGCCGACGCGCATGCTGGTCCCGGCGGGCAAGCATGACGAAGCGCTCAAGATCGCCAAGGCGACGGCTGAAAGCGTGAAGGTCGGCGACCCGAACGCCGAAGGCACGACGATGGGCCCGGTGGTGAACGAAGTTCAGTTCAACAAGATCCAGGGCCTCATCCAGAAGGGCATCGAGGAAGGCGCGACGCTCGTCACCGGCGGCACGGGCCGTCCGGAAGGCCTCAACAAGGGCTTCTATGTCCGCCCGACCATCTTCGGCAATGTCACCAATGACATGACCGTCGCGCGCGAAGAAATCTTCGGCCCCGTGCTGGCGATCATGCCGTATGAGTCCGAGGAAGAAGCCATCCGCATCGGCAACGACACGGTCTATGGCCTGTCGGGCTATGTGCAGGGCGAACTCGCGCATGCCAACAAGGTCGCCGCGCAGATCCGCGCCGGTCAGATCCATGTGAACGGCGCCGGTCCGGACCTCCACGCGCCCTTCGGCGGCTTCAAGCAGTCGGGCAATGGCCGCGAATGGGGCGAGCTGGGCTTCGAGGAATTCCTCGAGACCAAGGCCGTCCTCGGCGCCAACGCCGCCTAATCAGCGTCCCGGATCATCCGGGTGCGATAAAGCCGGTGCGGGAAACCGCACCGGCTTTTTTCATGCGCTCTTTTTTCGCGAGGCTCTTCCCGCCCGCCCAAAACAACCCGTCAAGCCGCGCCCCCGGTTTCCACCGGGGCAGGCAAGCCCGGCATGACGGCTTCAAAACCTGCGAAAATCACCGCCCCCCAGCAAAGCCGTCATCCCGGCGAAAGCCGGGATCCATGATCTGGGCCGGGGCGCCATTGTGTTTTCAGTCTCGACTCCGGGAGGGCACTTTGCTCATGCATTGTTCTCGGTACCTGCGCTTAAGGAGTTCCAAGCGGTAGTCATAACAAAACACCAATTGCGGATATTCATAATCACGCAAAAGGGTGGAATGGTTGCTCCAACGACCACCGCCTATCTGTGAAGCTGAATCACTTTCTATTATAATCGAGCGGAAACATAGAGCTCGTGCGGGTTTGCTTTAAGATGAGGTGGCATTTTGGCTTATCGCAATAAGACTTATATTTGTTTCGACGGCGATACAGACATGCGCTTTTATCGATTAATGACTGCATGGTCGAAGAATAAGAATTTCACATTTGATTTTCACAATGCGCACGACCTAAACACTGCTCGCGACAGCAGCCAAGAGGAGAGTATAAAAAGAAAATTGCGTGAGCGCTTTGCTAATTCCAAAGTTTTTATTGTCCTTATTGGCGAAAGAACAAAGTACCTTAAGAAATTCGTTAAATGGGAAATGGAAGTTGCATTGCGTCTAGATTTGCCAATAATTGGCGTTAATTTAAACGGTAATCGTAGAATCGACGCGCTATGTCCTTCAGCGATTAAGTCTGAGTTAGTTTTATACGTCCCCTTCAGCCCAGCGATTGTCGAGCACGCGATGAAACATTGGCCAGACAGACACCGGGCTTATAAATCGTCTGGTAAATCTGGTCCATTTCATTATGTTGACGGCATTTACAAGAGTTTAGGGTTGTAAATATGAGGTATTTTTTTAATTCAATTCGAACTTTTTCTTATTGGCGGTACGCTCTTTTTTCTGTGGTGGGGGTGGAAAGGGTTCTTGTTTTCTTGGGTAGTGTGTACTTATTGTTAGAAATGCTTGATTTTTTCGGCATGTATACTAGGGATAAATACAGTTCATATTCTTTATTCGTTGTTCTTGGTTTTTCTGTGGTCGCTTCTGTTCTTACAAAACTGCCAGCTTCAAGGGTTTTCTACAAGATTCCAAAAAAGGATTTGGCGTTTGAGGTTTGCATAGGAGACCTGCTGGAATCTTCTGCTCCTAATATCGTGATTAGTACAAACACGACATTTGACACTGACATAGGAAACGGCCTGATAAACCCCGATAGCGTGCAGGGAAAGTTTACGGCCAAGTTTTTTGGGGGAAACACGGAAGAGTTGGACGAGCAAATCAATGCATCGCTGGAAGGCGAAGAGTTTGAAGAGATTTCTTCACGTAAAGGAAAAACACGTCGATACCCAATGGGAACGGTGGCGAAAGTATCGGCACATGGGAAAGCCTTCTATTTGGTGGCGATGTCTGAGCTAAACGCAGACGGGAATGCTTCTACTTCCATCAAAGACATTGACCTCGCTCTTGAGCGACTTTGGGAAGCTATTGCGGTAAAGGGTGAGCTGGGGGATGTTGCTACCGCGATCATAGGAACAGGCCGTGGGCGTCTAAGTATCCCAAGAAAAAAAGTAGTTGAGCACATCGCTCAATCCTTCGCGGATGAAGTGAACAAAAATTCTTTCTCGAGTAAGTTGAGCATATTTGTATTTCCTCCTGATGCGGAGCGCTTCAATGTGAACTTGTTTGAGATACGCGACTATCTAGTACAAAGCCTGCATGCTTAGCTTCGACCCAAAAGCACGGTTTTTTGAGAACTCAGTGCGAAATCTATCTAGTTTCCCAGCATCCCCCGCTTCCGCGGCTCATCCACCAGAAAGAACATCGTCGCGGCGGAGCCTGCCAGCACGGTGATCGCCAGCCAGAACAGCGCCTCGAACGAGACGCCATGTGCGATGAGGCCGCCGCAGAGCGGGCCCATGGCCATCATCACCGAGGTGCAGGTGTTCAGCACCGCGATGCGCATGGGCAGGTCTTCGCGCGCGCCGAACTCCACGATGATGTTCATGTTGGAATTCATGAAGCCGCCCTGTCCGGCGCCCAGCCCCGCGAACACCGCCGCCACCGTCCAGATCGTGCCCACATGCATCAGCGCGAAGATCGACACCGCCCAGATGCCGATCGCCATCATGAAGACGAGCCGGTTGCCGAAGCGGTCGGCCACCGTGCCCCAGGCGAGGTTGGTCGTCGTCTGCGCGATGAGAAACGCCGTGGACAGAATACCGAGCGTCGTGCCCGACAGGCCGATCCGCTGGCCCGCATAGATGATGTAAAACGGCACCGCCATGGTGGCGAGCGCGGCGAGCGCGGCGGCGACGTAATAAAAGCCGAGGCTCCTGTCTTCGGCCAGCATGGCCGGGATCTGGCGCAGGCGCTGGCCCAGTTTCGCGCGCGGGCGGATGCTGGGCGGGATCGGCTCCTTCACGATGAGGAGCATCATCAGCCCCGTCGCGGTGAGGACGAAGCCCAGCAGGAAGGTCGTCGCATAGCCATTGCCGAGCATGTTCTCGCCGACGAAATATTTGCCGCCGAGATAGGAGACGCCCGCCGCCGTCAGCCCGGCGCTGAAATTGCGGAAGCCCGTCAGCCGTCCGCGCAGGCGTAAGGGAATGACTTTCGCCATGAGCGTGTTGAAGATCACCGCCTGCATGCCGTTGAAGAGGCCGAAGAGGCAGAGCATCGCAATGGCGGTGATGAGCGCCCAATGCGGCGGCAGGAAGAAGCCCGACAGCGCGAGGCCCAGCACGCCGAGGCGCATGCCTGCGCCGATCACGAAGCCGACCGGCAGCACGCGCTTTCGGTGTTCGATGAGCGTCGCGCCGAAGGTGGCGGAGACGGCCGCGCCCATCCATTGCGCGGCGAGCGCGAGGCCCACCACGAATTCGGAGCCGGAGAGCAAAAAGATATAGGCGGGGATGAAGGTCGGCGCGTTGATGAGGCGGAAGCCGGTCTGGCCGAGCAGGCCATGCGCCAGATTGGCCGCGTAGTTGCGCGGCAGGTTCGCTTCTATGACCGCTTCATAGGCGGTTTCGGCGTCCGCCTTGCGGGCGGCTTCGGCGGCCCCGGTCTCGTCGCGGCCTTCAACTGACTTGCTCTCCACGCGCCCCTCGTTTCCTCGCGTTCCCCGCTTGTGTCTTGCCGGCTTGTTTCGCCGGTTTGTTTTTGGGGGGTAACGCAGGGGCTTTATAGACCCGTTCGGGGGTGGAGCGCCAACCGAATGACCAGAACAGCGTTCGAAGTCAGTCCGCGCGGGGGGCCCGGGAGGTTTACCGGGTCATGGGAGGTTTACTCGGTCAGCCATTCCACGCGGGCCCGCGCGCCGGGGCCTTGCGCGAGTTTTTCCGCCAGCCAGCCGAGCATCGCCTCGCCCTCGTTCACCAGCGGGTAGGGCGGGTTGACGGCGAGGATGCCCGAGCCCGTCATCCGCTTGCCGTCGGGCGCGGCCACATGGAGTTCCAGGGCGAGCTGTTTGGGGATGCCGCTTGCCGCCATGCGTTCCAGGAACTCGCCGCTCACGCTCGGGTCCTTCACCGGGTACCAGACGAGGAGGGTGCCGGTCGCCCATCGGCGATGCGCGCCGGCGAGTGCTTTTTCCAGCGCGGCGAATTCGGCGCGGTCCTCGAAAGGCGGGTCG
>NZ_NYVD01000060.1 GCF_002684405.1 Parvibaculum sp. | reverse complement strand
GGGAACGGTTTATCCGTTCCCGCCAGCATCTGCGGTTCGTGCTTTCATCTACACTTTTATACAAGCATTTGTTTTTAAAGGCATTTTTTGGCTCATCGGCTGAGCTGTGCCGATCCCGCTCCGGTTACGGATGGGTCGCAACAACCCAACAGGCCGGATCCGTCCTGGCGTCGCATCGCGTTACCAGCATGCGGCTATATTAAGTCATTGAATTCATGCATTTAATTCCTGACGGCCTTCCTGTCGGGTGGCGGTCTGAACGGTCTGTCGGCTTCCCCGGATCAGGAAAGTTCGTGCTTTCATCTACACTTTTTGTGTAACGCATTGATTTCAATGAATTATTTGTTGAACTCATGCCCCGGCGGCCCGCGCGCCCAGAAGTCACCCGTGCTTCTTGGCAAGACGGATCATTACGGATGGGACATGTTAAGATATTAAATCAAAACATTTTTTTGATACTTGGGAGAAAATTGCGCGCAGGAGGCAGGCCGGTGAATGAGCGATCGAACCGTCGATGAAAGCACGAGCTTTCCCTATCCAGGAGCAGGCCTGGGGCGCGGTAGCGCGCATGAGCTGGACCCATCCCTTTGCCCGGGATCTTTCGCTCCGGTTGGGCCGACCGTGCCGCGGCAGGCGTGGGCGGTCAAAATTCCCTGAATTGATTCGCAGTTCTCGACGTCGGACACGCGCTGCAAGCACAGCCATGTTCAGGCGTTTTTTATGCTGCGAGTTCCCGTCGCGCTGCTCTGGCCAGGAAAGCGGATCGGTTTGACGCCACCTTGTCGATAGCGTCCAGGAGATCTTCCGGCAACGTTACTTGAACTCGTTTGGACCTTCCCGGATCACCCGGAATTGAGACAAGAAAGGCTACGGCATCGGCGTTGTCGGGATCGGCCATGATCGTATCAAGATCAGTGGGAGCAGGAATGCTCTCCCCATCTGCCCGCATAGCTTCGACATGTCCGGCAAGAGCCTCCGCAGCCATGAGGCGAGCTTCCTCCAGCGTTTCACCGGCCGTGATGCAGCCGGGAAAATCGGGGAAATCGACGCCGTAATCTGAATCGCTATCCTTCCGGAGCAATGCAATGAAAGTGGCCATTTGCCCCTCCTTGGGCTAGAGCAGCCGAGCTTCAGAACGTGAGGCCGGCCTGCTTCTCGATGCTTTTGACCGTGCCCTTCGGGATATCCCGCTTTGGATGAGGCACAGTCACGATGCCGGGTTTCGTAGGGTGTTTGAAGTGATGGTGGCTGACGGTTGTGCGAACATGCTGCCAGCCGTCGGCTTCAATCTTTCTGATAACGTCCCGGCTATTCATGTGTACGTATATACACGCAACCGGCTGCCTTTAAACAGAGTTGTGTATTTTTATACACATAAATTGCCTTCAAGGGCAGGTTGCGGGCGGTCAAAGTCCCCCGATATCACGCGCGATTTCATCAGGCGTCTCCGGCCATCAGTCGCGCGGCTTGCACACGTCCTGCCGGATCGTCGCATTGAGATCTGCCATTTCCCGTATCCAGGCGACAGGACAGTCACCTTCCGCTCAGGCAACATCCTCTGTGTCCCAGATCCGGGCGGCCCGGTACAGAGTTTCGAAATCGATAACGTCGGCAAGCACGATGTCATGGATCGCGCCGATAGAGACCCCATCGAAGAAGGCCTGCATATGTGGCCGCCAGGCGCGTGCGCGATATGAAGCATGCAGACATCCCACGAAGGTCTCGATGTCGATCCATTCGGGACGCGGTGCATTGATCGTCTTAACGTCTTCCCGCGCCTGAAGGAGGGGATTTGGGCATCAGGCCGGGGGAAACGCGACCTGACGGCATTCGCGGTTCGATGGTTCCGCGCGAGGCGGTTTCCCTGATGGCCGCATTCCGGCCCGAAATATGTTCCGCGCTGCTTGGGTCTCGCGACGAAGTTATTGTGTCAACGATATGGACACCGGTCGCGCAAATAGAAATTGTCGATACGCGCTTTCCGCCCCGCCCTGAACGACGGGGCATCCAGCGCATCTTTGGTGAGGTGCATCGACACCTCCTTTGGGATTTCAAACTATGGCAAAGCCTTATACGGTCGCGTGCAGTGATCGGTACAAGCTGATGATGCATCGGATCATTGCACGCGCGTTGCGCCGTGATCCCTCGCTCCTCGCCAGAGGGTGGACGGCGCTGGAGCGCCAGAAGAGCCGGGGTGAGGATTCGTTTCGCATCCAGGAATGGGCAGAGATCTTGTCACTTCCGATCCCGGAACTCGCACGGAAGATCATCGAAAGGTCGGAGAATATGGAACGGCTGCGGCTGAGTTCGCCGCTCTATTTCGTCGTCGATTTCACCGATCTCGATCTGCGACGGCGCCTCATTGCCAAGGCAAAGCGGGGAATCGTGTATGAGCGCCGCGCTATTTTCGTGGAGGAGCTCAGCGACGAAGACCTGCGGCTGATCGCCAAGGCCCGTGTGCCGGAAGATCTCGACTGGGATCCTGAGGCCGATCAGTCCTGATCGCGTCGGGACAACTCCTCGAAGCCTTCGCGGAGCTCATCGAGAATCTCGCCGGGCGCATTGTCCAGCGAGTAGGCCTCGGTCGAACTCCCGAGTGTGAAGACGAGCGGCTCGTATTTGTCGGCCCCTTCTTCGTGCCCGGTATATCCGCGCTGAGAGGACAGGACCCGGGTTCTGCCGTAGGTCCGGTCGAAATCGATATGCGTGTGGCCGAAACACCAGGCATTGGGATGCCACTTTTCGATTTCGGCGGTCAGATCGCTGGCATAAGCCGGGGACAGGTCTCCACAAACAAATTCGCCGTTTGCCTCCGGCACCGGCGCGTGATGGGTCACGATCAGGATCAACGCGTCTTCGCCTTCATCGGCACGGATACGCGAGACCTCGTGGTCTAGCCAGGCCCGGCTTTCGAAGTGGATGTTCCGGAGGTCGAAGGGCTCGAGCATTTTGAGCCCGTACCTTACGAGCTGGTGGTCATTGAGCTGGCGGCTGGCCTGGTGCATCGCGCCGGAGATTTTCTTTTCTTCCTTGCTGTTGACCTCATAGTCGGTCCAGCGCGTGCAGCCGAGCACGTGTAGGCGACGGCCGTCCTTCTCGAGGACGAGTTCGTCATTCTCGAGGAAGTGCGCATCGGCATTGGTTAGTGAGAGCTCGCGCAGGTCATCAACCGTGCCGCCGAGATCGCGCTTGTAGGCCTCGTGATTGCCGGCGATATAGACCACTGGCACGCCAAGAAAGGCGGCTACCTTTTCGGCATAGACAAAGCCCTGCTTGCCGATATCGATATCGCCGGCCAGCACAACGAGGTCCAGGTCTGCCTTGGCCAACCCGTCTAGCAGCGGCCCAACCTTCGGGTGCTTGTCAATTTTTTTCCGGGCCGTGTTCAGCGCGAACCAGGCGCCGCTCGGCGAGGAGGGCGGTTCGAACTCATTATGCAGGTCCGACATGAGCGCAATACGGAATGGCTTCGGGGTCATTATGCGATTCCAGTCACACAGAAGCTTTGGTCCGGACATGCGATCCGGGCGACGAGCTTGCCCCATTCCAGGGCGTCGGGACCAGCCCTGTGACGGCGATGTGTGCGCCGTCTCATCGCAAACTCCAGCTCGAGGAGCGGTTTGTCCTTCACGATCTCTTCGAGCCGGTCCTGAAGCTTCAATATGTCCCCGGTCCTGTTAGGACGCGGGGTACCGGCCGCCTCGTAGAGAGTCTTCATCCAGAATTTCTCGAAGGATGGCGCATCGGAATAGAGCGGGGTATCGCCAAATCTTTCGTCGATCCGCTGAACCGCGGTTTCGACGTTGATCCCTTTGTCCATGAGGTCGCGAAGCCGCAATCCATGCAGCAGCTCGGCTTCTGAAGTCCATTCCCAGTTCTGGAGCCAGTCCTCCGTCGGCCGGATCAGAAAACTGTCGACCGAAATCTCCTGCGCGTCGATATCGACTGTGGCCCAGCCGAACTCGATCGGGTAACTCTCCATGCCCGCGGCTTCGAAATCTATGACCGTGATTTTCATGCGCTTATAATACCCGGGTTTAAAAGGGCCCTGACGAGATGTCTGTCGAGATTACAGCATTTATGCCATCCGACCTGGTGCGACCGGGGCAGGGGAAGCGTGTTTTTGCCATCGGTGACGTACACGGACAAGACGATGCTTTCGAGCATGTGCTCAACGCGATGGCGGAGGCTGCCGAAGAATCGAAGGAAGAGACCGAGCTCGTGCTGCTTGGCGACCTCATCGATCGCGGACCAGGCCCGGTGCGGTGTCTCGACCTTGCAATGAAGCCGGCCGAGGAACTCGGCTTTGACGATAAAACCGTTTTAATGGGCAATCACGAGCAGATGGCACGGCTTGCTATGGGGCTGCCGGACCATTTTTTTTGGCTCTGGATGCAGAACGGTGGCCACACGATTTGTCGCGAGGCCGGGATTTCGAAAGAGGAAGTCGAGGATCTGGAGCAACAGAAGCTCCTTGCCGACTGGTTTCGCCGGACCGTTGGTTGGGAGAGGCGCCTGTTCCTGCGTTCGCTGAAGTCGCATCGTCAGATCGGAAATCTGCTCTTCGTGCATGCGGGAATTGCTCCAGGTGAGTCCAGGGAAGAGTTCCTCGCCGGACCCTGGCATGGCAATGGCGTTCGCACAGCCCATATCGATCAGTATCACTGGGCCTGGATCCGATGGCCGTTTCTTGAACACGAAACAGGTTGGGGAGGTGATCTGATCGTCCACGGTCACAGCATCGAGAAGCACCAGCTCCAGCGAGAGGGGCTGGACGAGGATCAGGCACACCGCATTCGCTTCGACCGGCTCGGGTTGGATGGTGGCGCGGCCATTTTCGATGCCGTGGTCGGCGCCGAGTTCGTCGATGGCGCCTATCGGATCTTCCGTGCGGAAGCAGCCAACACAAATCCGTATGCACCAAAAGCGCCAACTAAGCCTGTGAAACGCGTTGAGACAGAGGAATCACGCAAGATTGCTGAGTTTCTTCGCCGAGAAAAGGAAATCGGCGATCGCGTCCGTGCCGGCGGGATCGAGTTGCCGAGCGCCATAGCCGAGCTGCGGGAAGCCTACTTCTTGACGCAAGACCAGCTCTCGCTTCTCACCAAGATGCCGGCCGATCGGATCAACGACATCGAAAACGGAGACGTCGACCCAACCCTGTCCGAACTTAACCGTCTCCTCCGGCCTTTCACCTTTATCGTTGGTGCTATTGCAAAGAAAGACAGCTAATGCCCCGGGAATTTGTCATATCCGACCTGCATTTCGGGCACGGGCTCATGATCTCCGAGAAGATCCGAAGCCCGCGACCGTACGACGATACGACCCAGATGAATAATGCCCTCGTCGAGGCGTGGAACGCGGCCGTAGAACCCGAAGATACGGTCTATGTCCTGGGCGATGTCGTGCTCGGTATGGCTCCGAACGCCGGCATCGCCCAGCTCTCGCGCTTGTTGGGGCGCAAGGTGCTCGTGCGCGGCAATCACGATGACGACGAGATCGTGACCGCCCCCGGCCTCTGGGATGAGGTCCATTCCTATCTAGAGCTGCTCCGCACGAAGAACCGACCCATGGTCGTGCTGTTCCATTTCCCGATTGAGGAATGGCACGGCATTCGGCGCGATGCGGTCCATCTGCACGGCCATCAGCACGGGCGCAACCGCCCGATGAAGAACCGGCTTGATGTTGGGGTCGATGCGGTCGGCCTGGCGCCGATCCGGCTGGAGGACGCGATCAAGCTGGCGCAGAAGCAGAAGACGGTGATGACCGCTCTCGATGTGCACAGCCCGCGCTCGAAGCGGCCGAAGTGAATTGCGCGAGAGAAAGGGCGGGCGGGGCAACCTGCAATGATTTCTTGCAGGTTCAATCTGACTCCGGCCGCACTGAATCCGGAAGATTCTCGACGGCGCTGACTTTCTTTTAGCGGGCTCTCGAAGGGATTGAGCTGCCACGCAGGGTATTTAGATCGCCTATACGGCACTGCGTGTTAAAAAATATCATAACTATATGAATATGAAATGATTTTTCGAAAACATGCAAAATTGCTTGTTAGAAATATATATGATAATATCTAACAAGAAAGTGAGGCTCAATGTCTGCAATTGCCGACAAAATCATGAAGCGGGTACGCGGCAAAGGCCGTGGCTGGGTCTTTACACCCAAAGACTTCATCGATTTCGGCACGCGCGGGTCTGTCGATATGGCGCTTTCGCGGCTTGTCCAGTCGGGAACGATCAGGCGCGTCGGGCGCGGCCTTTATGACTACCCGGAACTACACACGAAGCTCGGGCCTCTAAGCCCGGACGCAGATAGGCTTGCTCGCGCGGTTTCACGACAAGGCGGCGACCAGGTGACTACCTCCGGCGCGGCGGCGGCAAACCGCCTTGGGTTTTCGACCCAAGTCCCGGCCAAAGCCACCTATGCGACGACCGGCCCGACGCGCACCAAGAATGTCGCGGGACGCACCCTGACCCTCAAACATGCCCGCGCGCCGGTGATCGACAAGGCGTCCGACCGCGCCAATTCGGTGTTGCAAGCTCTCGCCCATATCGGAAAGGACCGCATTGATGCTGATACGATCCGGCAATTGGCGCGCCGCCTCGACGACCACGACATGAAAACACTCATCAAGGCCCGTCCGAAGATGCCGGGCTGGATGGGCGATATCGTGCTGAAGATCGGAGCGGTCAGACATGGATGAGTTCGCTCGCAGACCGGCAGACGACCGCCGCGCCTTCATCCAGGAAGCAGCGAGCCGGCGCGACCTGACCGCCGCCATCATCGAAAAGGACTTCTGGGTCTGCTGGACTCTAAGACGGCTGGTTCGCTGTGCGGAGCTGGAGGGGCATTTCACGTTCAAGGGCGGAACGTCGCTCTCGAAAGCCTATGGGATCATTCAGCGGTTTTCGGAAGATATCGACCTGACCATCGACAGGAACGCGCCGATGGTTCGCGACGCCCCCTCTCCTATGGAGAACGGAATCAGCGGCAAGGAACGCAAACGCCGCACCGATACGCTCAAGGCCGCCGCGCAGGAGTATGTGACCACCGTCGTCATGCCGGTTTTGCGCCGGGAAATCGAGACCGCGCTCGGCACTGCCGAAGGATGGGACATCGTTTCCGATCCGGACGATCCCGACAGCCAGACACTGCTGTTCAATTACCCGCGTCTTGCCAATTACGGCCAAGGATATGGGCGTGGTGGATGGGGCGTTGGCAGATTTGGCGAGGGCGAAATCGGCTACATCAAGCCCCGTATCAAGCTGGAATTTGGCGCGCGCGGAGATACCGATCCGTCGGAACTGAAAGACATTACGCCCTATCTGGCCGAGACATTTCCGGAAGAGCTGCCGGATTCCATATCCCCTATCCCGACTCTGGCGGTGGTGCGGACCTTCTGGGAAAAAGCGACCATCCTCCATGCCCTGCATCACAACGGAAAACTGCGTGAAGGTATGTCGCGGCACTATTACGACACGTTGATGCTGGCCCAAAAGGGCATTGCGGACGAAGCGCTGCAACAGCCGGACCTTCTTGCCCGCGTCGTGCACAACAAGAGCCTGATGTTTGCCGACAACTCCGCCTCTTACGACACGGCCGTCATAGGTTCGTTGCGGCTCGTCCCCTCGGAGGAAATCAAAGCGCGGCTCGAAGAAGACTATGCGGCCATGTCGGAAATGTTCATGGACACCCCGCCTACATTCGAAGACCTGCTGGCGGGGAGCGCCGAACTGGAAGCACGGATAAACGGCCAAGCCGAACGCTGAAGCGGGATCGTCGATTATAATTGACGGGATGTGGAATGAGCTTGGTGAAAAATCCATCGCATCCAGGCGAGGTGCTCAAGGAGTTGTATCTGGACGGGCTGGGGCTTAGCCCGATCGGTCTGGCGAAGCGACTGCACGTGCCTCGCACACGCATTGAGCGGCTTGTAAAGGAAGAGACGTCGGTCACTGCAGACACCGCGATGCGGCTCGGGAAGTTTTTCGGCACCACGCCGGAATACTGGTTGAACCTGCAACGAGCGTGGGATCTGGCGCGCGCCCGCGATGAAATCGACGTCTCCGATATCACTCCGCTAGAGGCGGCTTGACCGCGCTCGATGTGCACAGCCCGCGTTCGAAGCGGTGAGGCCGCCCTGAAGAAGAGGAGACGGCGAAGATGTCTGACTTCGGTAAGGATCTGCTCGCCGCGATGGAAGAAGTCCGGGCTCACGTCGAGGGGCGTCCCAGCGGCGTGACCATCCGTGAAATATGGAGGTGGCGAAGAAAGTTAGCGGGTTTTCGGTATTGGCTAGTGCGTGTTGGGCGCCGTCGACTCTGGAGGCTAACGTCGAAAGTGGTGCCATCTGTCATCGAAACAGCCCCTCTAGCGCCTCGCGTTGCGCTGTATGCTTATCGGGGTTTTCGCGCTTCAATCGCTCCAGATTTTTGAGCTTCCAGCGAATGGCAGGAAGGTTGGCGGCTTCCGGCAGGCCGATAAGGTCGAAGTCGGGCGTCGCCTCATGGAGTGAGAGCAGGAAGGCGGCGATGTCGCCTGTCAGCCGTTCCCGAATATCCGCGTGTAATCTGGCACGCGCTTCGATGAGCTCTTCTTTCGTGACGGTCTCACGCGTCATGCCGACGAATTCGTCATCGTAGAGGGCATCGTTGAGCGGGGCCGTGGGAGCCAAGAGCTCATGCATGGGACGGCCCGAACTCGCCACATAGACCATGAACACCCGAAACAGGTCGTCGGTGAGGCCCTCGTTCTCATACAAGAGTTTCACGTCAAAGAGGTCGCGTGGGTGTTGGCGGTCGAGGGCGGCATGAAGCTTCCCGCCATATAGATCCTCAAAGGCGACCACGTTCATTTCGGCAAAGCCGAATTGCTCCGTTACCGCGTCCGACGCCATCTTCGTCGTTGGCGGATAGACCGCGCCACGCGTCACCGGGGACGTCTCAATCTTAATCTGCGCCCGTTCATCGCTGACCATGATGCGGGTGTCATTGTTGCCGCCACCGGCAATCCGCCGGGTCTGCATCTGCGGGTTTCGTTTGGTGACCGCCGCCATGATGCGGTCGAGTGTCTGGTCAATTTCCATCAGGGACGCTTCGCGTTCGCCAACCGGCAGGTAGGTCAGGTCGATGTCGACCGACAGGCGAGGCATGTCCCGATAGAATAGGTTTATGGCCGTGCCGCCCTTCAGGGCGAACACGTCCTCCGCTGCGATGTCTGGCAGTACGCCCAGCAGGAGCCGAACCTGATCCACATAGCGGTCAAGCATCGGCATCGGCCTCCGGGTCTTCCGTCCGCAAGAAGCTCTTCGGGACGTAGATGCGGTATGTTGGATGGAGCTTGCCGCCTTCGACAAGCGCCCGCGGCCCCGAGCCGAAATCGACCTTGTCGGTACTCAGGTGTTTGCGCCAGGCATGCTGGTGGCGATCGGCGAAGACGAAAAACAGGCGCCGCACCTTTACGCTCTGGCAGGCGGTGAGCAGCGCCATAAGCTGCTTGGGCCGCAGCGTTGTCAGGCTCTCGAAAATCTTGTCCAGAGCCTCGAAGCTGGCTTCGTCGGTCAGTTCGTCGAGAGCTTCTAAAGTGGCCCGCTCAGGAGACGATGCCCTCAGCGACCAACGCCAGACATTCACGGCCTGACTGCTTTCGCGGGTATCGCGGTCAGTGTCGATGATGCCGCTCTTGTCGTCGCCGAACAGGGTGCGTCGGTGCACGACCATCTGTGCGTCGCTCGGCAGTCGCTTCAGCCATGAGGGCACATCGCCGTAGAGGTGGACGCGCGGCGTGCCGCCCAGGTGCAGGTAGTGGGCATGACCCGCCAGGTCGAGCGCGCTCACGCCGCCTAGGTGCACATCGTACTTCATGATCCATTGCAGGGAGAGCAGGGCGCTGTCCCATGGGACAGCGCTTTTTGCCTGCACACCTTCCGGCAGGGGGCGGCGGTAGACGCCCCTCATGACCCGCTCCAGCCAACCTCGGGCCACGTAGTTGTGGATCGACTTAGCATCGATGCCCTGGCCCTTGAGCCAAGGGGTGTCCACCAGAAGGCCCGGTGGTACCTTGTCCAGGAGAGGTTTTAATCGTTGCTGTTTTTGATGGTCCATAACCATCAAAATCGCATATTTTCAAAATAAGGCCAAGTGGGATTTTGATGTTTTGTCAATTGCATGGCTTTTTGCCAATCAAATGAATATTTTTCAAAATTATACCTCGTATACCTTAAGCGTTCTTGAGCCAGCGCCAACTGAAGAAAGTTAAAGGCTTCAACCCCCTACTAAGGGGCACCTTCGGGTGCTCGTCGTCGCTTTCGTCGATCTACGTGATCTTACTAACAACCGATTCCGGAAGATCTTCGATAGCGCCGACTTTCCGCGAGCGGCCTCTCAAGCGGTCATCTGATCAAGCGCGGGAAACCTCGTCTTTCAGGGCGAGGAAGAAAGCGCGGTGGGTAGGGCCTTTTGAAGGCCGGGTTTCTGACTATTTTCGGTGAATGATCGTGAACCGAGCTTACCGATACCGGCTGAAGCCGACGGATGAACAGGCCGCGCAGATGCGTCAGTTCTCCGGCGTGGTGCGTCTCGTTTACAACCTCGCGCTGGAGCAACGTCGGGACTGGTGGCGCCAATACGCCGTCCGAACCGGCAAGTCGCTCACCTATGTAGCTCAGGCCAGAGAGCTCACCGAACTGCGCCGATCGTTCGACTGGATCGCAGCGGTCTCCCAGACGAGCCAGCAGCAGGCGCTGCGCGATCTCGATCGCGCTTATGCGAACTTCTTCGCCGGTCGATCCGGCTATCCCACCCCCCGGCGCCGGGGCGTGAACGACGGGTTCCGCTTCCATGGCCGGGAATGCCGGATCCGACGCCTCAACCGGAATTGGGGCGCGATCCATCTCCCGAAGATCGGAGAGGTGCGCTTCCGCTGGACCCGCGACGTCCTCGGTGACGTGAAGAATGTCACCGTGTCACGGGACCCGCTCGGCTGGCATGTCAGCATCGCCTGCGAGGTCGAGAGCGAGGCGCCGGAGAAGAGAGCAGCAGAAGCGGTCGGCATCGATCGCGGCGTCGCGCATACGCTTGCCTTCTCCGATGGAACATTCGCCGATCTGCCGCTGGAGCGGTTGCGCGTTCTGGACCGCCGGGCGCGCAAACAGGCCAGATCGCTTGCCCGCTGCCGGCGGGGATCGAAACGCCGGGAGAAGGCGAAAGCGCGACTGGCGCGGACCAAAGCGAAGACAGCGCGTGTCCGCAAGCACTGGGTCCATGAGCGCAGCGCCGGTCTCGCAAGGCGCTACGGCACCGTTGTGACCGAGGATCTGAAGGTCGCGAACATGACCGCGAGCGCGCGAGGTACCGTCGAGGCGCCCGGCACGCATGTGCGCCAGAAGGCGGGCCTGAACAGATCGATACTCGAGCAGGGCTGGTACCAGTTCGAGACCTGCCTTCGCTACAAGCTGGAAGCGGCCGGCGGTGTCCTGATCAAGGTGCCCGCGGCCTATACGAGCCAGACCTGTTCGGAATGCGGCTCGATCTCGAAAACCCACCGCAAGAGCCAAGCGGTGTTTCTCTGTTCCGATTGCGGGCACTCGGCCCATGCCGATACGAACGCGGCGCGGAACATCCTTCGGGCCGGAACGCGGCCTTCGGGGAGGGCACCGGTTGCGGGCCCGACGACCCGAGAATCTCGTCAGAATGCACTCGCTGCGGCCTGATGCAAAAATCCCCCTTCTTGAGGTGGGGAAGACGTTAAGGGATCACGGTAGAAGAGCTCTTGGCCGACGGGGTCTCCCCAGAAGAGGCGATAGGCCGGCTTGATGCCGCCTTGGCCAGCTGGACCGTCTTTTCGGATTCGCCCAAGGACCAGGAATGGCTCGACCGCCTTTATCGGGATGGCACGACCTGGATCCGGCCCCGACCTTTTTTCCGGAAGGACGTCGCCGTGGTTTTAGAGCGACGTGACACGGATGAAATGAGGGTCCATGCCGCGCTGAAAGAGCGGGGCAGGGCGACCAGGAAGCACAGGGCCGCTGACGATGCTCGGGAATGGGCCCAGCTCTTCCTGAATTCGCGGTCGAGCCTTTTGTAGGCAAAATGGCTGAATTGCCTACAAAAATTGCCCCAAATCCTGCGAAATGGGGGCAACTTCGAGCAAAAACAAAGAGTTAGGGCTTGTTCGATTTGCTTGCGTCCGTTAAGCGGCGGCCTCTTGCAGGGCCCGTACAGGTGGCTGCTCATGCTGCTGCGCCTGCCACAGATCATAGTTGGCCTGAAGGTTGATCCAGAAGCGCGCAGTGCTTGCCCCCGCCAATTCCAGGCGGATGGCCAGGTCAGGGCTAATTCCCGCCTTGCCGTTTAGCACTCGTGATAGGGCCGTGCGGGACATGGAAAGCCGCTCAGCGGCTTCCGTCACCTGCAAATCCAGCGGTTCGAACACCATTTCTTTCAGGATTTCTCCCGGATGGGGATGCTTGTAAATCATGGCTTTGTCCTCAGTGATAGTCTTGATAATCGACCAGCTCGATATCGGAACCGACAAAGCGAAAGGTCACTCGCCAATTTCCGTTCACCCATACTGACCAGCGGCCTTTCAGCTCCCCTTTAAGCGGATGTAACCGCAATCCGGGTTGCTCCATATCCTTTGGCTCATTTGCGGCATCGAGCATAGCCAGGATCATGGCCAGTCGTTTGGTGTGGGTGGCTTGAATGCCGCGCGTTGAACCGGTGCGATAGAACCTTTCCAGGCCCTTGTGACGGAATCCGATAATCATACCGACAATGTAGCGCGTAACGTTACGCGCATCAACGACCTGCTGCCGCCATGGCACGGTCCATCTGCATGGCCATCAGCACGGGCGCAACCGTCCGATGAAGAACCGGCTTGATGTCGGGGTCGACGCGGTTGGCTTCGCGCCGATATGGCTGGGTTAGGCTGTCAAGCTGGCTCAGCAGCAGAAAACAGTGATGACCATGCTTGATGTGCACAGCCCGCGTTCGAAGCGGCCGAAGTGATCACCCGAGAGAAAGGGCGGGCGGGACAACCTGCAAGGATTTCTTGCAGGTTCAATCTGATTCCGGCCGCCCTGAATCCGGAAGATTCTTGATGGCGCCGACTTTCCTTTAGCGGCCTCTCCAAGCGATTGACCTGCGACGCGGGACGCACCCTGACCCTCAAACATGCCCGCGCGCCGGTGATCGACAAGGCCTCCGACCGCGCCAATTCGGTGTTGCAAGCTCTCGCCCATATCGGAAAGGACCGCATCGATACCGATACGATCCGGCAATTGGCGCGCCGTCTCGGCGACCACGACATGAAAACACTAATCAAAGCCCGTCCGAAACCAGTGCATCGCGCAGGAATGGGCACAGCTCTTCCTGAAATCGCGGTTGAGCCCTTTGTAGGCAAAAAGACGATTTTGCCTACAAATCAAGTGAGGGGTGTGTGAAAGGTTGCCCCCATTTTCCGAGGTGTGGGGCAACGTCGAGCGAAAACAATGGGTTAGGTCCTGTTCGACTTTGCGCCGTTCCTATTTGTTACGTGGCCAATTCGATTGATGAGATATATGCGTCTCATATGGTCGTCAGGAGATAGTACTTCCTGATTTGCGCCATATTCATCTCATTTGTCTTGAACTCTCCCGCATATCCGCTATATGGGATGTATACGTCCCATTTTATGGACCCGATTCATGGACAAGCTCGCATTGATTTCGACCGCCAAAGAGTTCGGCGCCGAGATCCGCCGCCAACGAAAAGCGGCGAAACTTACACAGGCGGAGCTCGCAACAGCGATAGGCACGACCCGACGTCTCCTCTCCGCCCTCGAAAACGGGGAGCGCGGTGTCTCCATCGAGGCGGCACTGGCCGCCGCCAGCGAGCTCGGGCTCGAACTGCGCATGGAACCGAGATCATGACGCGCGAAATCGATGTCTTCGTCGAAGGCGAGGATCGCCCGACCGGACGGCTGTCCGGCGACGAGCAGGGCGCCCTGTCGTTCCGCTACACTGCGGACGCCGTGCGGCCGGTCTCGCTCGCTCTGCCGCTCGAGCGGGAAAGCCTCAAGGACAGCGAAACGCGATCCTTCTTCGACAATCTACTGCAGGAGAATTCGTCACTCGATGCGGTGATGGCGAAGCACAACATCGATCGCTCCGACATTGCAGGCCTGCTTTATCACCTCGGCCGCGATTGCCCAGGTGCGATCTCTTGCGTGCCGGCCGGCGAGGGACCGGGAAAGAGGCCCGGACGCCTGGAGGAAGACTACGATGTGTTGAGCGATAACGATCTCGCCAGGATCATGCGCTCCCTTCGCGACGACAGGCGTCTGCCGGTCGACACCAAGGACCCATCGCCGCTGGCCGGCGTCCAGGGAAAGATCGCGCTTACGTTATTGGCCGACGGATCCTTTGCCATTCCGCGACATGGAACCGGCGTCCCTACCACGCACATTCTCAAGATCCCGCGGCGCGGCGAAGAAGCTCTCGTCGACCAGGAGCATCGATTGATGTCGATCGCGGGCAGGGTTTACGGGGACGAAGTCGCACATGTCGAGCCGCTCGAAATTGATGATGTGCGTGGACTGCATATCACCCGGTTCGACCGTGTCGTCGAGAACGGTGTGGTGAGCCGGATCCATCAGGAGGACTTCTGCCAGGCGCTCGGCCTGCCGAAGAGCCTCAAATACGAACGAGACGGCGAAGGCGGCCGATCATTCAATGCAGAAGCGGTAGGCAAGGTCCTCGGAAAGACAAGGCTGCCGGCCAAGGCGCGGCGCTCCCTTCTGCAGATGACCATCCTCAATCTTGCTCTCGGCAACACAGACAACCACGCCAAAAACCACGCCCTGATCTATCGTGGCAACGCTCCGGAGCTCGCCCCACTCTACGATGTCGTCCCCGTGCTGCTCGACTCGAACATCGATCATCGATTTTCGCTGCATATCGGAGCCGCCGACACGATGGAAGCGCTCACACGCGATGACTTCTTCGACTTTGTAAGAGCGATCGGCCTCAGGGCACGCGGCAGGTCTGGTGAAGACGAAATCCTCAAGAACACCGGAGAGGTCCTAAATGCGATCGCCGGGCTTGTGGATGAACTGCAGGGCGGACAAACGAAGCTGCTTGGCGACATGATCGCACACCAGGTCGAACGTATCTCGGAAGTTCTGGGGCTCGAGACCGAGATTCCAGAGCGAGACGCCTTCCTGCTCAGAGGGGGTGGCTTCCGCCTGCAGAGCTGATGGGGAGGCTTAAATGGGCGTGGACGGTGAATTGCGACGGACAAGCAGGAGCGAAACCCTACGCAGCTTCCAGAGGTTTGGCTCGGTTGATTCGTGCCTTTTCCTTCGGATCGTGCATGGCTTTCCAGAGTTCGCTGCGGCGCTGCGTGTTCAGCCAGAAATCTGGCGTGTTGCCGAACACGCGGGCCAGAATGAGCGCGGTGGAGGCAGTCACATTTCTCTTGTCATTGCAGAGTTCGTTGACGTGCTTGCGTTGTACACCCATGGCCTCGGCCAGTTCGGTCTGGGTAAGCCCGAGCGGCTCCATGAACTCCTCGGTCAGGATTTCGCCGACCGTGGCCGGTTTGCGCTTCGTCATCAACATGAGCTTTACCTGTAGCTGTGATCGTTCAGATCGATATTCCTCGCCTCGCCCCGGCTTGCATCCCACTGGAAAACCAGTCTCCATTGCTTGCTGACGCGGATTGAATGCCAGCCGGACAGCTTGCCCTGCAGCCGTTCGAAATGATTGCCGGGCGGGATACGAAGGTCCTCGTCGGCCATCGCGTCGTCAATCATCTGGAGCTTGCGAAACACCCGCAGCTTTTTTAGCAAAATGCGGGGTTACAAATCGCTAGCACCTTATGCTTACGTATATGATTGTGGCCGATTATATTGCTTGCATGAACAGCAAGCACAAAAGGACGCTCAAAGCTGTGTTTGCCGAGCCCGTCTCAGGAGCGATTGAATGGGCGTCTATCGAGAGTCTGCTTGTTGCTGTCGGGGCGCCCGCGTGATCGAAGGCCGTGGCTCCCGCGTCCGGTTTGAGAAAGATGGTGTAGTCATCTCGTTCCATCGGCCGCATCCGCGCAAGGAGGCCAAACGCTATCAGGTCCGCGACGCCTGCGAATTCCTCTCCCAGATTGGAGCGAGACCATGAACACGATGACTTACAAGGGCTATTCGGCGCGGGTTGAATATGACGATGAAGATGAAATTTTTTTCGGCAAAATCGCCGGTATTTCCGATGTCATAGGGTTTCACGCGGAGACTGTTGCTGATCTGAAGACAGCGTTCCATGAAGCGCTTGATGACTATCTTGCCACCTGCGCAAAGGTTGGTAAGGAGCCCCAAAAGCCCTATTCAGGCAAGATGATGTTCCGCGTGTCTCCGGATGTTCATCGTAAGGCTGCCGTAGCTGCAGAACTTTCCGGAAAGAGCCTCAACCAATGGGCCGAGGAAGCGCTGTCAAAGGCGGCCCAGCCGAATTCGGTCGGGTAGCTTGCTGTGCCCGCAGCCTCGATTGCGCCGTTTGTCAGAAGATCATTTTTGGGTACTTTCGGGTGTCAAAACACCCGCATCCCATCCTTGAGAATATGCGTTTTGATGATGTCACGCGCGCTTTCGATCTCGACGACATCGCAGTCGATTTGCAGGTAGCGCTCGATCACCCGCTGCGTCTCCTGCCATATCGCGAAATAATCCCACCCGGTCACCCGCGTCTTGTCGGCATCGATTGCGATATCGATGTCACTGTCCGGTGTGGCGTCTCCTCGGACGAGGGATCCAAAAAGCCAGAGCGCTTGCACCCCGATACGCCGCAGTTCCGGCTCAAGTTCGCGCAACCCTTCGATGCATTCAGCCTTGTCGGGCACGCGCGGCCGCAGCTTTTCCAACGCGCTGTGTAACGCGCGGATCTCCGCTTCTTCCGCATGTATCAGCTCTATTCGCTGGTGGCCGACCCGCAGCCAGCGGCTCTGTCCGCTCGTGAGGTAGCGGTCTCCGGCCATGCTGTCGCCCGACCCTGACTTGTTGCTGCCCTGACCCATGCTGCCGGCGCTTGGCGAGAAGAGTTCGCCCCGGTACTTCGTAAGCGCGGCCAGGATATGTTCGGGCCGCGGAAATCGGCTTGTGTACCCGTCACCGGGCCGAATGTAGATCCCATCCTCGATGTGATAGGCCTTTTCCTGCTCAGTGAGCTCGGCCAGGGCGGCTTCAACGGCGCCGCGCTCGCCAAGGTGCAGCAACTCGTTTGCTGTGACCGCGCCGCCGTCGGGGAACACGGCAACGTACGCCTCTACCTGCTGTGCCAGACTCATCGCGCTGTTCTCGAGGTTTCCGCTGCCGGTTTTGATGATCAGAAACCGAGCATATCCGATGGAAACGCCAACAGGCCTTGATAATTCGGGTTTTCCGGACATCTTTCAACTAGCAGAGGATTGAGAGATGACCGTCGAGATTTCCGAATTCATGGCCGATGCCTTGGTGCAACCCGGGCCGGACAGGCGCGTCTTCGCGATCGGGGACGTGCATGGCCAGCACGAGGCCTTCCTTGATGTGCTCAAGGCCATGAACGCTGCGGCGGCAGAAAGCGCGGAACGCACCGAGCTCGTTCAGCTCGGCGATCTCATCGACCGGGGGCTGTCCTCCCTGCGCTGCATCGATGAGATGATGAGGCCGGCTGAAACGTTGGGCTTCGACGAGAAAACCGTTCTGATGGCAAACCATGAGCAGCTCGCGCGCATCGTGATGGATGTGGATGCGGGCAAGATCGATCTGTGGCTTGAAAACGGCGCCAAGGCGATCTTTGCAGAATGCGGCGTGCCCGACGAAGTGCGCGCACATATGAACTGGGCCGAAAAGGCACGCGCGATGCGTGATTGCTGGGGCGCGGCGCGTCAGGCTTTTCTGCGTGAATTGCAGCCCTATCGCCGGATCGGAAACCTCCTCTTCGTGCATGCAGGCCTCAACCCGGATGTGCCGAAGGATGAGTTCCTTGCGCGCCCCTGGGATTACAGCTATCGCCCGACCCGCCCCGGTTTCGATGAGGATCACTGGGCGTGGATCCGGTTTCCTTTCCTCAATCATGTCGGCGGATGGGGTGGCGATCTCGTGGTGCATGGGCACTCGCCCGAACCGCGGCTCATCGCCTATGAAGGCGAGGATCCGCGCATGACACACCGCATTCGATATGACCGGCTCGATATCGATGGCGGGGCGGGCATGTCAGAGCCCGTGGCTGTGGCGGGCGCCGAGTTTATTGCGGGTGGGTATCGGATATATAAAGCGCGGATATCCGAGAGCCGTGCTCGGGCGCGGACATAGGTTGTGCGCGCCAGGGCCGCGCCTAGCTGTGGACCGGATATCCGGCCGCTTTCCACGCGCTCATCGATCCCATAAAAACGTCGACTTGCTTGAAGTCTTGTCGGCGCAGCATTGATGCCGCGATGGTGGAACGCGCACCGCTCTTGCACATCACGGTGTAGCGTCGTTGAGGGTCAAGTTCGCGCATCTTCTCTGCGATCTCGCCGACATAGATGTGCTGGGCGCCGTCAATGCGCTCCTCCGCCAATTCGTCTTTGCCGCGCACGTCAAGAAGGGTCCAGTCGTCTGGCGCTTCGTCGAGACGGCGGGCCACTTCGGGAACATCCACAACCGGCATGGATTGAAACGCACCGGACATCGCAGCCCAGCCGGTTATGGACGGGGTGAGAAATCCTTTCACGCCGTCAAAACCGATCCGGGCGAGATGGCGCGACGCACAACTGGCCTGATCCGCGTCGTTGGCGACGAGCAGGATTGCGTCCAACGGATCGAGGAACCAGCCCGCGAAAGCCGGGATCATGTCATCGGGCAGGGCGATCGCGCCGGGCAAATGCGCACCGAGATAGGCGGCGACCCCGCGAACATCGAGGATCGTGGCATCGCCTGCGGCGTCCTGCCAGGCCTTCGGTCCGAATGCGGGCGGTACGGTCGGTTCCTCAAGGCGCGGTCCGCCTTCCAGGTTGATCTCTTCCATCAGGCGGAAATAGGGCGGCTGGTCATGATGCTCGATGAGCTTGGTGTCGATGAAAGCGTCGCGATCGTTCATCCGGAGCATCGGGTTTGTCTGGCGTTCATAGCCGATGGTATTAAAATCGCGGTCCGCCATATTATTGCCGCAGACTGAGCCCGCGCCATGGGCGGGGTAGATAATGGCCTGGTCGCCGAGCGCGCAGATCTTCTGCAGGCTGTCGAATAGGTCGCCGGCGACGTTGCGCGCCCGATCCGGATAAAAGTCGGTGCGGCCCACATCGCCGACAAACAGCGTATCGCCAGTAAAGACGCCGACCGCGTTTTCGCCAAAAGCCTTGTCGTAGATAGCAAAGGACAGGCTGTCATCGGTATGTCCCGGCGTTTCCATCACGCAAAGCGTGAGACCCCCAAAGGTGAAATGATCGCCCTCCCGGACCGTTTCCGCATAGGTGACATCGAGTTTGTCATCGGGGCCGTGATGCACCCGGGCGCCTGTGATCGCGGCGAGGTCAGGCGCACCGGAGACGAGATCCTCGTTCCGGTGTGTCTCGAAAATATGCGTGATGCGGCATCCGCGGCGGTGCGCCATCTCCGCATAGACCGCGCAGTCGCGACGGGGATCGATGACGGCAGCTTCCGTGCCGTCTCCGATGAGCCATGAGAGATGAGCCAGGCCTTCGGTCTTGATCTTTTCCACAAACACGCGCGATCTCCTCTCTGGGAATTCACTAGCCGGCTTGTGAATTAGGGGCCGGATGTGACGAGTTTTTGTCCGTGACGTGGTGAAGAAATGGAGTCTCAGGCCAGGGCCGGTTCGCTGCCGATCTCTCCGCGCCAGGGTATATCGAGAGTGTCGTGGCCCTTGAGCTGGATCCGGAAGAACCAGTCCAGCATGATCCGGGTCGTGTGTGGCAGCTCTGCGGTCCTGCCGCCAGACACGGTCAGGAAATCGGCAACCGTGCAGATCGACGCTTGCGGACAAGTGAGGCACTGCATCTCACATTCGTCCGGCGAAGTGAGAAGAGAGCTTTGCACCACGACCGACCATTCGTCGAAACAGCGAGCCGGAATTTTCTCAAAGGCGACCCGTTTGACCGACCTGATGCGCCGGTCCGCTTCGAGGCGCTCTTCAAGCGCCCGAAGTTCGGCTTCGGCGCCTTCCACGATGTGGAAGAAGGCATTTTCCGCACAGAAGAGTGCACCCGTAATCGCGGCGAAATTGTTCCGGATCGCCGATCCTTCGAATATCTGTCGAAGGTCCCTGTCGCTTATCCGCTCACCCACCCAGGCGCTGAGGCACGCCATCTGGAAAATCATTGTTATTACCCTTGTTTCCTCCCCGGGAAACAAGGGTCGCGTGATAGGCCTGAATAAACCGTATATCCCTGATCTATGTGGGGATTTTCTCAGTCCGCCTGCGGCCGCAACAGGTAATGGCTGACACCCCAGGCCGTGCCGTTCTCATGGCCGAAGAGCCCGGCCGTTGCGAGAAAGAAGAGCCGCCAGCGACGGAACCAGACGCCTGCCTCATTGCCATAGACGTCGCTCAATATGCGGCGGATGGCGGGTGCATTCGCATCGTAGTTTTCCAGCCAGTCGAGCGCGGTGCGTTGATAATGTTTGCCGTTCCAGTTCCAGTCCTGCTCGACCTCGAAAAGCTCGGGGAATTGTCGGATCAGGCCGTGGCTCGGCATATTACCGCCCGTGAAGAAATACTGGGCGATCCAGTCATTGCCGTCTTCATGGTCGAAGCGGTACGGCGCATTGCAATGCGAGAAGACATGGATGAAGAGGCGGCCTTCGGGGTTCAGCCATGTCCTGACGCGTTTCAGCAGATCGTACCAGTTCGTCATATGCTCGAACATTTCGATGCTGATCGCGCGGTCGAACTTGCGATCCGTCTCGAACACATTCATGTCCGCGGTGATGACTTCGAGGTTGTCGATGCCGCGCTTTTTTGCCTCCGCTTCGATGAAGGCGCGCTGCGAAGCGGAGTTGGAGACGGAGACGATGCGCGAATTCGGATAGGTCGCAGCCATGTAGAGCGAGAGCGATCCCCAGCCGCAGCCGAGTTCCAGAATATCCTGTCCGTCGGCAAGGCCTGCGCGCTCGCAGGTGATCCGCAGCGCGGCTTCTTCCGCCTCGTCCAGGCTAGCCCCGTCATGCTGGTAGAAGCAGCAGGAATATTTCAGATGCGAACCGAGCGCGAGCTTGAAGAAGTCGGCGGGTAGTTCGTAATGCTGTTCATTGGCTTCGTCGGTGAAAAGCGCGACAGGGCTTTGCCGCATCATTTCGGCGAAAGCGCGTTCCTCACTTGAGGGCAGATCCATCAATCGCCTGTTCGTGCTGGAGACGCGCATTCCGATCCCCGCCTTGAGCAGGCTGTCGGGAAGCGGCGCATGTTCGGCAAGCGAAACAGTCAGAGATTTCAGCATGATATTGTCCTGAAAAGATCAGTTGGCGGAGGAAACCGGGCGGGTCGTATCCCCGCCGGAGGGCGGCAAGGGAATGAAGGCGCTGACGCGGGCCTGATAGGCTTCATAGGCGGCGCCCTTGGAGGCGAGCATCTCGCGCTCCAGCATGGGCACGCCGGATACCCGGGTCAGAAGCCAGTACATGAAGACAGGGCCGATGAGGGTCAGAAAGCCGGCGTAGTAGCCGTCCGTCAGGTTGATCGCGAAGACGGGATAGGCAAGCCAGCCCAGCCATTCGAAGAAATAGTTCGGGTGGCGCGACCAGCCCCAGAGACCGGCATCGCAGACCTTGCCCTTGTTTGCCGGATCCGCCTTGAACCGGCGGAGCTGACGGTCCGCGAGGCTTTCGCCGAGAATGGCGCCGGCGAGGACGAGGATGCCGGCAATATCGGTCCAGCCAAGGCCGGGCGCGGGATTATGCGCGGCGAAGAAGACGGTGACGGCCAGAAGGAAGGCGGCGACGGCCTGTATCTGGAGAAAAAGCGCCATGCGGGGCGACCAGTAGGAGCCATATCTCTGGGCAAAAGCGACATAACGCGGATCGGGCTCGCTGATCAGCGTGCGCCGGAAAAGATGCGTGGTCAGCCGGGCAGACCAGGCGCCAGCCAGGACGGCGATCAGCAGCTGGCGCTCGCTCAGCCCGCCCTCATGCGGGAAGAGAGCGGCTGCGACGCAGGCCAGGCCCGTCGCCAGCGACCAGACCACATCGACCGCGCCGCCATGCTTTGTGACGCCCTGAACCGCCCAGGCCAGAAGCATGGCGCCACTGACGCTAACGGCTATCAGGCCCAATACTTCGGCCATTTTCCCGGCTCCTCGTTCAATTTCGACTATCTGACTGAGCTATACGCCGGTCAGGCCGAGGCGGATCATTCCCGCGCGGCGTGATCCGGCTCCCGCTCAAATGCGTATCCCAGACAGTCGAAGCGTTACGCCAAGGAGGATCATCATGCCGACCCGCCGCGCACTCCTGTTGGGCACAGGCGCTGCCATTCTGGTCTCGCGCCCGGTCTTTGCCGCCGCTCAAAACATCGTCGAGGCGTCAATGACGCCGCGCCGGCCGGCATCAAACGAAATCGCTTTCGATATTTTCCGCAAGGGGTCGCAAATCGGGCATCACCGGCTGAGTTTTCAGGGCGGCGAGCAGGATTTTCAGGTCGCAATCGATGTGGAGATGGTGGTGAAAATCGGTTTCATCCCTGTCTTTCGTTATGAGCACCAAAATCTGGAGCGCTGGGAGCAGGGGCGCTTTGTGGGCCTTGAAGCAAAAACCAACAATGATGGCGACGACCTCGTGACGAAGGTCACCCAGACGGAGAAGGGCTACAGGGTCGAGTCGACGGGCAAGAAAACCTATGTCGCGCCCTCGCAGGCGCTGGCGGCGACGCATTGGAACATCGACGAGCTGAACGGCCCGATGATCAATCCGCAGAATGGCGAGTTGCTGACACCGGAGGTGGTGAAGCTGGGTGCAGACAAGGTCGCGCTTGCCGATGGCGGGCATGTGCCCGCCGCCGGTTACAGGCTCGAGATGAAAGACCCGCTTTCGCTCTGGTATGACGGGCGGGAACAGTGGACGGCGCTCGACTTCACCGCAGGCGACGGATCCAGCGTGATCTACCGCAAGGTGTAAGCCTGAAGGTCAGAACCGCACCGTCGTGCCCGCATAGATCGCGCGGTCCTCGGCGGGGAAATAGCGCGCCGCGCCGCGGAAATAATCCGCCCGGTCGGCATAACGCGTGTCGAACAGATTCATCACCTTGCCGAAGACGCTCAAGTTCTCATTGATGTCGTAGCTGGCCCGCAGGTTGAAGATGTCGTGGCCGGGGTATTTCTGCGTATTGGCCGCATCCATCCAGTACGAGCCGACATGTACCCATTCGAGTTCCAGCCTTCCGCGATCCTCGTTGAAATTATAACCAAGCGCCACATTGGCCAGTGTGCGCGGCGCGGTGTCCACATCGTCGCCGGAACTGATCGACTCGGTGGTCAGCGGGACCGTGCTGATGGGGCGGTCGAACTCATAGCTGTGCCGGGCATAGGTGCCTGACGCCGCAATATCGAAGCCATAGGCGAGAGGGGCGGCGAGTTCGAGTTCGACGCCGACATGCTGGGTCTTGCCATTGGCGACATTGGTATCGTTGGCGTCGCGGAAATAGAAATTGTGCTTCTTCATGAAGAAGGCCGTGGCGGAATAATTCAGACGGCCGATCCCGCCGCGCGCGCCGACTTCCACGCTGTCCAGAATTTCCGAATGCGCCGCGCCCGCGGTCTCGTTGATGCGCAGGCGGTAGAGGTCGCTTGTTTGCGGCGCGCGTGTGCCGCGCGCAAGCCGGATGAAACCGGTCAGATCCTCGTTGAACCGGTGGACAAGGCCAAGCTTGGGCGAGATGTCGGCGAAGGTGCTGATCTCGCTCGGGATCCGCAATGCCTTGCCGAGCGATCCGTTCGCGGTCCGGTTTTCATAATCGTAGCGCGTGAACTCAAAGCGTGCGCCGGCGTCGAGCGTCGTTGCCTCGTCCAGCTTCCATTCGCTCTGAAGGTAGGGGGCGAGCACAAGCGCGTTGACGGCATAGTCGTAATGCGTGCCCTGCACATAGGAAAAGACGGTGGGTTCGTCCTGGATTTCCGTCAGCGTGCCGCGCGTATAGTCCACGTCGAAACCGGCGATGATGCGGTGCCCGCCATCGAGATTGAAGACGTAGCTCGATTGCATGCCGCCGCCGGTCTGCTGGTTTTCCTCGACGGGCGAGCCCGGCAGGAAGTGCATGCGGAAATCCATATAGGTTCGCCGCGCATAAGGGGTGATGACCAGCATCTGGTCATCCGAAATGCGTCTTTCGATGCGGATCATGGCGCGTCCGGAAAAGGCGTCGCGATAGGCTTCCGGATTGGGATTGGCCTTGTAGATGCCCGGATCCTTGTAGGAGCTGGCATAGGTCGCCGTTTCCTGATTGACGTTCACATAGGTCAACGTCGCCATGATGCTGGTGTCCGGGGCGTCATAGTCGTAGCGCAGACGCGCCTTCTGCTGGTCATAGCCCGAGGCGTCGCGGAAGCCGCCGTCATGACCGAATACGAAACTTGCCCGCATGCCATGGCTCGTTCCGTTGTCGCCCGACACGGTCGTACTCGCCGTGCCCTGGAGGCGCAACACGTCATGCGGTCCGGCCCAGGCAGTGACTTCGCCGCCCGGCTCTTCGGCGGGCGGCCGGCTCAGAACATTGATGAGGCCATGCACCGCATTGGAGCCATAGCGGGCGCTGGCCGGACCGCGCACGATTTCGATGCCGCCATTGATTTCCGGCATGGATTCCATCAGCGCGTTCACATTGCCGAAGCCCGCTGCGCGCAAGGGCACACTGTCTTCCAGATAGAGAAACGACCCTGCGCCGGCGCCGCCGGTCAGCACAGGCGAGCGGATGGCCGTCAGATGTTCGACGCCGAAGCCCTGTTCGATATTGACACCGGGGAGCCGATTGAGTGCTTCGGCGGGCTGGTCGGGCGCGATGAAGTCGTACCGGTAGGGCGGGAGTTTTGCGATATTGCCGCTATGGGTGGCGCGCGGCGTGCCCGGCACGCTCGAGGTCACGACGATGGCACTCTCGGTGTCCTCTTGCGAGGCACGGTTCTCCGCGGCGCGGGCCGGGGCCCATGCGGTCGAAAGTACGAAAATGGCGGCGGCGGCCGAAATACGGCGGCGCGTCATGAATATGGCTTCAGACACGAAACGATTTCCTCCCCTTGCGTCTCCTCCCGCCGGGCGCCCGCTCTGTCGGGGGCTGTCACCGGCCGGATGCAAAGTGATAGCACGGCGCGGTACGGCGCCGAAACGGTGCAAAAGGGCGTTTCGCAGGGGAAACCCTTCGTTTTTTGCGAGACAATCGGTCACGGGTCCCGGGGGGCTGCGCCAGCTTGCCGCAGGGCGATCTGCCTCTTAATGTCCGGCATCATGAAGCGTATCCGCGACAATATCGTTCCGCTCGGCCTTTCCTTCGTGCTGCTGGCCATGGCCACGACGGCAGTTGTCTATGCGCCGACACTTTACCAGTTGTTCTGTCAGGCGACGGGCTATGGCGGGACGGTTACAGTGAAGCGGGACGTCAATCCGGGCGTCGACAGGATCGGCCGTGCGATCACGGTTCGCTTCGACGCCAACGTGGCCAATGGTCTGCCCTGGACGTTCAAGCCGGCGCAGCGGGAGGTAAAGACCCATATCGGGCTTCCCACCAAGATTTATTACACTGCCACTAACAATTCCGACCGCACGATTGTCGGCCGTGCGATCTACAATGTGACGCCGGACGCGGCGGGTTATTATTTCACCAAGACGCAGTGCTTCTGTTTCAACGAGCAGAAGCTCGCGCCGGGCGAGACGGCGAAGATGCCGGTCATGTTCTATGTCGATCCGGAATTCGAGACCGATATCGACACCAAAACCATTCAGACCATCACGCTGTCCTATACCTTCTTCCAGCTCAAGTCGGACAAGGAGGCGGTCGCCAGGGCAACGTCGTTGAAGGATGAAGCGGTGGCGCGCGACAAGGACCTCTCCACAGCCAAGACGGCGGAGTTCGAGGGGCCGCGCCCCTTGCGCAAGTAGTGGTGGAGCAAGGCTCTCCTTCCGGCTGCGATTAGGCTCCATCCATCGGTCGGGATATAAATGCCGGCGGACGGATCAGGCGGATTTCACGGCAAAGGGGCCCTGATGCCCGAAGCTCAGCAGGAAGAGGGGCAGCGCAAGCTGCCGGTTCTCGCGCTTGGCGCGCTGGGCATCGTCTATGGCGATATCGGCACGAGCCCGCTCTATGCGTTCCGGCAGGCGCTGTCGGACCTCTCGCCCAGTCCTTTCCATGTACTCGGCATTCTGTCGCTCATCGTCTGGGCGCTCATCATCGTTATCTCGCTCAAATATCTCGTGCTCGTTATGAAAGCGGACAACAAGGGCGAGGGCGGCATTCTCGCCCTGCTGGCGCTGCTCAATCCCTGGCGGGGCGGAGAGACGCGCGGCAAGACCATGCTGATCGTCTTCGGCATATTCGGCGCGGCGCTGCTTTACGGCGATGGAATGATCACACCGGCGATCTCGGTTTTGAGCGCGGTGGAGGGGTTGGAGACGGCCGCGCATGGGATCGATCCCTATGTGATCCCGATTACGCTGGTCATTCTGGTGGCCCTGTTCTCGATGCAGTCGCGGGGGACCTCCAGCGTCGGGGCTTTCTTCGGTCCGGTGACGCTTGTCTGGTTCATCACCATCGGCGTGCTGGGGGCGGTCCAGATCGTTCGCAATCCGGCGGTGCTGCTCGCCTTCAACCCGCTTTACGCGATCGAATTCTGCACTCAGGCGGGCGGCGTAGCGCTCACCGTTCTGGGTGCGGTTTTCCTGGTGGTGACGGGCGGTGAGGCACTCTATGCCGATATGGGGCATTTCGGACGCGCGCCGATCCGGCTTGCCTGGTTCGGCTGCGCCTTTCCCTGCCTGATCCTCAACTATTTCGGGCAGGGTGCGCTGGTCCTTGCCGACCCCGCGCAGGCGAGCCACCCCTTTTATCATCTGGCACCGGGCTGGGCTCTATATCCGCTGATCGCCCTTGCCACGGCGGCGACGGTGATCGCCTCGCAGGCGGTGATTTCCGGTGCGTTCTCCCTGACCCGTCAGGCGGTGCAGCTGGGCCAGTGTCCCCGCTTCAGGATCATACAGACCTCGTCTGAGGAAACCGGGCAGGTCTATGTGCCCGCGGTCAATGTGGCGCTGGGGCTTGCGACGGTGGGCCTCGTGCTGGGTTTCAAGACATCGGGCAATCTTGCCGCTGCCTATGGCATTGCGGTGAGTTCCACCATGGTGATCACCACGTTTCTCACCTTCTATGTGATGCGCAAGCAGTGGAAGTGGAGCGGCTGGGTTGCGGGTGGCATCGCGCTCTTGTTCCTGCCGATCGATCTGCTCTTCTTCGGCGCGAATGTTCTCAAGATCGGCGAGGGAGGCTGGTTCCCGCTATTGGTCGGCGGCGGCGTGTTCTTGCTGATGCGGACATGGTGGCGGGGGCGCAAGCTGCTGCATGAGCGGCTGACCGAGGACGAGCAGGGGCTGGACGAGTTCATCGGCGAACTGAAAGAGCACGACCTGGCGCGCGTTCCCGGCACCGCCGTTTTCATGGTCGGACCCTCGCCGAAAATGCCGCCCATTCTGCCGCATCACATCGCGCATAATCAGGTCCTGCACGAGCAGGTTCTGCTCGTCACCGTAGCGACCGAGGACGTGCCGCGCGTGAGCGCGCAGGACAGGCTGGAGGTGGAGGCGCTGGGACAGGGCTTCCACCGTATCGTTCTGCATTACGGTTTCATGCAGTCGCCGGATATACCGGTCGCGTTGAGGCTGGCGGACGAACTGGGGCTGAGCATCGACCTCGACAGCCTGACCTATTATGTCGGTCGCGAAACCATTATTCCGACCGACGACGTGCCGGGCATGTCGCTCTGGAGGGAGAAGATTTTCGCCTTTCTCTCGCGGAACGCTATGGACGCTACGACTTTCTATAAGCTTCCTGCGGACCGTGTGGTGGAACTCGGCATTCAGGTACCGATCTAGGCGGGCGGGGGCATGTTTCCGATTTCCGACGACAATTCGAGGCCCGGCACGCCCTATGTGACATGGGGGCTCATCGCCGCCTGCGTTCTCGTTTTCCTCTGGG
>NZ_NYVD01000059.1 GCF_002684405.1 Parvibaculum sp. | reverse complement strand
GAAGCGAGCCGCAATACGCCCGGCTCCGGCCTCGGCCTCAGCCTCGTAGCCGCCGTGGCGCGCCTGCATGGCGGCCGCGTGACGCTGGAAGACAACGACCCCGGCCTTGTGGTAGCCCTTCATCTGCCGGTATCGGGCCGGTAGGAACGGTATTTCGGCAAGGGGGACGGGATGTGGAAAGATGTCGACGGCGCGTTGATCGAGACCGCCAAGCCGGCATTGATCGCCCATGATCCCGAGCGCGCCAAACATGGCATCGCAGATATTGAGACCGCCGCGGAACGTCTGGGCGGCGAAGAGGGCAGCGCCCTCGGCGACCTGCTGAAGAACGAGACCGCGCAAAAGCTCATCGCGGGCATTTTCGGCGACTCGCCCTTTCTCGGCCGCCTCATGCTGCGCTATCCGTCGCGTGTGCCTGCGCTCTTCAATGAAACGCCCTCCGACAATCTTTCCCGCATCATCGACAGCGTGAAAGAGGCAGCGCTCGGCGACAACCGCGCCGCGTTCATGAAGGCGTTGCGCGAGGCGAAGTCGGAAGCGGCCCTGCTCGTGGCGCTGGCGGACCTCGCCGGTGTCTGGCCGCTCGAAAGCGTGACCGGCGCCTTGACCGATTTTGCCGATTGCTGCGTGCAGGCCGGCGTACATTTCCTGCTGCGCGAAGCGGTCAAGCGCGGACAGATCCTGCGCGCATCCGACGAGCCGCTGGAAGAGGGCAGCGGTCTCGTCATTCTCGGCATGGGAAAATATGGTTCCGGCGAACTCAACTATTCCTCCGACATCGACCTCGTCGTCTTTTACGAGCCCGATCAGCTGCCGCTGAAGGATGGGCTCGACCATGGCGAGTTCTTTGTCCGGGTGACGCGCGATCTGGTGAAGCTGCTGCAGGAGCGGACCGAGGATGGCTATGTCTTCCGGACCGATCTGCGCCTTCGGCCCGATCCGGGCGGCACGCCGGTCGCCGTCTCGCTGCCGGCGGCGGAATCCTATTACGAGAGCCGGGGGCAGAACTGGGAACGCGCGGCCTTCATCAAGGCGCGCCCCGTGGCGGGCGATATGGAGGCGGGCGCCCGCTTCCTGAAATTCATCGAGCCCTATATCTGGCGCCGCAATCTCGACTTTGCCGCCATCGCCGATATTCATTCCATGAAACGGCAGATCCATGTGGTCGGCGGGCATGAAGCGATTGCGGTGGCGGGACACAACATCAAGCTCGGGCGCGGTGGCATTCGCGAAATCGAATTTTTCGTCCAGACCCAGCAATTGATTGCGGGCGGACGCGAACATGCGTTGCGCGGAAAGAAGACCGTGGAAATGCTGGACGAACTGGCGCGCCAGCAATGGATCGAACCGAATACCGCCGAGGAGCTGAAAAGGGCATATCGCTTTCTGCGCACGCTGGAGCATCGCGTCCAGATGGTGGCGGACGAACAAACGCATACGCTGCCGTCGAACGATGAGGGCATCGCGCAGCTTGCCGCCTTTATGGGCTATGAAAGCGCCGGGGACTTCGCGGCCGATGTGACGAAGACATTGGGCACCGTGCAGGGACATTACGCCTTGTTGTTCGAGACGGCGCCGCCGCTCGCCGAAGAAAGCGGCAGCCTCGTTTTCACCGGCACGGACGACGATCCCGACACGCTGGAAACCTTGCAGAGCATGGGTTTTACCCATGCCTCGCAAATGTCGGAGGCGATCCGCGCCTGGCATTCGGGCCGTTTTCCGGCGACGCGCACCGCGCGCTCGCGCGAGTTGCTGACGGACCTCATGCCCGCCTTGCTGCGCGCCCTGTCGCGGACGGCAAGCCCGGACACTGCATTTTCGCGCTTCGACAAATTCATGCGCGGCCTGCCTGCGGGCGTGCAGCTTTTCTCGATGCTTTATTCCAACCCGCATCTGCTGGATCTGCTCGCCGGTATCTGCGGCACGGCGCCGAAGCTTGCCAATTACCTCAGCCAGAACCCGCGCGTGCTGGAAGCGGTGATCGACCCCGATTTCTTCAAGGTGCTGCCGGGACGCGAAGAGTTGCGCGAGAGCCTGAAATCGCAGCTCGTCCATGCCGTCGACTATCAGGACATGCTGGACTTCTCCCGTGTCTGGGCCCGCGAATACCGCTTTCGTCTCGGCGTGCGCGTGCTGACGGGAAGCGCCGATGCCGAAGAGGCGGGGCCTGCCTATGCGGCGCTCGCGGGCGAACTCATCGAGGCGCTGGCCCCCGCGGCGGAGGCGAAGGTTGCCGAACGTCATGGCCGTATCCCCGGCGGGCGCTTCTGCGTTCTCGGCATGGGCAAGCTCGGCGGTTCGGAAATGAGCGCCTCGTCCGATCTCGACCTCATCGTGCTTTACGACGTGCCGTCGCCGGATGTGGAATCCGACGGGGCAAAGCCGCTCTATGCCTCGCAATATTATGCGCGCATCTGTCAGCAGCTCATCAGCGCGCTGACCGCGCCGACGGCGGAGGGCAAGCTTTATGAAGTCGATATGCGCCTGCGTCCCTCCGGCAATGCAGGCCCGATTGCGACCCCGCTCGATGCCTTCAGGACCTATCAGACGAAAGAGGCCTGGACATGGGAGCATATGGCGCTGACCCGTGCCCGGCCGATTGCAGGGCCCGCCGATCTGATGGCGGATGTCGAGGCATGCATTCGTGAAATTCTCACCATGCCGCGCGACAGGCTGAAAACCGCCGTCGATGTGGCCGATATGCGCAACCGCATCGCGAAAGAGTTTCCCGACCGGAACCCCTGGGAGATGAAACATGTGCGCGGCGGGCTCATCGACATCGAGTTCATCGCGCAATATCTGCAACTTCTCCATGGCGCGGAGCACCCCGAAGTGCTGAACACGCATACGCGCACATCGCTGGAAGCCGTGGCCGCGGCCCGGCTTCTTCCCACCGCGCAGGTGGACGAGCTGATTGCGGGGCTGGAACTCAACCACAATCTCACCCAGGCCATCCGCGTCTGCGTGGAAGGGGTGTTCAAGCCCGCCGAGGCAAGCAGGGGGCTCAAGACCCTGCTGCTGAGGGCCGGCAATGCACCCAGCTTCGAGGCGCTGGAAAGCCAGCTCGCCGAGAGCCAGGCCCGCGTCCTGACCGCCTTCGAAGAGATCGTCGGCACCGCCCGATAAGCGCCCCCGTCTGTCCCGGTTCCATGGCTGGACTCTTGCAGTTTCACCCCTGAGGACCGGCGCCCCCATCGCTTCCCGATAGCTGCCGAAGCGCAAAGGGAGAGGGGAATCCGTGTCTTAGATGGTTAACAGCCCGGGTGTATGAACACCCGGTGTCTCGTCGCCATTCCGGACGTGCCAATATGGTACGTTTCGTTTAGGTAATGGACGCGGCGAGACGCAGCATGAGTGGGGTGGTGACGCGATGGTGCGTCATGATGCGATCGTCATAGGGGCGGGTCTGAACGGTCTCACAGCCGCGGCCCATCTCGCCCGCGCCGGGTTGAAGGTGCTGGTGCTCGATCGCAATGGGCGTGCGGGCGGCACCGCCGCCATGCGCGCGGTCGAGCCCGGCTTTTTCCTTCCCGCCTGGTCGCTGCGCGGCGCCCTCATCGATCCCGCAACCTATGCCGGTCTCGGTCTGGCGGAAGCCGGTCTCAGGGTGCGCGCCGTGGACGCGGGCGTAAGCTGGTTCGGCCCCGGCGAATGGACGGCCTCCTTTTCCGCCGGGACGGCCCAACGCGCCGAGTTCGCCCGCCATGCCCATGAGGATGGCGATGCGTGGCGCCGCTACCGCCGCGACATGCTGCGGCTGGCGGACGTCGTGACGCCTGCGCTGACGACGGCCTTCCCGCAGCCCGGCGAGGCAGGGCTTTCAGCCTTCGGCCGCCGTCTGGGCTTTGCAAGCGAACTCGCCGCCTGGCCGCGCACCGACATGGCCGCCAAGCTCGACATCTGGACCGAAAGCATCTCTACCATTCTGGACCGCTATTTCACCTCGCCGCTGGTGAAGGCGCATCTCGCGGGCGCGGCGCTGGCCGGGGCGACGGTGGGGCCGTCCTCGCCGATGACCGCCTGGCGCCTTCTGGTGCCGTTCCTTCAGGGCGGCGCGGATGCGACGGAGGGAAGCCCGCGTCTACTGCTGCCGGTGGGCGGTACGGATGCATTGGTGACCTGTCTCGCGGGTATCGTTGAAGCGGCGGGCGGCGAACTGCGCATGGAAGCGGAAGTGACGGATGTGAAGCTGCGCGACCGGCAGGTGCGCGGCGTGGTGCTCGCCGATGGCGAGGAAATCGCCGCGCCCGTCATCATTTCCGATCTCGATTTCAAGCGCACGATCCTGGGGCTCTTCCAGTGGAAGGATATTCCGGGCGATCTCGTGGAGGCGGCGGGCCGCTTCCGCATGAAGGGAACGACCGCGAAACTCAATCTCGCGCTGGACCGGCAGCCCCGTATCGAGGGCGTGCCGCGCGATTGCCCGGCGCTGGCTGGCGGCCTGCGTCTGATGGGCAGCTTGGCCGAGCAGGACAAGGCGCATGCGTGCTGGCATATGAATGTGGTGCCCCAAAACCCTGAGCTTTCCGTCTTCCTGCCCAGCCTTGTCGATCCCGCGCTGGCCCCGCCCGGAAAACATGTGATGTCGGTGCTGGTGAACTGGGTGCCCGAAGCGCCGCATGACGGTCCCTGGACGGACGAAAAGAAGAACCGTCTGACCGAAGCCGTGCTGGAAAAGCTGGAGACGGCGATGCCCGGCCTGCGCGAGACCGTTCGCGCGCAGGAGATGTGGCTGCCGCATGAGATCGAAAACGAAACCGGCATTACCTCCGGCGATCTCGATCAGGGCGAAATGACGCTCGACCAGATGTTCTTCAACCGTCCGACGCCTTTCGGTGCGCCGGGCGGCGGCTATGCGACACCGCTCAAAAATTTCTACCTCTGCTCGCAGAGCACGCATCCGGGCTCGCTGCTGCCCGCCCGCGCGGGCGCCAACACCGCCGCGGCCATCCTCGCCTCCATGAAGCGGAGGCAAGGCGCATGACCGGCGACCGGCAGGCATATGATGCAATCGTCATCGGCGGCGGCCATAACGGCCTCGTCGCCGCCGCCTATCTCGGGCGGGCGGGAAAGCGCGTCCTCGTGCTGGAAGCGGGCGGCATTGTCGGTGGCGGTGCATTGGCGGCAGAGCTTCAGCACAAATACACATTGCCCGCCGTCTCCCATCTGATGGACGGTCTTTCCGCCAGCGTCGTGAAAGACCTCAAGCTCGCCCGGCATGGCTTTGCCTATGCGGCATCGGGCCTGCCCACCGTCGCGCTCGATCCCGACGGCCGCCATCTGGTGCTGACGGGCAATGCGAAAGACGACGAGGCTTTCCTTTCCGCTCGCGGACAGGACGGCGCGAAATGGACCGCATTCGCGCGCAAGCTCGAAAACAGCGCGGCCTGGCTTTCGCCCTTGCTCAACCGTCCGCCGCTGGTTGCCGCCTCTTCCTCCGCGCGCGGCAAGCTGATGGCGCGCGCCGTCCTCGCCGAAGCCTCTGGCGAGCGGGCGCGGGAGGCGTTTCTGTCTCTGGCGGCAAAGAGCGTTTCCGACTGGGTGCATGAAGAACTGGAGGCGCCGCTTCTGGGCGGTCTCGTCGCTTTCGATGCGACGCTCGGGTCTACCGATGCGCCTTACGATGCGGGAACGGCGTTCCGTCTCATCTACCGCCATGCGTTGAAGGCAAAAAGCGGCGTCGCCATTCCGCGGGGTGGCATAGGCGCGCTTGCCGAAACGCTTGTGGCGCTGATCGAAGGCCAGCGCGGCGAGGTCTGGGCCGAAGCGCGCGCCAGCCGCATCCTCATGGACGGGACGACGGCCTGCGGCGTCGTTCTCGACAATGGCATCGAGGTGTCGGCACCGCTGATCCTTTCCGGCGCCGCGCCGCGCGAAACATTGCTGCGTCTCGTCGGCGCGCGCTATCTGGAAGCCGATCTGGCGGACCGTCTGTCGCTTGGCAAGGCAGGCGGTGCGACCGCCAAGATCAATCTCGCTCTGGATGGCATGCCGGGCTTTCGCGGTCTGACGCCGGAACAGGTGGGCGGCCGCATCGTCATCGCGCCCTCGCTGGATGAGGTCGAGGAATCCGCGCTGAGCGCCCGGGCAGGCGCGCTGCCACTCGATCCGGTCATGGAAATCGTGATGCCGACCTGCCATGACGACAGCCTGGCCCCGAGCGGCCATCACATCATGTCGATCCTCGTCCACCAGGTGCCTTACGAGATCGAAGGCGGTTGGGAAGCGCGGCGCGAGGAATTCGTGCAGCGCGCGATCCGGGCCGTCTGCCGCTATGCGCCGGACGCGACCGATTACATTCTGGCGGGTGAAGTGCTGACGCCGCCCGACCTCGAAACGAAATACGGCATCAGGGGCGGCGATTGGCATCAGGGCGGGCTCAATCCGTTCGACCTGCTGGGGCTGAGGCCCGAGCCTGAGCTGGCCGGATATGCAACGCCGGTGAACGGCCTTTATCTTTGCGGCGCGGGCTGCCACCCGGGCGGCGGCGTGACCGGCCTGCCGGGCAAGTTCGCGGCCGAAACCGTTCTCGAAGCCGAAGCCAGGGGAGGGCGCACATGAGCGGCGGTCTTCCCTTCAGGCGGCATCTGCGCATGACCCCGCTTCACGCCGAAGTGGCGGTGGAAAGCCGGACCAATGACTGGGTCGAGCGGAACGGCTTCACCATGGCCGGTCACCTCGACACGCCGGAAACGGAAGTCTTCGCCCGCTACCACCGTGCAACGCTGGCCGATATTTCATCGCGCCGCCGCTATCGCATCGCGGGCCGCGAAGCCATGGACTGCCTGAACCGGCTGGTGACATCGGATATTTCGAAGCTCGAGGAAGGGCATTTCAGCCCGGTCTTCTTCTGCGAGGAAAACGGATTGCTGGTGGGCGAGGGCAGCCTTGCGCGCATCGGCGACACCGAGTTCCGTCTGTTTACGGAAGAAGAAGTCTTGTCATGGCTTCGCCGGAACTCGACGGGCTTTCAGGTCCATGCCGAGGATGTGAGCGCGGAAGGCGCCGGTCTCGAACTGGCGGGTCCGCTGGCCGAGGCGGCGCTGGACGAAGCAGGCTTCGAGCCCTTGCGTCTGCTCCTCGCAGGCCATGCCCAGACACGCGAGCTGATGGGCATGCCGGTGCTGGTCCTGCGCCATGTCGGCGATGTCTTCGAGTTCTGGCCGGAAGAGGATGACGCGGTGCCGCTTTGGCGCCATCTCATGCAGGCGGGTCGCGAGGCCGGTCTTCAGGCCATTGGCGAGAAGA
Source organism: Parvibaculum sp. (assembly GCF_002684405.1). Taxonomy (GTDB): domain Bacteria; phylum Pseudomonadota; class Alphaproteobacteria; order Parvibaculales; family Parvibaculaceae; genus Parvibaculum. The sequence continues at coordinate 4,660 of NZ_NYVD01000059.1, read as the reverse complement.
CGCGCGATCTTGTGCGTATCGACCGGGGAACCCCGCGCATGGGCACGGACTATCTCGGCGCGCTTTCCGCCGTGTCGCATGATCATGTGCGCACGCCCTTTGAAATGCCGGGTGAGATAAACGTCGATTTCGACAAGCCCGTCTTCAATGGCCGCGCCGCGTTGAGGCGAATGGCTGTGAAATCCGCCAGCCACCGGATCGTTGCGCTGGCGGTGGACGATGCGCGGGATCTGACATTTGCCGTCGTCTGCAAGGGCGAGCGGCAGGTCGGCGTCTGTACAAGCCTCACCTTCATGCCTGAGACCGGCCAGCATCTCGCCCTTGCCACGGTGGAAGCGGCGGCCTGTAGCGCAGGCGGTCTCACCGTCGAGGCGGAAATCCGGCGCGAACTGGCCGTATGGCGCGAAAAACTGCCCGTCCGGATCCGCCCGCGCCCGGAAAATCGCTGATCCCGGAAAAATCTTCGCTTTCGGCGACGGAACGCCGTGTCTCCTCCGTTTATTGATGCAGGAACGGCGAGACGGCGCTTTGGCCCTCCCCCCTGGCCCTCGCGAGCCTTGCCGTTCCTTTCCCCCGGTTGACCGGTGGCCGAATGCCCATCATTCGACCGCCGGTCTCCGGGGCGACCCGAACAAATGTTAGCTCACCGGGGTACGGCGAACTGACGAAAGGCGATTTAATGAAGAAGCTCACTTTCACCGCGATTGGCGCGCTCACGGTAGCGCTGGCGGTTCCGGCCCTGGCGGCAACGACCGGCATGGGCAAAGGCCCGCAGGGCTACCATCATGGTGGCATGTTCCAGAAGGCCGATGCGAATGGCGACGGCGTCGTTACGCTCGACGAAGCGAAGGCGCAGAGCGCCGATATGTTTGCGAAGCTCGACCTCGACGGGAACGGTTCCCTCACGCGTGAGGAAATGACCGAAGCCCGCCAGAAGATGCGCGTCGAACGGCGCAAGGAAATGGCCGGCAAGCGCTTCGAGCGGATGGACCTGAACGATGACGGCTCGGTCACGCGCGAGGAAATGGAAGAAGCCGCCGAGAAGCGCATGAAGCGTTCTGACGACGACGATTACGGCAAGTCCCGCCGCGGTGACGGCTATGGCCATCACGGCAAATACGGCAAGCGCGGCGACTGGCAGCGCTTCGGCCGGGCCGATACGGACAAGGACGGCAAGGTCTCGCTGGCTGAATTCAATGCAGGCGGTGAAAAGATGTTCAAGCGGTTCGACCGTGACGGCGACGGCAAGATCGAACTGAAGAAAGACCGCCCCTTCATGAGCCGCCTCGCCGCCGCCGATACGAACGAGGATGGCGTCATCACCAAGGACGAAGCCGGCGCTTTCGCGGCCCAACGCTTCAAGGCGATGGATAGCGACGGCGACGGTTCTCTCTCCAAGGCGGAGCGCAAGGCCGCGTGGAGCGAGCGCCGCGAAGAACGCCGCGGGGCGCACTTCAAGATGCTCGATGCCGACGGCAATGGCAGCGTGACGCTGGCCGAGTTCCAGGCCCGGACCGAAAAGATGTTCGGTTACATGGACCGGAATGACGACGGCAAGGTCGAGCGTGGCGAAGGCCGCCGCGGTTTCGGCAAGCGTGGCTGACATGCCGCGGTGTGGCGATCATGCCTGAAACGGCAAATCGGGGTAAGCTTGCAGAGCGGCGCCCGATACGAAAGCCGCAAGGTGCGGGCGCAAGCCCGCACCTTTTCGTCATATCTGCGCAAGGCGGTCATGCCGGGCGCATTGAAGGGGGACGACCGCGTTTGGACGGAATTCCGGACGACGAACTGGTAGCCGCCGTCGCCAAGGGCGACGAGAGCGCGTGCCGCGAACTGATGAAGCGCCATCTCGGTCGGGTGGTGGCGCTCGCCCGGCGCATGCTCGGCAATCAGGCCGACGCGGAAGAAATAGCGCAGGAAGTTTTCCTGCGGGTCTGGAAGCACGCCGAAAAATGGGAGCCGGGCCGGGCGCAGTTTTCCACCTGGCTGCACCGGGTCGGCACCAATCTCTGCCTCGACCGGCTGCGCAAGCAGGGCATGGACGATCTGGATGCGATCCCCGAGCCCGCCAGTGAAGACCCGACGCCCTATGAAGCGATGGCGCAGAAGGATGTCGCGCGGCGCGTCGACGCGGCGTTGCAGCAATTGCCGCCGCGCCAGCGCCTTGCAATCACATTGTCGCATTATCAGGGCCTCACCAATATCGAGGCCGCCGAGGTGATGGAGGTGACCGTCGAGGCCGTGGAATCGCTGCTCGGCCGGGCGCGACGGGCGTTGAAGGCGGCGCTGGCGACGGAAAAGGACGAGTTGCTCCGTAGAATGAATACAGGCGCCTGAGATACAGGCCGCCACGGGATATTAAAATGATGAACGCTGGACCGATAACATTGGAACGCCTCGACGAGCTGCTCTCCGCCTATGGTGCGGATGAGGCAGGCTGGCCCGCTGGCGAGCGGCAGGCGGCGCGCGAGCTGATCGCCGCTTCCGCCGAAGCAAGGCGGCTGCTGGAGGACGCGCGGGCGCTGGATACGCTTTTGAGCGCGGCGCCGGTCGAGGAACCCTCCGAGGAACTGGTGGAACGGCTGATGGCCGCGCGCCCCAGAGAAGTGCCGAAAGAATTGCCGCAAGCGCGGCGTGGTGCCGGCGGAGCGAAGAAGGGCGGCGGGCTGCGCGGTATCGCCGCCGCGCTCTGGCCTTATGGCTCCTCCGCCTTCCCCGCGGGCGCGCTGGCGGCTTCGCTGGTGCTTGGGATTGCGCTGGGCACCTCCACCGGCATCAGCCCGATCGCGACGAATAGCGGCGCGACGACCACCGCTGCCGCGACGGCGGACACTACCGATGACCAGCTGATCGCGATCGCGCTGGCTGATCCGAGCTATATCGAGGAATGGACCCAATGAGCGATATGACCCCGCAGGCCGATACCGGTTCGTCCCCGAAACAGCGCCGATGGCTCGGGCCCGCTTTTCTCGCCTCCGCCGCGCTGAATATTTTCCTGATCGCCGTGATCGCCTCGCCGCTTGTGTTTCATTGGCGGCCGGGGGCGGCTCCCGATGGATTTAGAGATGGGGCACCGCGTCACGGGATTTTCGGTGCCTTGCGCGAATTGCCGCCCCAGGATCGCAAAATGCTGCGCCAGTCCATGCGGGAGAGTTTCCGTGAGATGAGGCCTTTTCTGCGCAAGGCGGGAAGCGGTCGCAAGGCGTTGGCGGACGCGATTGCCGCCGAACCCTTCGACGGCGGCAAGGTGCGCGCGGCAATGGCGGAAATAGACGCGCCGATGGATAAGGTGCGCGAGATCGGCCAGACCTCCTTCATCAACACGCTCGAAAAGATGACGCCGGAGCAGCGCAAGCATGTTGCCAAAAAGATCGGCGAAGACCGCCATCGCCGCTGGGACCGGGACGATGACGACGACGATCACTGACAGGTTTTTCTGCAAGTTGATGTGAGACGAGCTCGTGTGTCTGCGCTAAGCTCACACGCATGAGCTGGTATCATTCGAGTATGTATGACCCCGCCGTTCCGGTGGGGAGTTTCTGGGAAGAAGAGGCACCCCCTCTCGCAGCGGGCGTCGATAGCGGCGCTTTCAGCGAAGCAGAGGCGACGTGCGACGTCGCCATCATCGGCGGCGGCTATACCGGGCTTTCCGCCGCGCTGCATCTTGCCCGCGATCACCATGTAGACGTTCGCCTGCTTGAGACGGGGCCGCTAGGCTGGGGCGCCTCGGGCCGCAATGGCGGCTTCTGCGCCTTGCAGCCCACCGGGCTGGGGCTCGGCGAACTGGTATCGCGTTTCGGAAAGGCGGAAGCACGGCGCTTCATCTCCTCGCAGGTCGAGGCGGTGGAGCTCGTTCAGGCGCTGGCGCGGGACGAGGGGATAGACTACAGCCCGCAAGGCGACGGCACGCTGCATGTCGCCCATGACGAAAAGCGCTTCCGGGAACTGGAAGAGGAAGTCCGCCTCTGGCGCGACGGCTTCGGCATTCAGGCCCGGCTGATGAGCCGGGAAGAAGTGGCCGCCAGCCAATATGATTCCACCGAACAGTTCGGCGCTGCCTTCGACCCGGTGGGCTTCGGGCTGCAGCCCCTGCGCTTTGCCCGGGGGCTGGCCGCGGCGGCCGCCCGTCACGGCGCGCAACTGCATGGCGGCAGCAATGTCGAAAGCTGGGAGAAGCATGACGGCTGGCACCATCTGGTCACGCCGGGCGGCACATTGCGCGCCCGCAAGGTCATCCTGGCCACCAATGGCTTCATCCGTCCGGCTCTCGACCGCCGCCTTGAAAAGCGGCTGGTGCCGGTTCTGTCCAACATCATCGTCACCCGTCCTCTCACCGAGGGCGAAAGGCTGGCGCAGAAATGGCGGACGGAGCGGCCCTGTTCCAACACGCGGAGCCTGCTTTTCTATTACCGCATGCTGCCGGACAATCGGTTCCTCTTCGGCTCGCGGGGCGACCTGACGGGCAGGCCGGAGGACGGGGCGGTCATGCGCCGCTGGATGGAAAAACGCCTCGGCGAGGTGTTTCCGGCATGGGCAGAGGTGGAAACCACCCATTACTGGCGCGGCTTCGTCTGCATGACGCGCCGCCTGACCCCCTCCATCGCCTATATGGAGAACGACCGGACGGCGCTTGCCGCGCTCGGCTATCATGGAGACGGGG
>NZ_NYVD01000058.1 GCF_002684405.1 Parvibaculum sp. | reverse complement strand
GGGCGAGGGGCCGAGCCCTTCGATGACGACGAGCTTCTTCACATTTTCCGGATAAAGCCCCGTATAGCGCAGCGCCACCGCGCCGCCCATGGAATGTGCGACGATGGTCAGCGGCGCGAGATCTTTCTGATGGATGAGCTGTGCAATGTCATAGACATAATCGTTCATCTGATAGGTGCTGCCCAGCATCCAGTCGCTGTCGCCATGCCCGCGCAGATCAGGTGCGATGATGTGGTACTCGTCGCGCAGCGCTTGCGCCGTCCAGTCCCAGTTGCGGCAATGGTCGCGCCCGCCATGGATCATCAGCATGGGCGAAGCGCCGTCATTTCCCCAGTCGACATAGTGGAGGCGCAGCCGTTGCGAAAAATAGATGCGGGAGGCGGGGCCGATCTGTTCTTCCATCGGGAGTGTTTCTCCTAGCCGCGAACCGGTCCGGCGGGACCGGCCTCGAATTTCTTCGTCTCTACCGAAAGAACCTCGACATCGGCCATCGCCTTGCCGAAGGCGGCCATGTGAGGCTGTTCGAAATGGGAGGCCAATGCTGCCTCATCCTTCCATTCCTCGTAAATACGAAAGAGGCCGGGCGTTTCGATGTCTTCGTAGAAACCATAGGCGATGCAGCCCGGTTCCTCGCGTGTGGCCCGCGCCATGGTGGCGGCGATGCCGGCGGCTTTTTCGCGGCTTGCCTCGGCGATTTTGAACGTGCCCGTCACGACGATCATTCTGCTTCCTTGCCCGGTTTTGATGGGATGTGCAGCATCGAAGACCGGCCTGTCGAATGCCGGCTATCGATCTGAAATGTACCGCCACACGCCATAAAGCGCGAGCCCCAGCATGATGTGGACGGCGAGAACGGGCGGCCAGCCGAAGAGATAGATGATGTCGTTGGCAAGCCCGGGGTCAAAGGGGCCGCCGCCAAAGGCAAGCCCGCGGGTGCCGAAAATCGCATTGAAGATGGCGGGCACGGTGAAAAGCCATGCCGTAACCAGCGCCGACCAGAAGAACCAGGTGAACAGTCGCGGCGTCAGACGCATGAACTGTCCGCCGATCCCGAAAGCCATCAGCATCAGCCCCTGTGTGATCGCTTCCATATGCGCCATGCGCCAGGCTCTCGAATCGTCCGGCAGGGAAACCGGAATATCGATCGGAAGCGGCCACAGGACGATCCTGCCCAGCAGGGCGAAGAACCAGACCCAGCCAATGACGATCGCCAGTGCGAGGAGCGCGACGCCGTTGAAAAACAGGAGGCCGCGCATGCGGTCTTTCATCGTCGCGGCGGTGGTTTGCAGGGAAGCGTCCATCCTTTTTCTCCTCATACGCCAAGCGGCACGGGCGCGGGCCGCCGAAGCTGATCGGTGTCGAGCCGCCCCGCGGCGTTCTGATCGGTCGAAAAAAGCTCTGCCCATGCCAGTGCCCAATCCGGATCGGGCACTTGCCTGGGCGTGTATCCGGGAACGAGGATGCGCAGGAGCCTGGGCGTCAGTTTGCGGAAAATACGCAGCAGCAATCCGGCGAGGCGCAAACGCGATTTCAGGTCATGCCAGAGCCGGTCTTCCCTGAGCAGGGTCTGGTATCCGCGTCGCGTCAGCAGAAAGATATGCGCCGTGGCGTAGAGGAAGCCATGGATGCGCCGGAAATACCCGCCCGCCACATGATCGAAAACGTCATAGGCCACATTCTTGTGCTCGATTTCCTCCACGAAATGCCAAAGCACCAGCGAGGCGACGCCGCTCTCGCTTCCGCCGAACAGATAGTCGCGATCCTCGACGAGCATTTGGCCGATCGCGAGCGCCATCGATTCAAACCCTTCCGCATAGGCGAGGTTGAAGGCGAGAGAATGCGTCGCCTCGATATCCGCATAGGAGACGTCGATCTTTGCTTCCAGCGCGCCGATTGACGTGTAGCCACGGGCTTTCAGCTCATCGTTGAATTTCCGGTGTTGCCGGAAATGCGTTGCCTCTTGCGCCACATAGGAGTCGAGGTCCCGCCGCATCGCGTCGTCGCGCAACAGCGGCCGGGCCTCGCGCATGGTGCGGATGAGATAGGGCTCCAGATAGGGCATGGCGAGCGAGGCCGCGTTGACGATCTGCGAGAACTCGGGCCGCTTGCGGTTCCAGTGGCCTTTCATGGCCGGCGGAAAGGCAAAGCCCATCCGCCGGATTGTCATGCGCGTTTCGGCGCTCATGTCGTCCCCCTCCCGCAAAATAGAGCAAACAATCTAATTAGAGTATTTGCTCTAATTCATCGGGGTGTCAAGCCTTGGAGCCGCCGCGTGCGGGTAGTATGAAAAGGCATGAGCAATCGCGAACGCATTCTGGAATTGAGCCTCACCCTCATGAACGAGGAAGGCGCGGCAGCCGGCACGACAACGCGTATTGTCGGGGAGCTGGGGATCAGCCCCGGCAATCTCTACTACCACTTCGGCAACCGGGAAGAGATCGTCCGGGTGTTGTTCGATGAGCTGGACAAGGAACTGCGCGCGGTGCTCGTCGAGGATGTCGGCCCGCCGATTTCGCCGGCGCGATTTGCCGCCTTTTATCTGCGGAGTTTCGATCTGGCGTGGCGCTACCGGTTTTTCTTCGGCGGCCTGCTGGGGCTTCTGCGCCGGGACGATGTGCTCGCCGCCCGCTATCGCGCTCTTCAGGACTGGGGGATCGGCGAGCTGGAGCGGATCGCCGGCCAGCTCGTGAAGGACGGCAACATGACCCGTCCGGGCGGGCGCGGCGGGTTGCGGTCCGTCGCGCTCAATACCTGGCTGATTTGGATGAACTGGATCCGCTTTCTGCAGATATCCGGCAAACGCGCCATCGAACATGAAGATATGGCCGATGGCGCAAGCCAGCTATTCGACATTCTGGCGCCCTATCTCGATCCCGCTTTCGAGCGATCGGCCCGCCGTGCACTGGCGCGCGACCTGCCTCGATAGCACGCAACGCGCCCGGGCTTGAGTGTTAGGGGCTTAGTGGGCTTAGGGAGGCTTAGATGTCTTCCAGCCCCATTTCCTTGCGGAACATGATCTTGCCATAGGAAGCCGGCATCAGCCGCTGTATCCAGTCGACGAGATGTGCGTCCATGCCGATCAGGATGCGGCCCTTGTCCTTGCGGATGCCCTTGAGGATGACCTGCGCGGCGCGGTCCGGCGTCGTGCGCGCGATCTTGTCGAAACCGGAGGCCGCTTCCTCCCGCGCCGTCGCCTGGGTGGACTGCAGGAAGCGCGCATTGCGCACGATATTGGTCTTGATGCCGCCCGGATGGACGCAGGAGACCTTGATATCCGTACGCTGAAGTTCGTGGCGCAGCGCCTCGGTGAAACCGCGAATGGCGAACTTTGCCGAGTTGTAGGCCGCCTGAGACGGCACGGAGATGATGCCGAAAATGCTCGACACATTCACGATGTGCCCTGCGCCCTTGGCCTGTAGCTGAGGCAGGAAGGCCTTGGTGCCATAGACCATGCCCCAGAAGTCGATATTCATCACCCATTCGAAATCGTCGAAGGCCAGCTCCTCGACCTTGGCGATCTGGGCGACGCCGGCATTGTTGATGACGATATCCGCGCCGCCATGGCTCGTTTCGATATCCTGCGCGAAGGCGAAAACGGCATCCTTGTCCGCCACGTCGAGGAGATAGGTCGAAACCTTGCCGCCCTCCGCCTCGATCCGTTTCGCGGTCTCCGCAAGCCCCTCCCGGTCGAGATCCGAGGCGCAGATCGTAGCCCCTTCCCGGGCGAGTGCGATGGCGGTGGCGCGTCCGATCCCGCTCGCGGCGCCGGTGATGGTGGCGACTTTTCCGGCAATCTCCGTCATGGGCTATTCGCTCTCCAGTTGATTTCGAAACCGGCTGACACTACGCGATTTGCCGCCCGCTTTCACGTGGTTGCTTGTATTCATGTGTTGCGGTTGGCCGAACCGACCCTTCTCCCCCTAGAATGCCGCCAACGAATAAGGGGAGGAGACGAAAATGGACATCAAACCCATCGCCGGGCTCGACGACCGGATCAACGATATCCGGCTCATGACGGCAAAGGTCGTGAACGAGGAGATCATTCCGGCCGAACCGGTTCTTTATAAGGGCGGCGATGAGGCCGAGGCCGTTCGCGCCGGCATCCGGGACAAGGTGAAGGAACTCGGTCTGTGGGCGCCGCACCTGCCGGAGGAGTATGGCGGCATGGGGATCGGCTTTCTCGCCCATGCCTATATGAACGAGGTTATGGCCTGGAGCCCCTTCTCCGCGCGCCTTTTTGGCGTCGTCGCGCCCAATTCCGGCAATCAGAAGATCCTGCTGAAATACGGCACGTCCGAGCAGAAGAAGAAATGGCTGGAGCCGCTCGTCGCGGGCGAGATCGAATCCTGCTTTTCGATGACCGAGCCGGATCAGCCCGGCTCCAACCCCTATGCCATCCAGACACGCGCGGTGAAGGACGGCGATCACTGGGTGATCGACGGCCATAAATGGTTCACCTCCAACGGGCGCCGCGCCGACATCGCCATCGTCATGTGCCGCACCGAGCAGGATGACGGCAAGGGCGGCACCAAGGACAAGATGACCCAGATCATCGTGCCCATGGATACGCCCGGCGTGAACATCATCCGCTCCGTCCCCGTCTGGGGACATACCAATGGCGACCATTGTGAAATTAGGTACGAAAATGTCCGTGTGCCGCTTGAAAACCAACTCGGGCGCACCGGCACCGGCCATCAGGCCGCCCAGGACCGGCTGGGCGAGGGCCGCGTCTTTCACTGCATGAACTCGATCGGCCAGATGTGGCGCGCCTTCGACCTCATGTGCAAACGGGCCATGACGCGCGAAGTGCATGGCGGCACGCTTGCGACCAAGCAGTTCATTCAGGGCTTCATCGCCGACAGTTATATGGACATCCAGTCCGCCCGGCTGATGACCCTGCATTGCGCCCATCAGATGGAAGCCGGAGGCGATGCGCGTACGGATATTTCGGCGATCAAGATCTTTGTGCCCGCCGCCTTCGAGCGCGTGGTGGACCGCGCCATCCAGGTGCATGGCGCGCTGGGCGTTTCAGGCGACACACCTCTTTCCGGCATGTATATGGGCGCGCGCACGCTTCGCCTCGCCGACGGGCCGGATGAAGTTCATCGTATTGTCATCGCGAAGAATGTTCTCAAATGCTATCAGGAAGGCGCGAGCTGGGATTTCGGCGCCTGATGTTATGATGAATCACACGGTGATTCGCCGTCTGCGAACGAAACCGTCTACGAATGAATTTATGGGGATGGAAAACCGGTGGTAGTGCCCCCGGAGCAGGAAGAGGCCGATAGGGGCCGGATGGCGATGCGGCAATACATGACGCATTGGTCCGGTGCGCGAACCTTTATCGCCGCGGCCACCGTTGCATTCGGCCTGCTTTATCTCGGCGGGGCCATTCATGCTGCCGCGGCGCTTGCCGCATATGGTTTTCTCCTCATCGTCGTTCTGGCGCGGGCCGCGATTGCCGGCGAGACCCGCCCCGTCCGGGTGGCTGGCGCGTCCGGCGAAAAGCGCGCCACCCCGCTTGGCAGCGGTCCCTCCCTCACCATCCTCGACCGCCTGCCCGATCCGCTGATCGTTCTCGACGGTGCAGGCCGCGTCCTGCTGCGCAACAGCGCGGCGGAGCCGCTGGTCGTCAAACAGGCGGTCGGCAAGCATGTCGCGACCGTGCTGCGCAATGCCCCGCTCATTTCCTGTATTGAATCGGTCCTCAAGGGCGGCCCGGCCTGCTCGGTCGAATACACGCTGCCGGTACCTATCGAGCGTCATTTCAACGCCTTCGTCACCCCGATCGAAACGGAAAGCGCCGGGCCGGGACCGCGGAAGAATTTTCTCGTGCTGGTGCTGCTTCACGATCTCACCGAGGCCAAGCGTGTGGAATCCATGCGGGTGGACTTCGTGGCCAATGCCAGCCACGAGCTGAAAACGCCTCTGGCCTCGTTGTCGGGGTTCATCGACACGCTGAGCGGCCATGCGAAGGACGACCCGGAAGCGCGCGAGAAGTTCCTCGGGATCATGAGCGATCAGGCGCAGCGCATGCGCCGCCTGATCGACGACCTGCTTTCCCTGTCCCGCATCGAACTGCGCGAGCATGTGCTGCCTGATCAGCTTGTGAGCCTGCAGGGCGTGGTAGAAGACGTGATGGACGCGCTGACGCCGATCGCGCGCGATTCGGGCGTGGAGCTTGTCGCCTCCGCCCCCGCCACCCTGCCGCCGGTCAGGGGGGAGCGCGACGAGCTGGCCCAGATCATCCAGAACCTCGTCGACAATGCACTGCGTTATGCGCAATCGGGCAAGCGAATCGAAATCGGCCTGTCCAGGGAAACCAAAGGCAGCCGCGATGTCGTCCGCCTGACGGTCCGGGATTTCGGGCCTGGCATTGCGCGCGAGCATATTCCGCGCCTGACCGAGCGTTTCTACCGCGTCGACGCGGCGACCTCCCGGGCCCGTGGCGGCACCGGTCTTGGCCTTGCCATCGTCAAGCATATCGTGAACCGGCATCAGGGCACGCTCTCCATCGAGAGCGAAATCGGCAAGGGAACGACCTTCCTGGTCCAGATTCCCGTCGCCGAGAGCGGGCAGGGCGCTCCGGCCGGGCCCTCGGAAGAGGCCGATGACGCCACGGCCCAAAATGACGCATCTGCGAGCGTTCAGGCCGCCCAATAGCCTGTTTTCATTTCTGGATTTGTAATTATTTCACATTCGGATTCGTGGGAATCCGAGGGTTTCCGTGCGTCTCCACCGTCACATTCAAAAAAGTGTCACGTAAGCGTCGTAAACGCTTAGTCAGTCGCTTCTAGCGTCCGCCACGCCTGAAGGTAAGAACAGCTGCGGCAAAGAGGGAGGCCTCCTACCGGCTCCCCGTGTCCGGCTCTCACAGACTGGAGATTAATCGTGAAACTCAAGAATCTGACGATGGCTGCGACCGTTGTCGTCGCCACTCTCGGCGTAGCGGGCGTTGCCCAGGCGCGCGACCAGGTTTCGATCGCCGGTTCGTCGACGGTGCTGCCCTACGCCACGATCGTGGCCGAGCAGTTCGGTTCGGCGTTCCCGAACTTCAAGACGCCCGTCGTTGAATCCGGTGGCTCCTCCGCCGGCCTGAAGCAGTTCTGTCAGGGCATCGGCGAAGAATATATCGACGTCGCCGACGCGTCCCGCGCGATCAAGAAAAAGGAAATCGAAGCTTGCGCCGCCAACGGCGTGAAGGAAATCGTCCAGGTCAAGATCGGCTATGACGGTATCGTCTTCGCTTCCGACGTGAACGGCCCCTCTTTCGCTTTCGAGCCGAAGGACTGGTTCCTGGCGCTGTCCAACGAAATTCCGGTCGACGGCAAGATGGTCGCCAACCCGAACAAGAAATGGTCCGACATCAACCCGAATTTCCCCGACTGGGAAATCAAGGCGTTCATTCCGGGCGAAAAGCACGGCACGCGCGAAGTGTTCGAAGACAAGGTGATCCTTGCCGGTTGTGAAGCCGCTGGCGGCTTCGACATCTACAAGGATGGCGGCATGGACAAGAAGGCCGCCCAGAAGGCCTGCATCAAGCTGCGCACCGATGGCGCCTCCACCGACATCGACGGCGACTACACCGAAACGCTCGGCCGTCTGCAGTCGAACAAGCAGGCCATCGGCGTGTTCGGTCTCTCCTTCTACGAGAACAACACCGACAAGCTGAAGGTCGCCACGATGGGCGGCGTCACGCCTTCCGTCGAGACGATTGCCAAGGGTGTGTATCCGGTTTCCCGCCCGCTCTTCTTCTACGTGAAGAAGGCCCATGTCGGCGTGATCCCCGGCCTCAAGGAATATGCGACGTTCTTCATGAGCGACGCGATGGCCGGCCCCGACGGCCCGCTTGCCGAATACGGCCTCGTGCCGCTGCCGGCGAACGAACTGAAGGAAGTTCAGGAAACCGTGGCTGAAATGAAGCCCATGTAATCCTGGTTCTGCCAGGGAGCCGGCGCCCTCGGGCGCCGGCTCCTCCTCCGGCTTCCGCCGGAAATTGCTAAGTGAAGTTTCTAAGTCCAGTCGTGGCCTTGTCTGTCGCAAGAGGTCCGGCGTCCCTCCGGGATGCATAACGGGAAGAGCGGTAATGACCACTCAGGTGATTTTTCTGATCCTTCTGCTCGCGGGCGTCGCAGCCTTCTTCTATGGCCGCTTGCGTGCCAGGACGATGACCGCCTCCTCCGCCGAGAAGTTCCATTCGCGCCCCGGTCATCATGGCTTCCACCTTGTGATCTGGACGGTACTGCCGGCCTTTTTCCTGATCGTGCTCTGGCTGGTCGTTTCGCCGCTGGTGGTGCGCTGGGCGGTGACGAATTCTCTGCCCGAGGCGGCAACCGCATCGGGCGATAGCGTGTCCCTGGTCATGACCACGGTCGAGCAGATCTCCCGTGGCGTGACGCAGCTCAACGAAGAAGATTTCAAGCAGATCAATTCCGGCGCGATGACGGTGCAGGACGCAATGCGCTCGAAGGGCGTTCTGGTCGGGTCCGACGCCAAGCCCTACATGCTGCAGGCGGCGATACTGGATGAGCGCTTGGGCGCCAACAGCCATCTGTTCCTGACGCTGTTTGCCGGGCTGACGATGATCGGCGGGTTCTGGTACGGGCGGCGCAGCATTGCGCCCCGCGCGCGCGCGCGCAACGCCGTCGAGCGCGTCATGACCCTCGGTCTCATCGCCGCCTCCACCGTTGCGATCCTCACCACGGCAGGCATCGTCCTGTCGGTGCTCTTCGAATCCATCGCGTTTTTCCGGATGGTTCCGCCCGCGGACTTCTTCTTCGGGACCGTGTGGGACCCGCGCTTTTCGGCGCCGGGCCGCGTCGGCGGC
>NZ_NYVD01000057.1 GCF_002684405.1 Parvibaculum sp. | reverse complement strand
GGGGGAGCCGCAACGCGCAGCACACGGCATAGCCGAGAACCGCGATCCAGCCGAGACCGCCAATATCCTGCAGCGACCAGAGATAAAGCAGAACGACCGGCGCCACGCCGAAATTCACGAAGTCGGTCAGCGAGTCCAGTTCCGCTCCGAATTTGCTGGTGCCCTGCAACATACGCGCGATGCGCCCATCCAGCGCATCGAAGACCGACGCGATGATGACCGCGGCCACCGCCGCCTCGAACCTGCCCTCAAGGCCGAAGCGGATCGAGGTCAGCCCCGCGCAGAGCGCCAGGATGGTGAGCGCATTGGGGATCAGCGTGCGCACGGGCAAAGGACCGAAGCGCCTGAGGCGTCGGCGTTTCTGCCCGATGCGAGCGCCCGGTTCCGGCTCGAAGGGAGGTATGGCATTCGGCATCTGCGTCAGCCGCCTTTCCTAAACATGATGCGGCTCTGTCAGCAGCTGATCGGCCAGCACCGTTTCTCCTGCTATCGCCATCTGTCCTACCGCGACCAGCGGCACGGCGCCTTCTGGCAGATATACATCAAGGCGGCTGCCGAAGCGGATAATGCCGTAGCGTTCGCCCGCCGCCAGCATATCCCCCTCTTTGGCATCGCAGACGATGCGGCGCGCGACGAGACCGGCAATCTGCACCACAACGACTTTCTCTCCGTCCTCGCGTTCGATCACCATCGAGTTTCGTTCATTCGCGTCGCTTGCCTTGTCGAGGCTCGCATCCACGAACTTTCCAGGCCGGTACGCCACGCGCTCGACGCGGCCTGCCACAGGGGCCCGGTTCACGTGACAGTTGAAGACGTTCATGAAAATGGACACGCGGGTGCGGGTCATTTCGCCCAACCCCAGTTCCTCGGGCGGCGAAGCCTCTGTGATCATGTTCACCACACCGTCCGCAGGACTGATGACGAGGCCCTGCCGCGTCGGCGTCACGCGATCGGGATCGCGGAAGAAGTAGAGACACCATAATGTCAGGACCACGCCCAGCCAGCCCAGCGGTTCCCACAGCAGGAACAGGACCACTGTTACCGCGGCAAAGATGATCGTGAATTTATGCCCTTCTCGATGGATCGGGGCGAAAACGGAGGTGATACTGGACATGCTTTCCTTTCGGCCTGCTCTTTCAGGAGCATACTAGACCGATAGAGGCAGTGGGTTAAGCGTGGCTAAATTCTTCGCTGTCCTCTTCGGCGGTGCCGTCAGCCGGGATTTCCGCCTGAGGCTCCTTGGACGCCACTTCCTCGAGCTGCTCCAGCGCCACCGCCTCGACAGCCTGCCGGTTCCACATGGCCGCATAAACACCGCCCCGAGCCAGCAGATCGTCGTGGCTACCCCTCTCCGCGATCTCGCCGCGTTCCAGCACGATAATCTCGTCGGCATCGACGACTGTGGACAACCGATGGGCGATGATGACGCTTGTCCGGTCCTGAGAAACGGCCTTGAGCGCAGACTGGATCTCTCGTTCGGTGTGGGTGTCCAGCGCAGAGGTCGCTTCGTCGAGAATGAGGATTGGCGGATTCTTCAGAATGGTTCGGGCGATCGCGACGCGCTGCTTCTCGCCGCCCGACAGCTTCAGCCCGCGTTCACCCACCATGGTGTCGTACCCCTTGGGCAGTGCCGCGATGAAATCGGCGATCTGCGCGTGGGCGGCAGCCGCCTCTATGTCTTCGGCGGCCGCTTCAGGGCGTCCATACCGGATATTGTAACGAATGGTGTCGTTGAACAGGACCGTATCCTGCGGAACCATTCCGATAGCCGCGCGCAGCGAATCCTGTCGTACATCGCGGATATCCTGACCGTCGATCAGCACACGGCCTTTCTGGATATCGTAGAAGCGATAGAGAATGCGCGAGATGGTGGACTTGCCCGCCCCGGAATGTCCGACAATGGCCAATGTGCCGCCGGCGGGAACGCGGAACGAAATGCCGCGTAGAATTTCACGATCCGGGTCATAGGCGAAGTGAACGTCTTCAAAGACAATCTCCCCGCCCCCGACTTTGAGCTCGGTCGCATCCTCACTGTCGGATATCTCAGGCGGCACGGACATCAGGTCGAACATGGTCTCCATGTCGATCAGCGCCTGGCGAATTTCCCGATAGACGGTGCCCAGCATATTCAGCGGCTGGTAGAGCTGGATCAGATAGGCATTCACCATCACGAAATCGCCAACCGTCATGGTGCCGTTCGCAATCCCCTGCCCGGCCATCAGCATTAGCACAGTGAGACCGCTGGAAAAGATCAGGGCCTGCCCAGCATTCAGCATGGAAAGCGAAGTGGTGGTCTTTACCGCCGCGCGCTCATAGCCCGCCATCGCCTTGTCGAAGCGGCGGGCCTCATGATCCTCATTACCGAAATATTTGACCGTCTCGAAATTGAGGAGGCTATCGACTGCCTTGGTATTGGCTTCGGTATCGAGATCGTTCATCTCCCGGCGAAAACGTGTCCGCCATTCGGTCACGGCGAATGTAAAGACGATGTAGACCGCAACGGTAATGGCAGTCACGATTGCGAACCAGATGTCGAAGGCCCAGGCGAGAATACCGCAGACCAGGAACAGTTCGACAATGGTCGGTACGATGTTGAAGAGCGTGAAGCGCAGCAGGAAGTCGATGCCCTTGGTACCGCGCTCGATGACACGCGACAGGCCGCCCGTGCGCCGCTCCAGATGGAAACGCAACGAGAGCGCATGCAGATGGCGGAAGGTCTCCACCGCCAGCTCGCGCACGGCGTTCTGCCCCACCTGCGCAAAGATGCCGTCACGAAGCTGGGCCAATGCCACCATCATGATCCGGCCCACGCCATAGGCGACGATCAGCATGACGGGGACCGCCACGGCGACGGCGGCTGTCCCTTCCGGCGAGAGCGTATCCACGGCCATTTTGTAGAGAACCGGCACATAGACCGTGATGGCCTTGGCGGCGAAGAGAGCCAGCAGGGCTAAAACTATGCGCAGGCGGAAGTCCGGGCGGTGCTTCGGCCAGAGACGCGGCAGCAGAGACAGCAAGGTCTCCAGGGGGCGCCGGTCCCGGTTCCCGGGTTTCCCCGTCACCGGGTTCACTTCGGTGCCGTCGGCAACTCTGGAATGGCGTGGCGACATGGCGTGACAATCCTTGCTTTCAGCCTCTCGCGCAAGCCTGCAGCGCGAAGACAGCGGAAAGCGTTAAACAAATGCGCCCCGCCCGGCCACCGGCATAGCCGGGCCGTTCGGGGCTCATCAGTCCCTTAGATAAGGGTTATCAGGG
The DNA here is from genome assembly GCF_002684405.1 of Parvibaculum sp. Classification (GTDB taxonomy): domain Bacteria; phylum Pseudomonadota; class Alphaproteobacteria; order Parvibaculales; family Parvibaculaceae; genus Parvibaculum. The sequence goes on along the minus strand of NZ_NYVD01000057.1, from coordinate 4,620 downwards.
CGTAGGCAAGTCCGCGTTTGAGGGCGCGGCGCCCGGCGTATCGAATATCTGGCCGGGATAGATCAGGTTGGGATCCCGGATCTGCCCCTTATTGGCCTTGTAGATCAGCGTGTAGCGGAAGCCGGAGCCATAAAGCTTGCGGGCGATGCTCCACAGATTGTTGCCGGGCTGGATGACGACCTGCCCCGCCTTGAGGGCCGCGACCACATCTTCCGGTCGGCCGCGCTGGAACGGCACCTCCACACGGGCGGACACATTTCCGTCTGCGCCGATCTGGTCCACACGCAAGGCATATTTACCCGGTGCAAGCTCGACGGAGGGACGCAATTCCCAGCGTCCATCGTCGCCGGCCACCGCCTCGCCCAGCGCGTAAGCCCCTGCATAGATGCGCAAGGTGGTGCCGGGTTTCGCACGGCCGGAAATGATGAGATTGCCGTTCTCGTCATAGTCCACGGTTTCGAGCACAAGCTCGCCCGACGCGGACGCCACGCCCGGTCCCTGCAGCACCTTGCTCGCCTTGCCGGGCTCGCTCATGACGACCAGCGCCTGTTCGTCGGTGGATTCCGGCACGGAAACGGAGACCACCTGAACGGAATTCTTTTCGCTGCCATCGGGATTGCGCGCAGTCAGCGTGATCTGGATATCACCGGACTTGAGCGGCTGGTCGAGAATGGCGACCCACTCGCCGTTGTCGTCCGCCTTGGCCGTCGCGACCACTTCGCCATTGGCCTTCACCTCTACGTTCGCCCCCGGCAGGGCGCGGCCCGCCGCAACGGTCGATCCGTCCTTATCCACGCGCACGACCGAGAAGGTCGGCACGGAGGGATCTTCCGCCTTTTCCGTGGATGCCGTCGTCTCCTGCTCGGCCGTCGCAGGTTCCGTCACCGCAGTGGCCTCGGCCGGCTTTTCCGCCGCGCCTTCATAGAAGAAGAAACAGTATCCGCCTGCCAAAAGCAGCACGGCGAGGATCACACCGCCCGCTATTACCCCCAAACGCATGAGACACCCTCTTTTCGATTCGATACCCAGCCGTCCCCCGGCGGGCTTCCGCGGAAGCCGGAACGAACCCTAGCCCATTGAAAGCGCGCCCGCTATTCCGCCCCCACTATGCGGACATATTTCATTAGCTTGCAATCACGGCACCAATATGAATTCTGCATTGCAGCACTGTGCCCGAACGTGCACAGATTCAGTAGGTTAATGCCCCGCTTTTCCTGTCCCGAGGACCATCATGAAGGTGTCCAATGTCTGCGTCTATTGCGGTTCTTCCATCGGGAATGAGCCGGCTTTCGAAGAAGCTGCGGACCGGTTCGGCCAGATCCTCGCCCGCTCCGGCGTCGGACTGGTATATGGTGGAGGCGGTATCGGGCTCATGGGGGTTATCGCACGCGCGGTTCTGCGCGACGGGGGGCATGTCACAGGTATCATCCCCGAATTCCTCCAGAAGCGTGAAATCCGGTTCGACGAGGTCAGCCAATTGATCGTCACCGAGACCATGCATGAACGAAAGCAAAGGATGTTCGAGATGTCGGACGCTTTTGTCGCGCTGCCGGGGGGCATCGGCACGCTGGAAGAAACGGTGGAAATGATGACCTGGGCGCAGCTCGAACGCCACACCCATCCGATCGTTCTGGCCAATCTGCAGGGGTTCTGGGATCCACTGGTGGAACTGTTCGATCATTTCATCGACCGCAAGTTTACCGGTTCCAATCTCCGCTCGCTCTATTCGGTCGTGGACAAGGTAGAAGACGTTCTTCCGCGCATAGAGGCCGCCCTGAGATGCGAGGCGGGCGGACCGCATTCTTTACCGGGGACGGCAGGCTCGGGAACCAGATGTTCCAGGCGGCCTTTCTCGATCACGTTCTGTCCGACGGCGATACTGTCATTTGCCGGGGCATGGAGGATTTTCTGGAGGGGTTCGACTGGCCGCGCTTTCGCGTCAGGAATACGCGCGACCGCGAAGAAACCAGAATGGCGAAGCGACTGCTCAGATCGCTCGGGCAAACGCTGGTTTCCTTGCGGCTCTTCGACGGATACGAGCAACGGCGCGAGGTCTTTACCGTCGAGACCGGCTCGTTCCGGCTGCGCGGGTCGGAAATCACGCTCAGCCACGGATTGCTCGACAAGTATATGTATGTCGGCAAGGGTTATTTTCAGGCGGCCCAACTGGCCGCCGATGCGAGCTTCCGGCTCAAGTCCGAGCACCGGAAAACCGCCGCTGAATTTCTGGCCCGGTTGCCGGAGGGGCCCAAGGCCTTCATTCACATCCGCCGCGGCGATTACCGGCGTTGGAAGATCTTCGGCCGGTCACCGCTTCTGGATCTCGACTATTTCCGCCGGGGAAAACGGGAGATTGAAACCGCCGCCGCCGGTACGCAATTCATCGTGTTGAGCGACGAACCGGACGCCGTGACGGATATATTGTCCGAGCCCGATACGCATCTCTTTACCGGACAAAATGTCTATGAAGATTTCGGCCTGATGACGCTTTGTGATGGCGGAGTGGTTTCCAACAGTACGCTCAGCTGGTGGGGCGGTTTCTTCTCCAGCCGCAACCTGCCCGTGATCGCGCCGCAAGGATGGCTCGGCTTCACGGTAGGCATCGAGTATCCCGTCGGCATCGTCGCGCCGTGGATGACCCCTATCGAAGCACAGCCGTAGTCATGATCGTTCTTTCTCCGTCAGTCCTTCTTGCATGGTTGAAGACGCGCCTTGGTGGCGCGCCGCAGTCCCTCGCCTTCGCACGCCTCGTGCAAGACGGCGTCGCCACTTCGCCCAAGGGGCTTACCTGCCGGGGCAAGGACGATGGCGGCGGCGCGCAGGTCCACGCCGTCATTTCTGCTCTGGCACTCGCGCGGGCGACAGGGCTTACCTATTACCATTCGCCGTTCCGCTCCATTGCCCATGCCGAGGGGAACGAAGCCGAATGGGCGGAAAGTTGGGAGACCTTCTTCAATCTCGGTCACGGAGAGAAGCAGCTGAGATCGGAGCAAGATGCAAAGTGTGTGCCGATCAAGCGCTTTCTCAAATCGCCCTCGCTCTGGCGTGGCGGCGACCTGATCGCGGAGGCCGAACATTTCACCGGCTTCACCGATGCCGATGTCGAGGCCCTTGCCGCCGTCCTTCCCGATGTCCGGCGGAAATATGCCCTGTCGGATAAATCCGCGCTTACGCTCCACCGCGCCCCCGGCACACTCACCATGAATGTCCACGTCCGGCGTGGCGACGTTTCAGCCGACCATCCGCATCACAGCAACCGTTTTACCGGCGATGAGGCGATCCTGGAGACCGTTCGCAGCGCGCGACAGGCCGCTGAAACTCAAGGCCTCGTCCTTTCGGTGAACGTCTGGTCGCAAGGCGACCGCGCCGACTTTCTCGCATATGAGGAGGCAGGATGCCGCCTCTTTCTGGATACGGACATTTTCGAGACCATCCATAATCTCGCGCAGTCGGATATCCTTCTGATGGCAAAGAGTTCACTCAGCTTCGTCGCCGCGCTGCTGAACGACGGCATTTGCCTCTATGAAGGGTTCTGGCACCCGCCATTGCCGCACTGGATCCAGCTTCAGGACCCGGCAAGCAGCGGCACGGCATTGCGCGACGCGCTTGCCGTCAGGACCCGATCCAAACCGGCAGGCTGAGGTCAGCTCCGCACTTTTTCCTTGCGGCTGTGCTGGGTCGGCAGAGGCGCACCGTCGCGGAGCAGCTTGTAGGTGATACTGTCGCTGAGCGCCTGGAAAGAGGCGTCGACGATATTGGGCGAGACGCCCACCGTGAACCAGCGCAGCCCGTCGCCATCCACGCTTTCGATCATCACACGGGTTACAGCTTCCGTGCCGCTCGTCAGGATACGGACCTTGAAGTCGGCGAGACGCAAATCCTCGATAAAGGGCTGATATTTGCCAAGATCCTTGCGCAGCGCCTGATCGAGCGCATTGACCGGGCCGTTGCCTTCACCGGCAGAGAAGAGCACTTCGCCATCCACATGCATCTTCACCGTGGCTTCCGAGATGGTCACAAGATCGCCTACCGCATTGTAGCGGCGTTCCACCATCACGCGGAAAGACTCCACATTGAAGAACTCAGGCACCTGACCGAGGATGCGCCGCGCCAGCAGCTCGAAAGAGGCTTCCGCGCCATCATAGGAATAGCCGAGGAACTCGCGTTCCTTCACCTCGTCCAGCAGGCGCTGGATCTTCGTGTCCTTGGGGTCGACCTCGATCCCTGCCTCTTCCAGACGCGCCAGGATGTTCGACCGGCCGGCCTGATCGGACACCGCGATCTTGCGCTTGTTGCCGACGGATTCCGGCGGCACATGCTCATAGGTGCGCGGGTCTTTCAGCAGCGCGGATACATGGATGCCCGCCTTCGAGGCAAAGGCGCTCTCGCCGACATAGGGCGCATAGCGATCCGGGGCACGGTTCAGTATTTCGTCAAGCGTGCGCGAGACGTGGGTGATCAGCTTCAACTGGTCGAGCGTCACACCGATTTCGAAACGGTCGGCAAACTCCGGCTTCAGCAGAAGCGTCGGGATCAGCGACACCATATTCGCATTGCCGCAGCGCTCGCCGAGCCCGTTCAGCGTCCCCTGCACCTGACGTACGCCTGCCCGGATCGCAG
>NZ_NYVD01000056.1 GCF_002684405.1 Parvibaculum sp. | reverse complement strand
CGGGCAGGCCGATCACCGGCGTCTGTCCGTGGGTCGCCAGCAGCAGCAGGTTGCCCGGGTCCACCGGCATCCCGAAATGCTCTATTTCTCCACCACTTAGCTCGATCCCGGCCGGCACCACGTCGCGCCGGTCCACCGTCGCCGACGCCCCGAAAACGAGGACTGGCGACAGCCCGGCTGTCAAAAGCGCCGTCACCGCCGCGCTCACTTCGCGCTCGTCATGCCCGCAACGGATCTCGCGCGCGATCTCCGAGCCCATGCCCGTCAGCCGCTCGTCCAGCACAGCCCGCGTCTTGTCGAGCACGCTTTCCTTCGTATCCGGCAACCTTGTTGCCACTAATCCGGCCCTATGCGGCTTGAACGGGTGCAGATGGAGCAGGGGACCGGGCTCGCCCGCGCGTTTCAGCGCCAGGTCGAGGCTTCCGCGCGGCGCGGCAAAGGGGATGATCTTCACCGTCGCCACCATCTGACCCGCGGAAACTCTGGAAAAAGGCTCCAGCGTCGCCAGCGTGATCGCCTCATCCACGATGTTGATGTGGTCGAGCCGGTGCCGGTCGATCTCGATCACGCCGTCCGCATCGGCAAAGAGGTTCGCCCGCCCGGTGAAGGCTTCGCCCGCGCGGATGCCGGGGCCCGCCAGCGCCGCGGCGAGTTCGCGCGCCGCCTCGTCCTCCGGTACGTCTTCGGGGCCGTACCGCGCGACGATAACCTCTTGAAATCCGGCCTCTTTCAGCGCCGTCACATCGTCCGCGCTGAGGATCCGGCCCTTCTTAAAGGTCGCGCCGCCCACCTTCTGCGAGTGGGCCAGCACCGCGCCCTCGGCGTCTTCCGGCGCGACCGGGCCGAATGTCATGTCCTCAGCCTTTCGGTCATCTGGGCCATGATGGAAATGGCGATTTCCGCCGGGCTCCGCGCGCCGATGGCCAGCCCCACCGGCCCGTGGATGCGGGCGATCTCGTCCTCGCTGAAGCCCGCCTCCGTCAGTCGTTCCACGCGGGTGCCATGGGTCTTCCGGCTCCCCAGCGCGCCGATATAGAAGCAGGGGCTTTTGAGCGCCGCATGGAGCCCGGGATCGTCGAGCTTCGGGTCGTGGGTGAGGGTGACGACCGCGGTCCGCGTATCGAGGTCGATCTTCTCCATCGCCTCGTCCGGCCATTCGGTCACGAGTGTCACGCCCGGAAAGCGCTCCTCGGAGGCAAAGGCCGTGCGGGGGTCGATCACGGTCACATCGTAATTGGCGAGTTCGGCCATTTTCGACAGCGGTTGCGCGATGTGAACGGCGCCGAGGATGACGAGGCGGAGCGGCGGATTGAACGGATTGAGGAACCAGTCCTCGCCGTCAGGGTCCGCCTGAACGCGTCCCTTGTCCGCGCGCAGCACTTCAGAAACTGCTTCAACAAGCCATTTTTCTGCTTGTGTATCAGTTTGATACACAAGTTTTTCAAATCCATTGCTTAACCGGGTTGCTAGTACGACAGGGCGCTTTTCGGCGCGGGCGCGGACCAGTTCGCTGAGGATTTCCGCCTTCATGCGTTCCCCTCGACCGGTTCGATCATGATGCGGATGCGGCCGCCACAGGCGAGCCCGACTTCCCAGGCCTTGGCGTCGGAGACGCCATATTCCACGACCTCCGCCGCGCCGCCGTCGAGCTTGTCGAGCGCGCGGGTCACCACATCGCCTTCGATACAGCCACCGGAAACGGAGCCCGTGAAAGTCGCATCGTCGCGGATCGCGAGCTGGCTGCCCACGGGCCGGGGCGCGGAACCCCAGGTCTCGATGACCGTGGCAAGCGCCACCTTGTGGCCGTCCTTCAGCCAGTTCGAGGCCTGTTCCAGCACCTTGTCGTGGTCCATTTCGCTTATGGTTTCCGGGGGCTCGTTCATGCCGCCTTCTTTCCTGTTTTCATCCGTTCCGGCTCGCCGGAGAGCGCTTCCACCAGCGCCGTTAGCGACTGGATATTGTGGACCGGCCGGAACTCGTCCACATGGGGCAGCAGCGCCCTGATCCCCAGTGATTTCGGTTCGAAGCGGTCATACCGCAAGAGGGGATTTAACCAGATGAGCCGTTTTGTCTGCCGGTGAAGCCGCGTGATTTCGGGTTCCACGCCTTCGCCGGCCTCCCGGTCGAGCCCGTCGGTCACCAGCAGCACGACCGCGCCCTGGCCCAGCACGCGCCGGGCCCAGTCCACATTGAAGCGGTGCAGCGTCTCGCCGATCCGCGTGCCGCCATCCCAGTCGTCCACGGCCTGCGTCACGCGCTCGATGGCCTCGTCGATGTCCCGATGGCGCAGTTCCCGCGTCACATTGGTTAGCCGCGTGCCGAAGAGGAAGACATGCACCCGGTCCCGCGCATTGGTCAGCGCGTGGAGGAAATGCAGGAAAACCCGCGCATAAACCGACATGGAGCCGGAAATATCGCAGAGCACGACCAATGGCGGCCGTTTCGTGCGGAAGTCGCGCCGCTTCAGCGGAATGATGCCGCTGCTGCGCAAGCTCGCCCGCATGGTGGCGCGCATATCCACGAGCTGGCCGCGCACCGCCGCGCGCGTTCGCCGCGTCCGGCTTTCATCGAGCGGCAGGCGCAGCCTCGCGATGGCAGCGCGCGCTTCGGCCAGTTCGGCCGCCGACATCTGCTCGAAATCCTTCGTCCGCAGCACGTCCTGCGCGGAAAAGGTCTCGCTCGCGTCGATGTCGATATCGGGCTCCTCGGTCGCCTCCACATCGTTCTGGCCGAAAAGCGCTTCGGCGAGGCGGCGGCTCGTTTCCTCCCGGGTCTCGTCGCGCGCCTCGATTTCCGGCAGCATCATCGACATCATGCGGTCGATAAGCTTGGGATCGCGCCAGAAAACATGGAACGCCTGATCGAAAAGCTCGTGATGCTCGTGCCGCTTCACCAGCGTGGCGTGTAGCGTCCAGTAGAAATCCTTGCGGTGCGTCAGCCCTGCGGCCTGTACCGCCTCGATCGCCTCGATCACCTGGCGTGGACCGGCGGGCATGCCTGCGCGCCGCAGCACGCGGGCAAAATGCACGATGTTTTCGGCAAGCCGTCCCTGTTGGGGCTCTGCCATGGCGGGGCCTATTGCGCCGCGCTCGCGGCCATGCGGATTTCCTCGAGAATCCGCGCCGCTTCGCTGCCCTGAACGCGGGCGATGTCGTCCTGATATTTCAGCAGCGTGCCGAGCGTGTCGTTGACATTATTGGCGTCGAGCGAGAGCGCATTCAGATGGGTCAGCGCGTTCGCCCAGTCCAGCGTTTCCGCCACGCCGGGGCTTTTGTAGAGATCCATCTGGCGGAGCTGCTGCACGAAGGCGACCACCTGCTGGGAAAGTTCTTCCGGCGCCTGCGGCGCTTTCAGTCTCAGGATGTCCAGTTCCCGCTCGGCATTCGGATAGTCCACCCAGTGGTAAAGGCAGCGCCGTTTCAGTGCGTCGTGGATTTCGCGCGTGCGGTTCGAGGTCACGATGACGATGGGCGGATTGTCGGCATGGATGGTGCCGATCTCGGGCACGGTCACCTGAAAATCGGAGAGCACTTCCAGCAGATAGGCCTCGAAGGGTTCGTCCGTGCGGTCCAGCTCGTCGATCAGCAGCACGGGCGGGCCTTCCACCGACGGTTCCAGCGCCTGCAGCAGCGGGCGGCGGATCAAGAAGCGTTCGGAGAAGATGTCCTTGCCCAGCTCGTCGCGCGTTTCCACGCCTTCCGCCTCGGCGAGCCGGATTTCGATCATCTGTGCCTGATAGTTCCACTCATAGACAGCGGCGGCGGTGTCCAGCCCCTCATAGCATTGCAGCCGGATCAGCCGGCGGCCGAGCGCCTGCGCAAGCACTTTGGCGATCTCGGTCTTGCCGACGCCCGCTTCGCCTTCCAGCAGCAGCGGGCGGCCCATTTTGAGCGCGAGGAAAACAACCGTCGACAGCGAGCGGTCGGCGACATAGCTGCCGCGCGCGAGCAGATCGACGGTCTCGTCGATGGATGAAGGCAGGGTCATGAACTCAGTCTACCGGTCAGGAGCCAAAGGCGTAAACGCCGCTTATCCGGCTGCCTCGACCGCCCGTTTGGCCATCACGGAGATGAGGTGTGCCCGATATTCGGCACTTCCATGCATATCAGTGTTGAGGCCGTCCGGGGATATCTTGACGTTCGCGACGGCATCCGGCGACCAGTTCTTCTCCAGCGCAGCTTCCATCTCGGTTGCGCGGAAAACGCCGTCCTGTCCGGCGCCCGTCACGGCGACGCGAATGCCCCAAGGGCCCTTGGACACAAAGACGCCGACCATCGCGTAGCGCGAGGCCGGATTGGCGAACTTCATATAGGCGGCCTTTTCCGGATGCGGGAAGGTCACTTCCTTGATGATCTCGTCGTCTTCCAGCGCGGTTTCGAACATGCCGGTGAAGAACTCGTCGGCCTCGATCAGCCGCTTCGTGGTGTGGATCTTGGCGTCGAGCGCCAGGCAGGCGCCGGGATAGTCGGCAGCCGGATCGTTATTGGCGATGGAGCCGCCCAGCGTTCCCATATGGCGGACGGCGGGATCGCCGATATTGTCGGCCAGTTTTGCCAGCGCCGGATTGTGCTTCATGACATCGGCCGAGGCCGCCACGTCGGCATGTTTGGTGCCCGCACCGATGGTCAGGGCGTCGCCTTCGGCCTTGATGTAGCGCAGGTCGGCCAGCGAGCCGATATCGACGAGGTCGCTCGGCATGGCGAGACGCTGTTTCAGCGTGGGGATAAGGGTCTGCCCGCCGGCCAGCAGCTTCGGATCGTCCGCATCGGCAAGCGCTTTCACGGCTTCGTCCAGCGTCTTGGGGCGGTGATAGTTGAACTGGTACATGGGGCTTCTCCTTATTCGGCGGCTGCGCGGGGCTGCTTGGCTTGCAGCGCGGCCCAGACACGCGCCGGCGTCGCCGGCATGGCAATTTCTCGAATGCTGAGGGCGTCCGTCACGGCATTGATGATGGCGGGCGGGGAGGCGATGGCGCCTGCCTCGCCGCAGCCTTTCATGCCGAGCGGGTTAGAGGGGCATTCCGTCGGGGTGAAACCGAGCTTGAAGGTCGGCAGGTCGTCCGCGCGCGGCATGCAGTAATCCATATAGGAACCGGTCATGAGCTGGCCGGATTCCGGATCGTAGATGCCATGCTCCAGCAGCGCCTGGCCGACGCCCTGCGCGATGCCGCCATGGACCTGTCCCTCGACGATCATGGGATTGATGATGGTGCCGAAATCGTCGACAGCGACGAAATTGACGATTGCCGTCACGCCCGTATCCGGATCGATTTCGACCTCGCAGATATGGCAGCCGGCGGGGAAGGTGAAGTTGGTCGGATCGTAAAAAGCGCCTTCCTTGAGGCCCGGTTCGAGATCGCTGCCGGCAAAACCATGCGCCGTGTAGGCCGCGAGCGACAGCTCTGCCCAAGCCATGCTCTTGTCGGTGCCTTGTACTGTGAAGGTGCCGTTCTCGAAAACGATGTCGTCCACCGCGGCTTCCATGAGGTGGGCCGCGATCTTCTTTGCCTTGGTTTCGATCTTGTCGAGGGCGCGGGAAATGGCGCTCATGCCGACGGCGCCGGAGCGCGAGCCATAGGTGCCCATGCCGAACTGCACCTTGTCCGTGTCGCCATGCACGATTTCCACATCGTCGAGCGGCACGCCGAGGCGCGAGGAAACGAGCTGCGCGAAAGTCGTTTCATGTCCCTGACCATGGCTGTGCGAGCCGGTCAGCACGTCGATATTGCCGGTCGGGTTGACGCGGACCTCGGCGGATTCCCAAAGACCCACGCCGGCACCGAGAGAGCCGACGGCGGCGGAAGGCGCAAGTCCGCAAGCCTCGATATAGGTGGAAAAACCGATCCCGCGCAGCTTGCCGCGCTTTTCTGCTTCCGCGCGGCGCGACGGAAAGCCCTTGTAGTCGATGGCTTCAAGTGCCGCGTCGAGCGAAGCCTCGTAATTGCCGACATCGTAATTCATGATGACCGGCGTCTGATGCGGGAAGGTTCGCACGAAATTCTTCCGGCGGAATTCGGCCGGGTCCATGCCGATCTCCCGGGCTGCGGTCTCGGCGATCCGTTCGATGAGGAAGGTTGCTTCCGGCCGGCCCGCGCCGCGATAGGCGTCCACCGGCGCGGTATGTGTGTAAACGCCGTCCACCTCGACATGAATGGCCGGCAGGTCGTACTGGCCGGAAAGCAGCGTGCCATAAAGATAGGTCGGCACGGCGGCGGAGAAGGTGGAGAGATAGGCGCCAAGATTGGCGATCGTCTTCACGCGCAGGCCCAGCATCTTGCCATCGGCATCGAGCGCCAGTTCGGCCTTGCTTAGGTGGTCGCGGCCATGCGCGTCGGAGAGGAAGGCTTCGGAGCGGTTGCCGGTCCATTTGATCGGGCGTCCGACCTTCGCCGAGGCCCATGCGCAGGCGGTTTCCTCGG
>NZ_NYVD01000055.1 GCF_002684405.1 Parvibaculum sp. | reverse complement strand
GGCTTCGCCTCGCTTGAGGAAGCAGCCGATACGATATCGCGCTACATGCCCGGCCGGACTCGTCCCAAAAATCTGAGCGGACTGGCGAAGAACCTTCGCCTCAGGGAAAACGGCCGCTACTACTGGCATTGGGATCCGCGTTTCGTCACCGGCACGCAAAAGCCGCAAGGCAGCCGCGAACCCGAACGCCTCCAAATGGCGGCACGTTCCCTGAAAATACCGACGCTCCTTGTCCGCGGCCGCGACAGCGACCTCGTGACGGTCGAAGCGGCGCGGCAATTCGCCGAGATCGTTCCTCATTCCGAGTTTATCGATGTCGCAAATGCGGGCCATATGGTAGCGGGCGACAAGAACGACATATTTACAAGCGCCGTTCTGGATTTTCTGACGCGAATGGCACCTGCCGCGAGCGCATCGTAGCCCCAGCCCGGACGTATTCATTCACGCCTGTACGTCTTCGACAGATGAAGACAAGCCAGACAAATTAAGATCGAGAAGAGGAAGGGAGAAAGCCGATGTCGAATCTGGTTCGTCGCAAGGACAGCGGGCGTATTTGTACGCTGACGCTCAACCGTCCGGAAACCTTGAACGCGCTCAATGTCCCGCTGTTCGAGGAATTGCGCAGGCATGTGGATGCGCTTCGTGGACAGGTTCACGAGGTGGCATGCGTCATCATCACGGGCGCGGGCAAGGCTTTTTCAGCCGGCCACGATCTGAAGGACATCCAGAAGGGCGAACGCCCGCCGGAGCCGCATTTCCAGGCGAAGACCATTCAGGCGCTGGCCGAACTGCCGCAACCGGTCGTCGCCTGCATCCGCGGGCATTGCTATACTGGCGGACTGGAGCTTGCGCTCGCGGCAGATATCATCATCGCCGCGCGCTCCGCCAGGTTCGGCGACACGCATAGCAAGTGGGGACTGAGCCCGCTCTGGGGCATGACGCAAAGACTGCCGCGTCGCGTCGGGCTGTCGAAGGCCAAGCAGATGATGTTTACCTCCGATATTTTCGCGGCGGAGGCGGCGGAGCGTATGGGGCTGGTCGACATTTGTGTCGACGATGTCGAACTGGAACAGGCGACAAATGACCTTGCTCAGCGTATCGCCGCCAATTCAACCTACAGCAATCAGGTCAACAAAAGTCTGCTGGGCGCGACCGACGGCATGACCGCCCAGGCGGGGCTGGCCTACGAACTCGCGCATAGCCCCGGTGCCTGCTACGACGCGCGCGAACGGGTCGCCTCATTCGGAAAAAAATGACGGCGGGCCACGCGCCGCGCTGCCTTCGACCTCCTTCGATCTTATGTGGCGGGTGGAAGTTTTCCACCCGCCCCCCCAGGTTCAGCCCGGGATTCTTACCGGCAAGGCCTCATAGCCCTTGATGAAGTTGGAAAAGACCCGCTTTGGTTCGCCGACCACTTCGATCGGCTTGTCGGGCCAGCGCTTCAGGATTTCTTCCCAGACAATGCGGAGTTGCATTTCCGCCAAGCGGTTGCCGACGCAGCGATGAATGCCGAAGCCGAAGGAGAGATGCTGACGCGGCCTTGCACGATCGATGATGAAACGGTTCGGCTCGTCGATGGCCTCCTCGTCCCGGTTGCCCGAGACGTACCACATGACAACCCTGTCACCCTTCTTGATCCGCTTGCCGGCCAACTCGGTATCCTGTAGCGCGGTGCGGCGCATGTGGGTGAGCGGCGTCTGCCAGCGGATGATTTCCGGTATCATGGTTTCAACGAGCGCCGGATTTTCGCGCAGCTTCCTGTACTGATCCGGGTTCTCGTGGAGCGCGAGCAAGCCGCCGGTGAGCGAATTGCGGGTCGTGTCGTTACCGCCGACGATCAGCAGAATGACATTTCCCAAATACTCCGCCGGACTCATGTTCCTGGTGGACTCACCCTGGGCCAGCATGGTGATGAGATCGCCGCCCGGTTCAGTTGCGTTCACGCGCTGATTCCACAACTCGGTAAAATAGGCGGCGCATTCGAGAAGCTCTGCCTCGCGAGCTGCCTCGCCTTCCGGTGTCTTGAAGGCTTCCTCCGAGGTTGCGACGTCGGACCAGCGGGTGAGTTTCCGGCGCTCTTCCCAAGGGAAGTCGAACAGGGTGGCGAGCATCTGCGTCGTCAGCTCAATCGACACGCGATCGACCCAGTTGAACGTCTCGTTCACCGGAAGCGAATCGAGAATCTTGCCGGCGCGCTCGCGGATCGTGCCTTCGAGTTTGGCCAAATTGGCCGGAGCGACGATCGGGCTCACCACCTTCCGCTGCGCGTCATGCTTCGGAGGGTCCATTGCGATGAACATCGGAAGCTTCAGACCCGCATTATTGTCGCGAATCGTAATTCCCCCCTGCTCGACGTCGGACGAATAGACGCCATGATTGGTCTCGACATGCATGATGTCCTTGTATTTTGTCACGGACCAGAAAGGTCCATAAGCGCTTTCCGCACAATAATGCACGGGATCCTCGCGACGCAGCCTTTCGAAATACGGCCACATCCGATTGGACCTGAAGAGCTCCGGATCGCTGACATTGAGTTTGTCGAGCGGAATGGCATATGGATCGTCCAAGGACTGGACGCGTTCGGCTACGTTCATGCTGCTCATGATCTTATCCTCGTTTGTGGACGAATATTCACCGGCGCAACCACCATTGAGCCAACCCCGACCCTCTTGGTGCGGCCAGCCATATAGGTGAGGAACTGCGCCACGTTCGGGCACATGGCCGCCCATATGGAATCGAAGCCAAGCGGCTCGGCCATGCCGGCCATCGCAATTTCATGGGCGTAGACCTCCTGGTCGGTATAACCGCCAGCGAGGTTCTGAAAGAACGTGCTCATGCCGACATGCATGGGAATCTCCTTTTTGTTCAATTCCGCTTCACGCGGTGTCGATCCCCAGCGTCTTTTTTATCGACCGGTGGAAGTATGCAAGAGCCGGCTCGTTGGCGCCGAAAGTCACAAAATCTTGTGCACCCGAGTGAAAATCACGCTGGATATTTTCCGCCAGCGGAAAATCTTCCTGCTGCACGGTCGCCATCAGCAAGTCCATGTTCTTGGCCCAGTACTTCCTGGCCTTGTCGGTCACGGCGGGTTCGGGCGTATAGAGAGAGACGTGCATTTTTGATTCATCCACGCTGTCGCCCGGATAAACCCTCCACGTCTCCAGATGATCGCCCTGCATGATGAAGACCGTATTCGGAAAGAGCACGTATACAAGCGCGGAGTGGCGGACCAGATCCCACTCGCTTTCCGGCCTCTGGCGCAACGCGTCGATCGTCTTGCGGGCGCCAATCATGCGCAGATTTCGTGCCATGCCGTCGAACGTGCCGAGGTTCGAGTGCAGGATCGGCGCGATCGTATTCTTGTGAAGTGTGCTCAGATGGTAGGTTTCGAGAAACGTGTCGATCACGAGCTTCCAGTTGAGGCGGGCCCGGAGCACGCGTGTCTCGTAGTGGCTGTAACTCGCAAGGCCGAACGCGACGAGATCGTCCGCCATCCCCGCAAGGTGGCCGTCGATGTCGATCAACCCGCCGGGCGTCGGCATGACCCAGATCATGCCGTATTTCTCCACCACCGGCAGAGGCCGCAAGCCGTTGCTCGTCTTGTCGACGCTCTCGAAGCCCTGCTCGAACGGTATCGACCTCAGCCTGCCGCTCCGGTCGTAGGTCCATGCGTGATAGGGACAACTGAACACGGTCTTGCCGCTGCCGCAGCCCGACGCAACGCGCGCGCCACGGTGGCGGCAGACATTGATGAAGGCATTGACCTGCCCCGCTTCATTCCGCACCACCAGGATCGGAACGCCCGAAAAATCGTCGGTTACATAGTCGCCGGGATTGGGCAATTCGCAGCTCAATCCGATCAGGAGTGGCTCATGCCGGAACAGCATCTCCCGTTCTCGGCCAGCCTGATCCGGACTGGTGTAGTCACTGACATGATGACGATACACGGCATCGCCCATCGCGGTCTCACCCGCGTCGAGATAGCCGAAGATCTTCCGCAACTGCTCGACCTGGGCTTCGTGTTTCATGATCGCACTTCTCCCGAACAGGTCCCTTGATTATCCGTCAGCGGAATAATGGCTCCCGGCGCTCCCGGAACGCCGCCAGACCTTCCGAAACATTTTCGCCCATCAGCGCGTCCACGACTGCGCTCCGTTCCATATCCAGACCTTCCTGAAGCGATCCGTCGAGTCCGTTTCTGCAAAGCTGTTTCATGGCGGCAAGACCGCCCGGATTCGTTTTGGCGAGGTCGGCACAATAGGCTTCCGCCATGCCGGCAAGCGCGCTGTCGTCAGCGATATGATTCACAAGCCCCCAGGCCAGCGCCTCGTCTGCCTTGAGCCAGCGGCCGCTGAACATCAGATCAAGGGCACGCCGCGAACCGACGATGCGCGCGAGACGCTGCGTGCCGCCCCAACCCGGCACGAGCCCGTAGCGGGCATGCTGGCATCCCATCTGCGCCGACTGCCCCGCAAAAACCACGTCACATGCCATCATCAATTCCAGCCCGCCCGCAAGACACAGACCGTTCACCGCGGCGACAATCGGCAGAGGCGAGACCTCAAGACGGCGCAGGACGCGATGACCGCCCGTGATAAACGCTTCCAGCCGACCCCGCTCCCTGCGAGCGTCGAGGACCTCGTCAAGATCGGCACCGGTGCAGAAGTGCTTGCCACGCGCAAGCAACAGAACGGCACGAACCTTCCTGTCTCCCTCGAACATTGCGAGAGCCTCGTCGAGACCGGCCATGACAACCGACGAGAGGCAATTGAACTTGTCAGGCCTGTTGAGCGCCACGATTCCGACGCCGTCTCGCATCTCGGTCTGGACCGGGGCTTCCGGGGCGCTCGTCATATCGCCTCCCTCACGCATAAGGCACGGCCACCCGGCCGACTTTCTCGCGCGAAATGATCATCTTCTGGATTTGCTCGGTGCCGTCGCCGATCTGAAGCCCCATCACGTCGCGCAATCTCTGCTGATGAGGCAGATCAGTGCTGTAACCGCCATGTCCGTGCGTGAGCAGGCAACGGTGGATGACCTGGAAAGCCGTCTTGGGTGCCCACCATTTGCACATCGCGGCTTCGGCGGTATGCGGCAAATCATTGTCGCGGAGCCAAAGCGTCTTGTAGCAAAGCAGACGCGCCGCCTCGAGCAGCGTCTGGGCTTCGGCCAGCGGTTCCGTGACACCCTGATATTTGGCCAGCGGATTGCCGAAGGCAACGCGCTCCGTCACATACTTCCAGGTCTCTTCCAGCGATGCGAAGGCCGGAGCCAGACATTGCAGGCCGATCAGCGCGCGGGAATAATCGAACCCCTGCATGACCTTCCGGAAACCTTCGCCCTCCGGGCCGACCATGTAGCGCGACGACACCTTAACATTGTCGAAGAATACCGAACCGCGGCCGACCGCTTTCGAACCTACATCATCGAAGCTCGAACAGGTGATACCCGGCGCGTCGAGCGGCACCAGAAAAGCCGACACACCGCCAGCGCCCGGATTGCTTTCATCCGTGCGCGCGAGCACAAGAATGTAATCAGCCTGCTCGGCCATCGAGATCGAGGTTTTCTCGCCCGACAGGACGTAGCCGTCGCCATCGGCGCGCGCTTTCGTCTGCAGATGCGCTGCGTCGGAGCCGCCTCGCGGCTCCGTCAGACCGAGCGCGACGATCGCCTCGCCCGAGCAAATCTTCGGAACGATTTCATCGGCGACTTCAGGCCTTGCATGCGCGGCGACGATCGATCCCATCAGCGAAGCCAGGAGCTGGACATAACCGACACTAATGTCGCCGCGTGATATTTCCTCGATAATAATGCCGGTCGTAACGCTATCGAGTCCCGGCGCCCCGAATTTTTCGGGCAAATCGGCGCCGACGAGGCCAAGCTCACCCATATCCCGGACGAGCTGTCGATCGATCGCTCCGGCGGCTTCGCGCACCTTGTAGGCGGGCGC
>NZ_NYVD01000054.1 GCF_002684405.1 Parvibaculum sp. | reverse complement strand
GGGCCGAGGTGCCGGATATGGGGCCTGCGGGGCTTTCATCCGAGCCGGTCTGGGAAGAGGGCGACCGCGTCGCCGCCCAGCCCGACGCACTGGTTACGGAGCCTGAAAAAGACGACCGGCAGCGCCTGTTGAAGCCGCCGTTGGCAAGGCCGGACCGGGCGAACGCCGCCCCCATGCGCGTAGAAGCTCCCGCAGATGTACCTGTAGATGCGCCTGCGGATATGCCCGCCGATCAGTCCGTCGAGAAGCCCGCCGACGCCGCGTTTCTCTGCCTCGATGCCCCCAAGGGCATGACGGTGCCCGTGCCGGCGCCTTTCGACCGCTGGATGGTCCGGGTCTGCTCCGCGCAAGGCCAGGCGCTGGTGCCCGTCATGGGCGTCGTCTGGGTCGCGCATGGCAGCAGCGAAGCCGTCTCCATTCTTGCGCTCCCGCCCGGGCAAGCACCGAAACCCGCCTCGGACGGTTTCGATCCCCGCTATGCCTACCGCTTTACCGGGTTTGTCGGCCAGAAGGTGGAGGGCGAACGCCGAAAAGGGGCCGCCGCCTTGCTGGCGCAGGCGTCCGGCAAGGCGAAAGCGCCGCCTGCGGACGAAATCTGGCAGCTCGATGCCGTCTCCAATATCGACGCTACGCGATACAACATCTTCTTCTATCTTGAGGGAGGAGAGCCCACCCACATGATCGCCTGTCTCAATCAGTGCCGGGCGGCGCTCTTTCTCGATGTGCTGAGGGGGCGGGAGGCGAATGCGGCGCCGGCCGCCGGGTCGCTGCGCAGATAGGCCGCAGTTGGACCTTGGGTCGCGTGACTTTGTAAATCCGTCACGGAACGGAATCGTAAACGTCTCATTTTACCTTCAATTAAGCATGCTGATCTGAAGCGCCGGGGCGACCCGGCAGTTCCAAGTGCATGCCTGATTGGGGGGCCTGATGAAACATCGTGCGAGCGCGCGTATCGCTCCGACGCGCCTGATTGCGACCACCGCCATACTCCTTGTTCTGTCCGGCGGCGCCTATGCGCTTCCTGCGAGCAGCGACATTGCCGCCTCCACCACAGGCACGGCCCTGCCTGCCGACGGCGACACGGTGCAGCAAGGCGTGACGATCGACAATTCCGGTGCGACCGGCGATCCGACGATCACCACCCAGGACGACACGACCCTCACCAATAACGGCACCATCACCTCGGTTGCAGGCTCCTCCAAGGATGCGCTCACCGACGACGGCAGCGACGATGGCGACGGCGTGACCGTCACCAACAACGCGACCGGCATTATCCAGGCGCTGGGCACCGGCGACGCGATCAAGCTCGACGACGACGTGACCATCGTCAATGCGGGTACGATTTCCACCGTGGGCGGCGAGTCGGCCATCGAACTCGACAAGGATGGCGACGTCACCAATAGCGGCACGATCAGCGGTGCGACCACACCGGCTGCGGGCGACAATTCCTACGTCCTGCGCGTCGATCGCGGCACGATCCTGAACCAGTCGACGGGCGTCATCGAGGCCACCGGCAGCGCCACCACGCTGGACGGCTCTGGCGACAACGGCTCCAACATCTACGCCATTCGCGCCGGCAAGGACGATCCGACCACGGTGACCAACCACGGTATCGTGCGCGCCACCGGCGACGCAGTCAGCGTGGAGCAGGGCAACAAGGAAGGCGAGGTCGGCGGCATTCGTCTTCAGAGCGGCAGCTCGCTCGACAATTACGGCACGGTGGAAACCACCGGCAGCATCGTCATCGGCGCGGACACGAACAGCGATCCGACCGACGACGGATATGAGATCGGCGACATGTACGGCGTGCGCATCGATGACGATGGCGGCTCGGTGCACAATTACGGCACCGGCGTCATTCGCGGCGGCAAGCACGGTATCACCATCGACAAGGACGCCACTGGCGCGTCCGTGATCAACGAAGAGGGCGGCGTCATCACCGGCCTCAACGGCTCGGGCGTCGGGTCCGATGCGAAGAACGCCACGACCACGGTCACGAACTACGGCACCATCACCGGCACCTATAACGACGCCTATGCCTTCGGCGATGGCGACGGCGTGGATATCGACTATGAAGCCGTCATCTACAATTACGGCACCATCCGTGCGTCGGGCTCCAAGGGCACCAAGCCGGGCGAGCCGAACCCCAGCACCAGCGAAGGCATCGCAGCCGGCGGCGGCACCATCGTCAATGGCGACGCAACGCATACCGATGCGCTCATTTCCGGCGCCGATAACGGTATCCTGATCGATGACAGCAATGCAGGCGACGCCTTCTACGCCACGCAGGTGACGAACTACGGCGCCATTCGCGGCCTCGACGGCTACGCGATCAAGCTGGTCGGCAGCCAGGACGACACGGTGACGAACTACGGCACCATCTCCGGCACCGCCGACACCTCGGTTCTGCTGGGCGGCGGCAACGACACCTTCAACATGTATAGCGGTTCGGTCACCGGCACGGTGGATGCGGGCGCAGGCGGCGCCGATACGCTCAATATCGACATCCAGAACAGCACGCTCTCGCCCTTTCTGCTGGGCAATTCGCACTACGCCAATTTCGAGGTTACCACCATCACCAATGGCGTGGTCACTCTGACGGACGACTATTCGAGTGCGACGAGCTTCACCAATGCGGGCGCGCTCTCCGGCACGGGAACGGTCACGACGGCAAACTTCATCAACAATGGAGAGCTTTTCGCCGGCGGCATCGCCAGTAGCGGGAGCGCCTTGTCGCTCGGCACACTCGCTGTCACGGGCAACTTCACGCAAGGGGCGGGCGGCTCGCTCAATGTCGGCGTGAGCGGCAGCACCTCGAGCGAAGTGAGTGTGGGCGGAACGGCCACGCTCGATGGCGACCTCGTCGTGGGCGATTTGGAGTCGGGCTTCCGCGCCGACCTCACTTACACCATTCTCTCGGCCACGGGCGGCGTCAGCGGCAGCTTTTCCAATGTCGACAATGAGCTGACCTCGAAGCTTCTCGATCCGGTCGTCACCTACAACGCCAATGACGTCACGCTCGCTTTCGACCGCACCTCGACGACCTATTCGAGCCTCGCGGGCTCACCCGAAAGCGCCGCGCTTGCGGGCGTCATCGATGCCATCGAAGCCTCGAGCCCGACCGATCCGGACATTCAGGCGGTCCTCGGCCAGCTTGCAAGCTATGGCAGCGGAAACATTTCCGCCGCGCTCGATCAGCTTGCCCCCGATCTGTCCGATGCGTCGGGCATCACCATGCAGCAGCTCACCGGCCTTTTTCAGGGCAATGTGTTTGGTCATCTGGGCGGCGTCCGCGCCGCCTGGTCGGGGAATGACGGCGCGACGCGCCTTGCTTCCGCCGGCACGGATGGCGACCTGACCGCCTCGCTCATGGGCGCGCCCTCCTATCGCGCGGGCACGAGCAACGGCCTCTGGGGTCGCGGCTTTGGCACCTTCGGCGATGTCGCCTCGGATAGCGGCGCCGCCAACGGCTTCTCCTATCGCGGCGGCGGCCTTCAGGGCGGCTACGACATCGCGCTGGGCGAGACGAGCGCCGCCGGTGTCTCCTTCGGCTATGCCCGGACCGACTTCAGCCCGGACCGCGCGGGCAGCGACGGCTCGGTCGATAGCGTACTGGTCGGCCTTTATGGCACCACGCTGGCAGGCCCGGTGGACCTCTCCGGCCAGATCAGCCTGTCGTTCAACAGCTTCAAGTCCGACCGTCTGGTCAGCCTCGGCGCGGTCTCGGCCCATTCCGATTATGACGGCCTTGCCGTCAGCGGCAGCGTCGAGGCGGGCTATGCCATGACCATGGGCAAGGCGGTGATCCGCCCGGTCGCCGGGCTCGATGCGACCCATCTTCATACCGACAGCTACACCGAAACGGGCGCGGGCGGCTACAACCTCGCCATCGGCGCCAATAACGACTACCAGCTCCGATCCACTCTTGGCGTGCAGGCAACCGGCACGCTTGAGCCGGGTTTCCTCGGCAAGGTCCAGCCGACGGCGGATATTCGCTGGGGCTATGATATCCGGCAGGCCGACAAGGGCGTGACGGCGGCTTTCGCCGGTGCGCCGGGATCGAGCTTCACGCTCGAAACCAACAGCCAGGCCCGCAATGCGCTTCTGGCAAGCTTCGGCGCAGAAGCCTTTGTCGGCGAGCCGCTTCGTGTCGGCATTCAGGCGTCGGGCGATTTCCGCTCAGGCTCGAAAGCCTTCGGTCTCGGCCTTTACCTGCGCTACGACTGGTAAGAGGCGGCAGCTTGAACGGCAAAAGGGCCCGGCTTGCCGGGCCCTTTTCACGTTTGGCCGGGGACATCGGTCGTGCTGGTAGCGCTGGTGTGGCGAAGCAGGGAAGCGCCGGTGCGGATTGCGTCCCGTCCCGAGAGCGAATATGGAATGCTGTTCATGGATCGAGCAGCCATCGCGCGGGCGGGAGGAAAATATGACGAACGGGTACGAACTCTATGGCGCCGAGGTGAGCTATTTCACCGGCAAGGTCCGTGCCTATCTGCGTTACAAGAAAATCCCCTTTGTGGAGACGATCGCAAATCGCGAGGTCTACAAGACCGTCATCATGCCGCGCGTCGGCTGGCCGGTCATTCCCGTCATGGTGACGCCCGAAGGCGATACGCTTCAGGATTCCACCGACATCATCGACGCGCTGGAAGTGCGTTTCCCCGATCCCTCCATCTATCCCGCCACGCCGCGCCAGCGCCTCGCCGCCCTGCTGCTGGAGGTCTATGGCGATGAATGGCTGAAGATTCCGGCGATGCATTACCGCTGGACGAAGAACCGGGAGTTCGCGATCGCCGAATTCGGCCGCCTCTCGCGTCCCGACCTGCCGGTTGAGGCGCAGCGCAAAATCGGCGAGGAGATGGCGAAGCCCTTCGCCGGCGCGCTGCCCGCCCTGGGCTGCACGGAAGCGTCGGGCCCGGCCATCGAGCGGAGCTATGAAGGGCTTCTTGCCGAGCTGGAGGCGCATTTCGCCCATCACGACTATCTCTTCGGCTCGCGCCCTTCCATCGGCGATTTCGGGCTCATCGGCCCGCTCTATGCGCATCAATATCGCGACCCCGCATCCGGCGAGCTCATGAAGCGCGTCGCGCCCCATGTCGCAAAATGGGTCGAGCGGATGATGAAGCCGCCTCACCCCAAAGAGGGCGAGTTCCTGCCGGGGGACGACGTGCCCGACACGCTCATGCCGGTGCTTCAGCGCATGATGCGCGAATATCTGCCGGTTCTTCTCGCCACGGCGGAGCAGTTCAAAGCCTTCCTTGCCGCACAGCCGGACATGGCGAGCGGCGAGAAGGAGCTGCCCCGCGCCATCGGCATGCACGACTTCACGCTGGAAGGCGTGACGGAAAAGCGCGCCGTCTTCCTGTTCGATCTCTGGATGTTCCAGCGACCGCTCGACTATCTGCGCTCGCTGGAGGGCGCCGATGGCGAAGCGGTCGGGAAGCTGTTGAATATGGCGGGCGGGGAAGCGATGATGACCTTCCCGGACTATCCGCGGCTTGCCCGGCGCAATTTCAAGCACGCGCTCGCCTGACGCGACCGCATCCTGGACGGACGAAAAACGAAAACCGGATCAGCCAGATCAGAAAGAAGGATCGCCCATGTCGAGTGAAGGTCTCCACGAACCCTATGACAAGCTCTCCCCCGAAGCGCTGGACCTCCACCGCGCCATCGTCTCCCTGATGGAAGAGCTGGAGGCGGTGGACTGGTACAATCAGCGCGCCCAGAACACGACCGATCCCGAACTGAAGAAAATCCTCGAGCACAATCGCGACGAGGAAATCGAACACGCCGTCATGGTGATGGAATGGCTTCGCCGCAACAATGAGCGCTTCGCTCACGAGATGAAAGAGCGTCTTTTCAAGGACGCCACCATCGGCGAGGACTGATTACGCGCGGTTGACCTTATGCGCGGTTGACCTGACCGCCATCCACGACAAAGACTTCGCCGGTGACGAAGCTCGCGCGCGGACTTGCGAGAAAGAGCGCGGCATCGGCGATTTCTTCCACCTGGCCGAACCGGCCGAGCGCCACTTCGCGCTTGATCCAGCGGCCCCAGGCATCCGGTCTCTCATCCACTCTCTCCTGCCAGTTGCCGCCGGGAAAGATGATATTGCCCGGCGCAATGGCGTTGATGCGGATGCCTTCCTTGCCGACGAGCTTGGCAAGCGAGGTCGTGAAATGGTTCACCCCCGCTTTCGACGCGCCATAGGTGAGCGTCGTGCCGAGCGACTCTACGCCTGCGATGGAAGAGATGGTGATGATGTTCGCATCCTTGCGCTCTTCCGGTGGGCGCTTCAGGAAACGCCGTACCGCCTCGCGGGCGAGATAGACCGATCCGAAAAGATTCTGTTTGAAATCCGCTTCCCAGTCCTCGTCGCTGACGTCGAAGCCGAGCGGCGCGCGCCCGAGCCCCACATTGGCAACGGCGCAGTGAAGCGGCCCCAGTCGTTCCTCCGCGGCGTCGAGCGCGGCGACAAGACCGGCCGATGACGTCATGTCGCCCGCAATGGTGCAGAGCTGCGTTTCCGCCACGCCCTTGTCGATCAGCGTCTTGCGCGCCGCATCGAGGGAGGCTTCGCCGCGTCCCGTCAGCGCAACCCTCGCGCCTTCGCGCAGGAAGGCTTCCGCCATGCCGAAGCCGATACCGCGGCTCGCGCCCGCGATGAAGACGTGTTTGCCGCCAAGTTCCAGATCCATCTGTGCCTCCCTCTGTTCGCCGACACTGTAGCGCGGGGCGGGGACCGATCAAGCACACGACATTGACGTCGGGTTACGCAGGGTGTGCCGCCGGTCGCTTCCGTCCCGCTTGTGAGCGCTCTCCACGCTGCCTAGACTTCCCTCAAAAGAACAATGAGGAACTCTGGGAGGAGGACCATGCAATACGAACAGATCAAATCCGAAGCCCGCGACGGCGTGCTGTTGCTCACGCTCAACCGGCCGGACCGGCTGAACGCCTGGACGCCGCGCATGTCGGAAGAACTGGCCGATGCGATTACGAAGGCGAATGACGACGAAGACATCGGCGCCATTATCGTGACGGGCGAGGGGCGCGGCTTCTGCGCGGGTGCCGACATCGAAAGCACCTTCAAGACCCGCCTCGACGGCGAAGATCCCGGCAATGACACGAAGGGCGGTTCCGGTGGCCTGCCTGCCGGGCTCGACTGGATCGACCTCTGCCGCACCTCGAAGCCGCTCATCGCGGCGGTGAACGGTCCCGCCGTCGGCATCGGCGTCACGCAGATCCTGCCCTTCGACATGATCGTCGCCTCGGAAGAAGCGAAATTCGGTCTCGTCTTCGTGAAGATGGGCATCGTGCCGGAGCTTGCCTCCTCGCACTTCCTCGTCAGCCGCATGGGCTGGGGCAACGCCAGCGAAATGATGCTGACGGGCCGCATCTATCCGGCGACGGAAGCAAAGGAAAAGGGCCTTTGCGAATATGTCGTTCCGCATGCAGAGCTTATGCCGAAGGCGATGGAAGTGGCCGGTCTCATGTGCGAGAATCCCTCGCTCCAGCTTCGCATGACGAAGGAGCTTCTGACGGAAAATGCCTGCACCACGGATCTGACGCGCGCCCAGAAGCTCGAAACCGACGCCCTTCAGGAATGCTGGACGACGCCGGAACACCATGAGGCGGTAGACGCGTTCCTCAACAAGCGCAAACCCGACTTCAAGGCCGCGCGCGCGAGAGCGGGCAAGGCTGCCGAATAAACCCTGTCATATC
Organism: Parvibaculum sp.; assembly: GCF_002684405.1. Lineage (GTDB taxonomy): Bacteria > Pseudomonadota > Alphaproteobacteria > Parvibaculales > Parvibaculaceae > Parvibaculum. The sequence continues at coordinate 1,431 of NZ_NYVD01000054.1, read as the reverse complement.
TGTCTGGCAGGGAGGCCGGTCATGAAAAAGTTCGAGGTCGAGCGGATCCCCTTCTACCTGCACTGGGAGGAGAAATCCGCGTTCAAGGAAACCTATGCGGGTGCACATGACCGCATCGTGGTCGAAGGGCAATATCTGAAACCGAAGGATGCACCCTCGAAAACGGTGCTCGTCTTCATGCACCCGACGGGCACGATGAACCTTCTGCCCATGCCGAATGCGCTGGCGGCGGCGGGCATCCACGTCCTCACCTGCGGCAGCAGATACCCGCATAATGACAGCGCCCTCATCATGGAAAAGGTGCTGCTCGATCTCGGCGCCTATATCCGCTACGCGAAGGAAAAACTAGGCTTCGAAAAAGTGATCCTGGCCGGCTGGTCCGGCGGCGGCTCGCTGTCGGCCTTCTATCAGTCGCAGGCGGAAAAGCCTTCCATCACCGAAACGCCCGCGGGCGACCCCGTTGATGTGGCGGGCGCGACCCTCATCCCCGCGGACGCGGTGATGTTTCTCGCCGCCCATGTCAGCCTCGCCTTGACGCTCACCGAATGGCTCGACCCCTCGATCCGCAACGAACTCGATCCCGAAGACCGCGACCGCGAGCTCGACCTCTACGACCCGGAAAACCCGAACCAGCCGCCTTATGCGCCGGAATTTCTGGACCGCTTCCGCGCCGCCCAGATCGCGCGGTCCGAAAAGATCGACAACTGGGTAAAGGAAAAACTCGACCACCTGCGGAAAACGGGCCGTGAGAACGAGGAATATGCGTTCACCGTGCACGGCACCATGGCCGATCCGCGCTGGCTCGATCTCACCATTGATCCCAATGACCGCAAGGGGCCGAACTGGTGCTTCATGGGCGATCCGAAAATCGTCAACATGTCGCCCGCCGGGCTCGCGCGCTATTCTTCGCTCCGCGCCTGGCTCTCGCAATGGTCCTATGCCGAAAGCCGCGCCAACGGGCCGAAATGCGCAGGCGACATTTCAAAACCCGTCCTCGTCATCGAAAACAGCGCAGACGATGGCTGCACGCCGTCCCATGCCGCGCGCCTGTTCAAAGGCGTAAAGCACGATGACAAGGAGTTTCATCGCATCGAGGGCGCAACCCATTATTATATCGGCCAGCCGGACAAGGCCGCCGAAGCGGTCGGCGTGATAGGGAACTGGCTTCGGCAAAAGGGGCTGCTCGAGCAGTAACGATATGAATGGTGTAGTAACGGCGGGCGCGCCTGCGGGCGAGCGCAAGAGCTGGCGCGATCGCGACGGCGAGATTTCCTTTATCGAATGGGTGGATGAAAGCAATGCGGATCGTCCGACATTGCATTTCGCGCATGCCAACGGGTTCAATGGGCTGACCTATCGTCGGCTTCTGTCCCCGCTTGCGAAAGACTTCCGCATCCGCGCCTGGGATGCGCGCGGCCATGGGCTGACGTC
>NZ_NYVD01000053.1 GCF_002684405.1 Parvibaculum sp. | reverse complement strand
ACCCCTGCCGCTGACGCAGGACGAAATTCCGCTTGAAGGGCATGCCGTCGAGGCCCGTCTTTATGCCGAAGACCCGGCCAAGAGTTTCTTTCCCTCCACGGGCCATCTCGTTCGGCTGCGCATGCCGCAGAACCGGCCCGAGATCCGCACCGACATGGGCGTGCGCAAAGGCGACGAAGTAACGATGTTCTACGATCCGATGATCGGCAAGATCATCGCGCATGGGGCAGACCGTCATCAGGCCATCGGCGCGCTTGCGAACTTCCTGAGACAGATGGAGGTTGCGGGCCCCAAAACGAATCTGCGCTTTCTGGAGCGCGTCATGTCGTCGGAAGCCTTCCGCGCGGCGCATCTCGATACCGGCTTCATCGACCGTCATATCGAGGAGCTCGTGCCGAAGGGCCCGGCGCCCGCCGAGGTAATCGCGCTGGCAGCGCTTGGGCATTTGCTGGCGCGGGATGAGCGGCAGTGCGCGCAGCAGCTCGAAACCGCGGAACCTCATTCGCCCTGGGCGGCGAATGATGCCTTCGTGCTGGGCGGCCATCGCCGCGAGGTGCTGAGGCTCGAATGCGACGGCGATACGCTGATGGTGGGCGTGGAGCCCTCGGGTGAGGGTTGGCGTATTCAGCCCGAGGGCGGGGAGGCGCTTGTCGCGTCCGGCACGCTTTCGGCGGATGGTGCCTTGCTGGCGACAGTCGGCACGCGCCGTCTCCGCGCCGGGTTCGTCGCGCAGGCGAAAGGCTTTGTCCTGGTCCATGAAGGTGCATCCTACGGTTTCGATCCGCATGACGCGCTGGAGGCTGACGATGCGGCGGAGGGTGGTACCGGCGCGGTGACGGCGCCCATGCCGGGCAAGGTCATTCAGGTGGCGGTAAAGCCCGGCGACCGTGTGAAGAAGGGTTCCGCGCTTGTCGTGCTGGAAGCCATGAAGATGGAGCAGACGCTTTCCGCCGCGTCTGACGGCGTGGTCGCCTCGGTCAATGCGGGCGAGGGCGATCAGGTGGATGGCGGCGCGGTGCTTGTCACCTTCGAGGAAGAATAGACCCGCCCGAAAAGACGGGTGACAGGACGCTCTCTCCATGTTGAGGTTTAAGAAAAACCGGGAGGGAGAAAACAATGCGGCGCGATATCGAATTCAAGACCGAAGACGGCGTGACACTTCGAGGCTGGTTCTACCAGGGCAAAGGAACGAAGGGCCCTGCGCCCACCGTCGTGATGGCGCATGGCTTTTCCGCCGTGAAGGAAATGTATCTCGGCGATTTCGCTGAGTTCTTCGCGGAGGAGGGGATTTCCACGCTCGTCTACGATCACCGCAATCTGGGCGATAGCGATGGCTCGCCGCGCGGACATATCGATCCGCGCCAGCAGATCGACGGCTATCGCGATGCGATCACCCATGCGCAATCCATGGACGAGGTCGATGCGGATCGCATCGGCATCTGGGGGTCGAGCTATTCCGGCGCGCATGTGCTGGTCGTCGGCGCGATCGACCGGCGCGTCAAATGCGTCGTCTCGCAGGTGCCTCTGGTGGCCGGACTGGAGTCCGCGCGCCGGCTTATCCGTGGCGATCACTGGGCGATGCTGCGCGCCGGTTTCGAGGCGGACAGGGCGGCGCGTATGCGTGGCGAGCCGGGCGCGCGCATGCCGGTGGCCGCGCCCGAAGGAGAACCCGCCGTATTGCCGACGCCGGATACCTATGAGTTCTTTACCGAGTTCGCAAAGTCGAATGAGAGCAAATGGGAAAACGACGTGACGATGCATTCCGTCGAGCTTTTCACGGAATATGAGCCGGGCGTCTATGTTCCACGCATCTCGCCGACGCCCTTGCTGCTCATCGCGGCGACGGGAGATCATCTGACGCCCTACGACCTCACGGCGAAGGCCTATGAGGAGGCGCTGGAACCGAAGAAGTTTCTGTCGATCCCCTGCAAGCATTTTGAGGCCTATACCGGGGACAACTTCAAGATGTCCGCACCGGTGCAGAGAGAGTGGTTCAAGACGCATCTTTGAACCATGTCCTCGGTTGCGGCTTTCGCGCCGAAAGGCATAATCGGGCGCCATGACCCTTCACCTCTTGAAACTATGCGTCGGCGCCGAAGACGTGGACGATCTGCGCGGCTGGCAGGCGGCGCGGCTCGCCGACAAGAAGGCACGTGGCGAGGACCCCGTTCTCGCCCATGTGACGCGCATGGTGCCCAAGCGGGCCGACGAGCTGCTGGATGGCGGCTCGCTCTATTGGGTGATGAAGGGCGTCATCCGCTGCCGGCAGACGCTTCTTGATATCGAGCCCTTTGTGGACGGGGAGGGAACCCGGCGCTGCCGCCTCGTCCTCGACCCGGAGATCGTGCTGACCCAGCGCCGCGAGAAGCGCCCGTTTCAGGGCTGGCGCTATCTGGAAGCCGCCGATGCGCCCCGGGACGCCGCCACGGGCGGGGATGTGGAGGAAATGCCGGAGGAGATGCGCCGCGAGCTGGAGGAGCTGGGGCTTCTCTGAGCGTATTTCTGAGTGCATTTCCGGCGGAAATCGCCATTCCCGAATGGTTCGCTTAACCGCCCTGTGCCATATTGCGCGCTGATTTAACGCCCGCCTTCAAAGCCCATGCAGCGCTATAAAAATCCCATCCGCTGGTTCGTCCTCGTGTCGCTCTTCTTCCTGATGTTCCCGGATGTGGATATCTGGGTGTCGGGCCTCTTCTATTCGCCTGAAAGCGGCTTTTTCTGGCGTGACGCGGCGCCGATGCGCTTCGTTTATGAGGGCATCCATTTCGTCACGCGCTGGCTTTCCATCTTCCTGCTGGGCAGCCTTCTGGTCCGGCTCATCGTGGCCTGGGTGCCGCGTCTGCGGTCGCGCTATGCGGCGTCGCCCGCCGGGGCCGCGTCGCGGCGGATCGAGCGCCGCGTCGGGGCGGCGGTGGATGCCTCGCTCATCTTCCGCATGGGCGCGGGCGCATTGCGTGCGGTCAAGGGTGTCTGGCGGGAAGTCTGGGGCTTCATCAAGGGGATCGCCCATAGCGTGTCGACGGCGAAGCTTGTCTATCTTGCGCTTTGCATGGCGCTGGGGCCGGGCCTTGTGGTCAATACGATCTTCAAGAACGAATGGGGCCGGGCACGGCCGCATCAGATCGTGGAGTTCGGCGGCGCGGATCAGTTCACGCCGGTCTGGGTCATTTCCAACCAGTGCGTGAAGAATTGCTCCTTCGTCTCCGGCCATGCGGCGATGGGCTATTACCTGTTCGCCTTTGCCTTCCTGGCATTTCCGCCCTTGCGGCGCAGCCTGTTCGCTCTTTCCATGGTCGCGGGCTTTGCGGTGGGCATGGTGCGCGTCATACAGGGCGATCATTTCCTCAGCGACGTGATCCTGCCCGGCTTCTTCGTCTTTGCCGTTTGTGCGGCGCTCTATGAGCTTTTCGTCGCCCGCGGCTGGCTTGCGGATGCGCGGTCGCCCGGACGCTACTGAGGCGGCTTATACCGGCATATTGTCGATCAGGCGTGTGCGGCCGATTTTGGCGGCGACGAGGATGCGCGCATCGCCATGCGCCTTGTCGTCCTCGAAGGGGGCCAGCGACGCGGCGTGACGGATTTCCAGATAGTCCAGCGTGTCGAAGCCGGCGGCGAGAATGCGCTCTCCGCCTTCCTTTACCGCCTGTGAAACGGGCGTGCCGCCGGCGGCCATTTTTGCCGTCTCACGCAGGATGACGTTCAGTTCGCCCGCAATCCTGCGTTCTTCCGGCGAGAGATAGACGTTGCGCGAGGACATGGCGAGGCCGTCCGCCTCGCGCATGATGGGGCCGCCGAGGATTTCCACCGGAATATTGAGATCGCGCACCATGCGGCGGATGACCATGAGCTGCTGCCAGTCCTTCTCGCCGAAAATGGCGATGTCGGGCAGCGCGGCCAGCAGCAGCTTGGAGACGATCGTGGCGACGCCTGCGAAATGGGTGGGACGGAAGCTGCCTTCCAGCGGTTCGGAGACGCCAAAAACGCTGACCGTGGTGGAAAAGCCCTCCGGATACATTTCCTGCGCCGTGGGCGCGAAAATGAGCGAGGCCTTGTCGGCCAGCGCGTTCGCGTCCGCTGCTTCCTGACGGGGATAGGCGTCGAGGTCCTCATGCGGTGCGAATTGGGTCGGGTTCACGAAGATCGACACGACGACATGGTCGGCCTTTTCGCGGGCGAGATCCACCAGCGACAGATGGCCTGCATGGAGCGCCCCCATGGTCGGGACGAGCGCGACCGTCTCGCCCTTCATGACCCAACCGGCAACCGCGGCGCGAAGGTCTTCTATCGAGCGGGCGACGGGCAGGGCGTAGCTGTTCGTGTCGAGCGCCATATTCGTGTTCCCCGAAAGGCTGTGAGTTCTGCCGGACAATAGGCAGGCCCCGCGCTTCGTTCAATGGCGTTGGGCCTTGGGCGCAGGATAAGGCATATCCGGCATGCGACCGTTGGGCCGCTTCCAATCGGGTAAAAACGGACTACATATTGGCTATGTCCAAAATCGCGACCAGTCTTGCCGTTCTTGTCTCGCTCGCCCTTCCGGCGGTGCCGGCCCGTGCGGTCGATCTGATGTCGGGCGGGAAGCCCGGATCGGCTGCCTCGCCAAACTATCCGATGCCGGAAACCAAACCCTCGACGGCACCGGAAGTGAAGCCGCGCAAGAATTACATTCCAGGGCATCCGAGCAAATATGGCGGTTATGTCCGCGGCCGGTATGAAGAGGGGCCACCTTTGCCGCCGCTTGCACCGGGCGAGAAGTCGCAAGGCTATGTGCCGGGGCATCACGATGCGGACGGGCGCTATATCCCCGGTCATCCCAAATAGAAAACCACGTGTTTGTGCCGTTTCCGAACGGAAGCGCACGGGCTTGGGCGTCCCGCTCCGCAACAAGTTGACGAGCGGTGCCCGGCGCTCGCAAACTCCGGTAATCGATTCCCATTTATGTGGCGTTTGCGGGGGCGAATGAGCCAGAGCGAAGGGCGGAATGCCGCCCATGTCATTGTTCTAGGCAATGAGAAGGGCGGGTCGGGCAAGACCACCACCGCCATGCATGTCATTGCGAGTCTGCTTCATGAAGGCATGCGCGTCGGGTCCATCGACCTCGACAGCCGCCAACGCTCGCTTACCCGTTATGTGGAAAACCGCAAGGCCTGGTGCGATGCCAATGGCGTGAAGCTTGCCATGCCGGATCATCGCGTGATCGACCGCTCCAAGGCGGCCACCGTGGCCGACGCGCAGGCGGAAGAACAGGCGGCTTTCGACGCGGCTTTCGGGGAGCTGGCAAGTGCATGCGATTTTATCGTCATCGATTCTCCGGGTACGGATAACTACCTGTCGCGCGCAGGCCATGCCGTCGCCGACACGCTGATCACGCCGATGAATGACAGTTTCGTCGATTTCGACCTGTTGGGACGCGTGGATCCGCAGACCTATCAGCTCAAGGGGCCGAGCGTTTACAGTGAAATGGTCTGGGAAAGCCGCAAGCGGCGCGCGATGAAGGATGGTGGTCAGATCGACTGGGTGGTGATGCGAAACCGCCTGTCGCATGTCGATGCCAAGAACAAACGCCGCGTGGAAGCCGTGCTCGAAACGCTTACCGAGCGTATCGGGTTTCGCCTTGCGCCGGGGTTCGGCGAGCGTGTGATCTTCCGTGAGATGTTTCCCTCCGGCCTGACCTTGCTGGACCTGCGCGATGGCGGGGTGGACCAGCAGCTGTCGATGAGCCATGTCGCCGCGCGCGCGGAGATCAGGGCTCTGTTCGATATGCTCGAATTGCCGATCGGAGAAAAAGGGGATGGCGGTTCGTCGGAGAATATGCGCGCCGCTGCGGCCTCGGGCTGATCAGCCGCGGTCGTTGCGCGCCGTCCTTATGCCCGCGGGCAGCGACCAGTTGGACGGCGGAATGGCAACGCAGGAAATGTTCTGACGCGAAAGGCGTCCGCAGGCCGTGCTGGCCGATTTCTCACCGTCGAAACCACCGAAGCGCGAGCGGTAAAGCGTGCGGTTGTCCGCCGTGCGCACGGGGATCGTCACAGGTACGGCGGCGTCGAGCTGGTCCGGCGCGGCGCGAATGGCGCGGCGAATGCTTTGCACGGCATCCGACTGGTTGGAATAGGCGCCGATCTGGATGACCCAGGTGCCTTCCGGGATGAGTGGCGCGCCCGCTTGCCAGTTCTGTTCCGCAGCGATAACGCCCGCCGTCTGCTTGACGACCGGTGCGCGGGGCTGCTCGCCGGTGCTGGCATGGGCGGGGGTCACGAGCATGCTGCCCAGGCTTTCGCCGGCCTTGGCGACAGGGCCCTTGGCCTTGCGATAGGCGGCCACGGCGAAGGATTTGACGTCCTCGAGCGATTTCTCGCCACTATCCTTCTCGGTCTGTGCGGATGCGAGTTCCGGGTCGGGTAGCGGGAGGATGGTATTGTCTGCGTAGGTCTCCTCATCCGGATCCGCGCTGTCGTCTTCTTCAAGCAGCGAGGCAAGCTGCATACGGTCCTCGTTGCTGACAAGGTTCACCGGGCGGGCAATCGGCTGAGGGATGTTCTTGACCATGGCAGAGGCGAGGCGGGTGTTCCCGTCCGCCCACGCGACGGCGCGCGGCACAAAGCGGTCCAGAAGGCCCATCATGCGCCGGTCGCGGGCCTTGGAGGTCTTGCCGCCCATCACCACGGCGATGACATAGCGATCGTCGCGCTCGATCGTGGCCGTCAGGTTGAAGCCCGAAGCGCGCGTGTAGCCGGTCTTGATGCCCGTCGTGCCGCGATAATGGTACTTGGTCAGCAGGTTGTTGTGGTTCTTGTAGCGGCGGCCGTTATAGGCGAAATATTTCCGGCTGAAGAAGTGATAATATTGCGGGAAATCGAGGCGCATGCGCTTGGCGAGGGTTGCCTGGTCGCGCGCCGTCGTCCGCTGGTAGCGGTTGGGCAGACCGGAAGCATTTTTGTAGGTGGTGTTCTTCATGCCGAGCCGATGCGCCGTCTTGGTCATCAGCTTGGCGAACTCATACTCCGTGCCTGCGATCTTTTCGCCTACGGCGGCGGCCACATCGTTCGCCGATTTGGTGACGAGGGCGAGGATGGCGGATTCCACCGAAATGCTGCGACCCGGCTTGATGCCCAGCCTGGATGGCGCCATGCCGGCGGCATGCCGGGAGAAGACGACGCGGTCGTTCAGCTCGATATCGCCCTTCTTCATTTTCTCGAAGAGGATGTAGAGCGTCATGATCTTGGTCAGCGAGGCAGGGTAGCGCTTCGCATCGGCATGGCTCGAATAGAGCACCTTGCCGCTGAAGGCGTCGATCACGATGGCGGATTGCTTGGGGGCCGCCTGCGCGGTGCCGGCGTAGGTGCCCGAGAGGGCGATCGCGCAGAGGATAAGAAGGGACAGGGCAATATTAGGCAGCAAGCGGCGCCGAATCGTTTCGTTCGCGCCGAGCTTCTCAGCTTCGGACTCCGGTGCTTCGCTCGCTGATACGCGCATGACCCATGACCCCGACTCGAGAGCCGCCCCCCTATGGGTCGCCCCTCGTTACTTCCCCTGAATACTGTAGCCGAAGAAACACAGGCGAGGAAAGCCCCGCGCGGTATCCGATGCCGGATAATCCCAGATTCTTCGGCACTTACAGGCTTGTTCCAAGGGTAAGGGCGAAATGTTACCCGATGGTTAACTTGGTTACTCTTTTCTTAACCGGCAGATTCGAGCAGCCTTTTCCTTCGCTATTTACCGTAAATCCTCAAGAAGGCGGGTGTCGCGGGTAAGAGCCGCCGGGGAGGCATGTAAAGGAAAAATGAAAACCTTTCCCATAGCGTCCCGGGGGAGGGATTCCCGTTTCATGGGGAAAGGATCTTCCGCGCAAGCGGTAAATCGCGCCGCCCGGGGCTTGCGCCGCACCGTTCCGGGCTGATTTGCTGGGGATAAAGCCAATCGGCCTTTGAATTTCCCGGCGTTCGCCTATGTAATAGGAACCAGGAACCGGTTGTCGGGGTGCTTTGCGCAAGCGTCGAGTATCCCGCAACATTTACGGGGTCGGCCGGTTAAGGAGCAAACTGATGCAGCCGGCGGTGAGTGACTGGCAGGTAAGGGCGCGGGTAAGGGCAATGTCCTACGAAAAAGCGTCAGGCGAGAGAATGTCTGACGATAACAGGCCGGACGATGATGACGGGGATGCCGGAACGGGCGTCGTTACCCGCACGAAGCCCAAAACCAAAAAACCCTCGCTCTACAAAGTTTTACTGTTGAATGACGATTACACTCCCATGGAGTTCGTCGTTCATATTCTGGAGCGGTTTTTCAACAAGGGGCCTGAAGAGGCCATGAAGATCATGCTCCATGTGCATCAGCACGGGGTGGGCGTCTGCGGTCTCTACACCTATGAGGTGGCCGAGACGAAAGTGACGCAAGTGATGGACTTCGCGCGGCAGCATCAGCATCCGTTGCAATGCACGATGGAGAGAGAGTAGCGTTTTTGCATGTAGCGTTGAGCGTCCGGGAGGCGCCTCAGCAGAAGGGAAGGTCTAAAAGTGCCGACATTTTCTCGTAGTCTCGAAGATGGCCTTCACCGAGCGCTCGCCCTGGCGAATGATCGCAGTCACGAATATGCGACGCTGGAGCATCTCCTGCTGGCGTTGGTGGACGATCAGGACGCAGCCGCTGTCATGCGCGCCTGCAATGTCGATGTCGACCTCATCCGCCAGCAGCTCACCAATTACGTCGATAACGAACTTTCCAGCCTGGTGATCGAGGATGGCGACGACGCCAAACCGACGGCGGGTTTCCAACGCGTCATCCAGCGCGCGGTCATTCATGTGCAGTCGTCGGGGCGCGAAGAGGTAACCGGCGCCAATGTGCTTGTCGCCATGTTCGCCGAGCGCGAGAGCCATGCCGCCTATTTCCTGCAGGAGCAGGACATGACGCGCTACGACGCCGTGAATTACATCAGCCACGGCATCGCCAAGCGCGCCGACATGAACGAAACCCGCCCCGTGACGGGCGCGGGCGAGCAGGCGGAGGAGGGCGAACGCCAGCGTAACGGCAAGGAACGCTCCTCGACCGAGGCGCTGGACGCCTATTGCGTGAACCTCAACGAGAAGGCAAAGGCCGGTAAGGTCGATCCGCTGATCGGCCGCGAGCGCGAGGTCGAGCGCACCATCCAGATCCTTTGCCGCCGGTCGAAGAACAATCCGCTCTTCGTGGGCGATCCGGGCGTCGGCAAGACGGCGATCGCGGAAGGCCTTGCCAAGCGCATTGCCGAGGGCGATGTGCCGGATGTGCTGAAGGACGCGACCATCTTCTCGCTCGACATGGGCACGCTGCTGGCGGGTACGCGCTATCGCGGCGATTTCGAGGAGCGCATCAAGGCGGTCATCAAGGAGATCGAGGCCTATCCGGGCGCGGTGATGTTCATCGACGAAATCCACACCGTCATCGGCGCAGGCGCGACGAGTGGCGGGGCGATGGATGCCTCGAACCTGTTGAAGCCGGCGCTTGCCAGCGGCACGCTGCGCTGCATCGGGTCCACAACCTATAAGGAATACCGCCAGCACTTCGAGAAGGACCGGGCGCTTGTCCGCCGCTTCCAGAAGATCGATGTGGCGGAACCGAGCGTGGCGGACTCGATCAAGATCCTGAAAGGTCTCAAGCCCTATTTCGAGACCTTCCACAAGATCCGCTACACCAACGACGCCATCAAGACGGCGGTGGAGCTGTCGTCCAAATACATGCATGACCGCAAGCTGCCCGACAAAGCGATCGACGTGATCGACGAGGCGGGTGCCTCGCAGATGCTGCTGCCGGAATCGCGCCGCAAGAAGACCATCGGCGTGAACGAGATCGAGGCCGTGATTTCGACCATGGCGCGCATTCCGCCGAAATCCGTGTCGAAGAACGATACGGAGAAGCTGCGCGATCTCGATACCGAGCTGAAGCGCGTGGTGTTCGGGCAGGATAATGCCATCGATGCGCTGGCCGCTTCGATCAAGCTTGCTCGCGCGGGCCTGCGCGACGGCGAGAAGCCCATCGGCTCCTATCTCTTCTCCGGTCCCACCGGCGTTGGCAAAACCGAGGTGGCGCGCCAGCTTGCATCCATCATGGGTGTGGAGATGCTGCGCTTCGACATGTCGGAATATATGGAGCGGCATACCGTGTCGCGTCTCATCGGCGCGCCGCCCGGCTATGTCGGTTTCGACCAGGGCGGTCTCCTGACCGATGGCGTGGATCAGCATCCGCATTGCGTGCTGCTGCTCGACGAAATCGAGAAGGCGCATCCCGATCTCTTCAACATCCTGTTGCAGGTGATGGATCACGGGAAGCTGACCGACCATAACGGCAAGAAGATCGACTTCCGCAATGTGGTGCTCATCATGACCACCAATGCGGGCGCGTCGGAAGCCGCCAAGAACGCCATCGGCTTCGGGCGGGCCAAGCGGGAAGGCGAGGACGAGGATGCGATCAAGCGTCTCTTCACGCCGGAGTTCCGCAACCGTCTCGATGCGGTGATCCCCTTCGGCCAGCTGCCGGAAGCCGTCATCGCGCAGGTCGTCGAAAAGTTCGTCATGCAGCTCGAGGCGCAGCTTGCCGACCGCAACGTCACCATCGAGCTGATGCCCGAAGCCAACAAATGGCTGGCCAATCGTGGCTATGACGAGCAGATGGGCGCAAGGCCGCTTGCCCGCGTCATCCAGGAGAGCATCAAGAAGCCGCTGGCGGACGAGGTTCTCTTCGGGCGGCTCATCAAGGGCGGCCACGTCAAGGTCGGGGTCGATGCCGAGAAGGACGAGCTGTCCTTCGATATCGAGGAAACCCCGTCCAAGGCCAGCGCACCCAAGCGCAAGCCCGGCCAGAAGAAGGGCGGCGGCAGGTCCGGCGATTCCGGTCCGAGCGATACGGGATCGGGCGATTCCGGCGGCGGCAGCGTGCCGAAGGTTCCGCTGCTCACCGAGTGATCGCGCCTAGCGGGAAATATGGAAAGGCCGCCGAGGAGATTTCTCTCCGGCGGCCTTTTTCATAGTCTGGCGACCGCAGAGCGGAAACCGAAATACTGGACCGAAAAGGGGGAGGAAAGATTGAGTGAATTCGAGGAAAGCATCGCGGGTGCCATGAAATGTCTCACCGACTTCATGGCTGCCTTCAATGCCGGCGATGTGGAGGCGTGGGAGGCGACGCTCAACTATCCGAGCGTGCGCATCGCCTCGGGCGAGCTCGTTATCATCGACAAACCCGGCTGGCATCCCCGCGACATGTTCGAAAAGGGGCTCGGCGTGGACTGGGCGCGCTCCGGCTGGGAGCGGCGCGAGGTTATTCATGCCGGTCACGACAAAGTGCATTTCGATACGCGTTTTGTGCGTTATCGTGCCGATGGCAGCGTCATAGGGCATTACGACTCGATTTATGTCGTGACCCTTCAGGACGGACATTGGGGAGTAAAGGCGAGGTCCAGCTTCGCCCCGTAATGTCCTCGCAGCCGTAAACAAGAACAGACCTCCAGGGAGAGATTTCCGATGATCGGATATGTAACGGTAGGCACGAACGACCGCGCGCGGTCCAAGGCGTTTTACGAGCCGCTGATGGCCGAGATGGGTGCGAAGGAGCTCATGGAGAGCGATCGCTATACCTTCTGGGGTACCGGTCAGGGGCCCATGCTGGGGGTGTTCGTGCCTTACGACCAGCAGGAAGCCAAGCCCGGCAACGGCAATATGGTGGCGCTGGCCATGCCCGACCGCGAGTCGGTCGACAAGATACACGCCAAGGCGATGGAACTGGGCGCGCCGGACGAGGGTGCGCCGGGCGAGCGGATGCCGACCTTCTATGGCGCCTATTTCCGCGACCCGGACGGCAACAAGATCTGCGTCTTCAAGATGGGCTAAGGCTTTCGCTTTTCGCGATATCGAACCCCGGCAGGCGACTGCCGGGGTTTTTCATTGTCCGGGCGCGGCGGTGAAAGCGGGGAGGGTGAGGAGGCAAAGACAGGCGGCAAGCCGGATCGTCTTCGTCTCCTCCCTGACCGTCAGCTCGCGCCGGTCTCCTTCAGGCGGAAGATCCGGGCGTCGATATCGGACGAGAAATAGATGTCGCCATCTGGCCCCACCGAGACGCCGGTCGGAACATAGGATGACGGCACTTCAGCGGGACCTTTGAGGCCGATGGGCAGGTCGTCACGCAAAACCTCTTTGGTACCGCTTTCCGGATCGACGGCGACGATGCGTTTCGCCCCGACCTCGGCAATGATGAGTTTGCCGTCCGGTGCGATGTCGAAGCCTTCGGGGGCATCGAGATCGGCGACCAGTACGGTTCGCTTCCCGGTTTCAGGGTCGATGCGCGAAATGACGCCGCCTTCGGTCTCGCTCACATAGATGGAGCCGTCGCCCGTTGCCATCATGTTTTCGGGGCCTTCGAGGCCGGTGACGATCTCGGTGCGTGCGTCGGAATGTTCCGGATCCACCATGAGAAGGCGGCCCTTGGCATATTCGGCGACGACGATACGGCCATCCGTCATGGCAATGGCGGAACTCGGCGTGATGAACCCGTGCATAAGAGCAATGGATTTACCGGCTTCCTGATCGAAGACCTGCACGGCGCCGGAGGTGAGCCCGGCCACGGTGACATGGCCGTTGGCGACGGCGACATTGAGCGGGTAGTCGATATTGCCGCTCCACATCCGGGCGATTTCCTCCATCCGTCCGCTGGCGAGGTGAAGTTTCCGGAAGGCGAATCCGTCGGCGATATAGAGCACATCCTCGCCGCTTTCATTGGCGCGCGCGATGCCGCCTGCGAGGGCCAGCGGCCCGGAAACGACGGTCCGGGATTTCCCCGACCTGGTATCCACCGCGATGACGGCATTGTCCGCCATATTGGTGATGAAGAGATTGCCGCCATTGTCGAAGGCGAGGTTGTCGATGGACGGTTTCACTTTCGCCACGACCTCTTTCGATCCGCCCGCGGGATCGACGCGCACGACTTCGCCGCGCTGCGTATCGACGGCGTAGAGTGTTCCATCCGGGCTGAAATTGGCTGCGGCGGGAATGCCGAAGCCGGTGGCGACGACATCGAGCGTGGCCTTGTCCACGTCGACACGGGCGATCTCGCCCTTGTCCCAGAGCGGTCCATAAAGTTTTCCGTCCGGTCCGAAATCGAAACCGTTCAGGCCGCCCATGCCTTCCATGATCTTGCGCGCTGGTTTCTTGCCGGTGGGGTCGATCTCGTACAGCGCGTCGCCCAGAAAGACCTGCGTTGCGAAAAGGCGTCCGTCATCGGTCCAGGCGATGGAGTTGATGCCGGGCAGGCCTTTGGCGAGCATCGTTACTGTGCCGTCGGGTTTGCGGGCGTAGATCTTGCCGTCGATGAAGGCGGTCCAGGCGAGCGTGCCGTCCGGGCCCTGTTCCAGATCGTCCGCCATGCCTTTGGGCGGGCCTTCATAGACGGAGGTGGCGCCCGTTTCCGGATCGATCTTGTAGATGCTGCGGCCGATCACGCTGCCCGCCAGCATGGTGCCGTCCTTTTCGACGGTGATCCCATGAATGCCGTGAAAGGGCGAGGGGCCGGTCACTTCTTCCAGCGAATAGCGCTGGGCGGGCGTATCCTTGTTTTCGTCGCAGGCGGCCAGTAGCAGGGCCGACATGGCCGTTACGCCGACGGCCAATGCCGTTCTTCTCATCGTCTTCATCTTTCCCCCACGTACCGCGGTCTCTTTATTATCCGCAGCCCCCGCGAAAGCCGGTCTCAGTCGAGAGCGGCGATCACGCGTTCGGCATGTTGTTTCAGAACATTCGTATCGGCCATCTGGCGCGCATGAAGTTTCAGGTCGATCCCCTCCGCACGCGGAATGATATGCGTATGGATGTGGAACACGGTTTGCCCGGCGGGTGCGCCGTTAAGCTGTGCAATCATGATCCCCGGCGCGTCGAAGGCCTTCTTCACCGCCGCGGCGATCTTCTTCGTCGTCTTCGCCATGGCGGCCGCATAATCGGCATCGAGGTCGAAGAGGTTTTCCGCCTCATATTTCGGGATGACCAGCGTGTGGCCTTCCGTCTGAGGCATGACATCCATGAAGGCAAAGGTCATGTCGTCTTCATAGACCTTGAAGCAGGGTGCCTCGCCACGAAGGATTTTCGCGAAAATATTGTTCTTGTCATAGGCCATGGATCAGAAGTCGTCCTCTTCGCGTTGCATTGCGTCGTTATCGTGCCGAAAGGGGGCGTATTCGCCAAGCGTTTCGATGTCGTGCTCGACATATTGGCGCTCGCGCTCCAGATATTCGCCGACCGCGTTTCGGAAGCTTTCATTGGCGATCCAGTGTGCGCTGTGGGTGCGCGAGGGGACGTAGCCCCGGGCGAGCTTGTGTTCGCCCTGCGCGCCGGCCTCGACCCGTTTCAGCCCCCTGTCGATGGCGAAGTCGATCGCCTGATAGTAGCAGCACTCGAAATGCAGGAAGGGGTGGTGCTCCACCGCACCCCAGTTGCGTCCGTAGAGCGCGTCGGAGCCGATCAGGTTCAGCGCGCCGGCGATATAGCGGTCGTCGCGCTTTGCCATGATGAGCAGAATGTCTTCGGGCATGCGTTCATTGACGATGCTGAAGAAGGAACGGGTGAGATAGGGCGAACCCCATTTGCGCGCGCCCGTATCCATATAGAACATGTAGAACGCGTCCCAGTGGTCCTCCGTCAGGTCGCTGCCCGTCACCCATTCGATCTCGATGCCGTTTTCCAGCGCGCGCTCCCGTTCCTTGCGAATGTTCTTGCGCTTGCGCGAGGACAGTTCGGCCAGGAAGTCGCTAAAGCCCTCATAGCCGCGATTGTGCCAGTGGAATTGCTGGTCGGTGCGTTGCAGCAGGCCCCGTTCGCCCAGATAGTCCCATTCCTCTTCGGTGAGGAAGGTCATGTGCAATGACGAGGTGCCGAGGCGGTTGCCGATCTCGATGCCGCCTGCGATCAGCGCGTCCCGGGCGGCGTTCATGGTCGGGCCCGGCGGCACCAGAAGCCGCCGCCCCGTCACGGGCGTGAAGGGGATGGATACCTGCAATTTGGGATAGTAGCTGCCGCCGGCGCGCTCGAAGGCGTCCGCCCAGCCATAGTCGAAGACATATTCGCCCCGGCTATGGCTCTTGAGATACATGGGCATGGCGCCGGCCATGTTGCCCGCGCCGTCTTCGAGCAGCAGGTGGTAGGGCATCCAGCCGGTTGCGCGCGTGGCGGAGCCGCTTTCCTCCAGCGCGGAGAGGAAGGCATGGCGCAGAAACGGGTTATAGGGCTCGTCGGGCGGATTGGCGCAGGCGTCCCATGCCGCCGGATCGACTTCCGACAGGCTGTTTACCGCTCTGATAATGGCTTGTTCCGCGTCACCCATGCCCTGAATCTAAACGACCGGCACGCGGACGCAAAATCCCGTTATGGCAAAGTCGATCACGATCAGGCGATCTCCACCACCGCCTCGATCTCGGTCGTCATCTGGAAGGGGAGGCTCATCATGCCCACGGCGGAGCGGGCATGGCGGCCCTTGTCCCCGAAGATTTCCACCAGCAGGTCGGAGGCACCATTGATGACGGTGGGGTGCTGGTCGAAATCGGGGGTGCAGTTGACGAAGCCGGTCAGCTTCACGATGCGCGTCACCCGGTCGAGATCGCCGCCGCAGGCTTCCTTGAGCTGGGCGATCACGTTGAGGGCCGTCAGGCGGGCCGATTTGGCTGCCTCCTCGGCGGTATGGTCGGCGCCGACCTTGCCGATATATTCAAGTCCGTTCGGCCCGACGGGCCCTTGTCCGGAAATGAACACCTGATTGCCGGTGATGACGAAGGGGACATAGCTGCCGGCGGGCGCAGACGCCTTGGGCAGGTCGATCCCGAGTTCCTTGAGCCGCGTCTCGATCTGTCCAGCCATGTCATTCTCCCTTTATCGCGTGTTTGCACCGACCGCCTTTATAGCGAAACCGCCCCGGCCCGGCGAGGGCTGTTTGCCAAGATGACGCCTGTGCAGAGCGGTGTCGAAAGCTTATATTTCCAATCATAACGGATGCCATTCAAGGATGATGCGCCATGCGGGAAGTTACATTCGCGGCCACACAGATGGCCTGCACATGGGCGCGGGACGAAAATGTCGACCGCGCGGTCTCGCTGGTGCGGGAAGCGGCGGAAAAGGGCGCGCAGGCGATCCTCCTGCAGGAACTTTTCGAGACCCCCTATTTCTGCGTAGACCAGAAGCCGGAGCATTTCGAGCTTGCCGCCGAGGCGATGGAGCATGAGCTCATCAAGCGCATGCAGGAGCTGGCAAAGGAACTGAAGGTCGTCCTGCCGCTTTCCTTTTTCGAGCGCGCGCATCATGCCCATTTCAATTCGCTGGTGATGATCGACGCGGATGGCGAGGTGCTGGGCCTTTATCGCAAGAGCCATATTCCGGACGGGCCGGGCTATCAGGAGAAATATTACTTCTCGCCCGGCGATACCGGCTTCAAGGTCTGGGATACGGCCTATGGACGGTTCGGCGCGGCGATCTGCTGGGATCAGTGGTTTCCGGAGTCGGCCCGCTCCATGGCGGTGCAGGGGGCGGAGGCGCTCTTCTACCCCACGGCGATCGGCTCGGAACCGCCACCGGCGCCGCCCATCGACTCGCGCGATCACTGGCAGCGTGTCATGCAGGGCCATGCGGCGGCGAATATCGTGCCGCTGGTGGCGTCGAATCGTATCGGGAAGGAAGTCGGCGAGGAATGCGAGCTGACGTTTTACGGCTCGTCTTTCCTGGCCGGTCCGACCGGCGAGATCGTGGCCGAGGCCAGCTGCGACAAGCAGGAAGTCATCACGGCGACATTCGACCTGGACGAAATACGCAAGCGCCGCGTCGGCTGGGGGCTTTTCCGCGACAGGCGGCCGGAGCTCTATCATCCGATATCCGCGCATCACGGAAAGCCGTGAGGTCGGCGTTTCGCGTCACTCGTGCATGGTGAAGGGCACGATGCGCGGGCGCTGTTTCTTGGCGCGGTACATGGCGCGGTCGGCGCGATCCATGAGGTCGTGACCGTCCGTTTCGCCATGATAGGTCGCCGTGCCAAGACTTGCCCTGACCGGCAACTCGACGTTCGAATAGACAGCCTTCAGCGAGTTGATGCCGCGCACGATGTCGCGGGCGCGTTCTCTGGCGGGGCGGATGTCGGCGCGCACGAAGATCAGGGCGAACTCGTCGCCGCCCAGACGCGCGGCGAAGTCGGTCGCGCGGACGCTTCGCTTGAGATAGGCTCCCACCGCGCGCAGAACTTCATCGCCTGCCGCATGGCCGTGCTCGTCATTCACCGCCTTGAAGCCGTCAAGGTCGATAAAGGCGAGGACGCCGGTTTCGTGATAGCGCGCCGCGCTCATCAGATTGCGGTGAAGGATGTCCTGGAAGCCGCGCCGGTTGAGAAGGCCGGTCAGTTCGTCGGTCTGGCTCAGCGCTTCCAGCCGGTGGACGCGCTCATTGAGCTCCATGATGCGGTTTTCCGCTTCCCGCGCATAGGCAAGCGCGCGTTCCATCAGATGGCGATCTGCGCCGCTGGAGGGGCTTGCCGACATCATGTCGTGAAAGCGCGCGGTCAGTGAATCGGATCTTTCGGCCACGACTTCGGGCGCCGCATAGCTTCCCATCGCCCCCAGATGATTTGTTCGTGCCATCTTTGTGTACCCCCAATCAGGTCCCTCGTACCCTTGCCACGGGACCAGTCCTGGATTTCAGCCTGAACGGTAGGAAGCAAGCATCTTGCCAAAGGTGAAACACGCGGTTTTCTGCGGAAAAGTGTCGGCAAGGTTTCGGCAGGCAGGCAATTGCTGCCGGGTATGGTTCGTCTTGCTGGGAAGTTGTTTCCTTGACACGCGCGTATGGATCGCCACTCTCGGGACATTACGGCGTTCCGCCTCATGGCGGGACAAGGGAATCCGGTGCGTTTTCAAGACAAGGCCGGAGCTGCCCCCGCAACTGTAAGCGGTGAGTGATTGCCCATGATTTGCCACTGATGCCGACGCATCGGGAAGGCGGGCCATCGCATCGATCCGTGAGCCAGGAGACCTGCCGTAATCAAGATGATGTTCATTCCTCGGGCGGGGTGCCCCGAAGGCTGACGGCAGGCGGTGCCATCTGTTTTCCTTTCAGGCCTTCATGCATTCCCCCGACGAGAGCCCGGGTGGGGCGGAAAGGAAGACTTAAAGATGAATGATAACCGGCAATGGATTCTGTTCGGTGTCCTTGGCGCGGCGAGCGTGGGGCTGAGCTATGTGTTCACCTGCGCGATACCGTTTGCGGCACTGGCAACAGTCGCCGCTTTGAATATGAACCGCCGCGACGCATTGCTGCTTGTCGGTGCGGCGTGGGGTGTCAATCAGGCCGTCGGTTTCGGCCTTCTCGGCTATCCTCTTGCGACGAGCACGTTGCTTTGGGGCGCTGCGATCGGTGCGGCGGCTCTGTTGGCGACGCTCACCGTCTTCCAGGCACGATCCGTCATTTCGCGCTTCGGCGGCCTCGGCTCTGCGGCGCTTGGGCTGATAGCGGCCTTTCTCGCATATGAGGCGGTGCTTTATATGATGGCACTCGCCATGCAATCGGGCTTCGGTGCCTTTACAAGCGAGATCATGCGGGAAATGTTCGCTGTGAACGTACTCGCGCTGGCGGGGCTCGTGGCGCTGCAAAAGATAGCGGCGTATGCCGGGATACAGGGATCCGGGCGCGGAACGCCTCACGCCGCGGGTTAAATCTCGATACAGGCCGGTCGATCTCTCTGTCCGTCAGGCGGTCACGAGATCGCCCGGCCTGTTTCCCTTGAAGAAGGCGTCGAGATTGTCGAGCGCGCGTTCGGCCATGGCGGTCCGGGTGCTCAGTGTCGCGCTGCCGAGATGGGGCAACAGGAAGACATTGCCCAGCTCGAGATATCCCCGGTGGAAATTCGGTTCGTTGTTGAAAACGTCGAGGCCCGCCGCCGCCGGTCGTCCGGTCTTCAATCCTGCGATCAACGTCTCGTCATCCACAATGTCGCCGCGCGCGGTGTTCACCAGCACCGCATCGTCCGGTAGCAGGGCGAGGCGGTCCGCATTCACCAGCCCGCGTGTTTCGGGCGTGGAGGCGCAGTTGATCGACAGGACATCCGCGACCTTGAAAAGCGAGTCGGCCGTTTCGTGGAAGATCGCGCCCTCGGCCTCGCCGGGGTCGAGCGCGCGGCGGTTGTGGTAGTGGATTTCCATGCCGAAGGCACGGGCCTTGCGCGCCACCGATTTGCCGATGCGGCCCATGCCGAGGATCGCCATGCGTTTGCCGCTGACCTCGATGCCCAGCATGCCAGTGGGCGACCAGCTCTTCCAATCGCCCTGTCTCAGCATGCGTTCCGCCACGGGGGCGCCGCGCGCCGCGCCCAGCATCAGCAGGATGGCGATTTCGGCGGTCGCCTCGGTCAGCACATCCGGCGTGTTGGTGACGGCGATGCCGCGTGCTTGTGCGGCGGCGATGTCGATATGGTCATAGCCGACCGAGGCGGTGGCGATTATTTTTATCGAGGCGGGCAGAGCGTTTATGGCGGCCGCGTCGAGCCTGTCGGTCACCGTGGGCAAGAGGGCGTCGCAGCCTTGGGCGGCACGGACTAGCTCGTCGGTCGTCATCAGCCGATCGTCCTCGTTGAGGCGGACTTCATAGCTGTCGGCGGCGCGGGCTTGTGCCTGATCGGGCCATTTCCGGGTGATGAGAATTGTGGGGCGAGCCATTGTTCCATCCGCGATCTGCAAACCATAGATGATTGGTGTAGGCTCTCAGGCTGCGCCGGGGCAAGGCCCCGGGCTCTTGCGGGATTGAGATTCATGCACGTCAGACGCTTTCTTTTCGTTGCCGCCCTGGTCGCGGCGGGGCTTGCGGGCCTGAGTCACGGGGCCGGGGCCGCGCCTTTGCAGATGCATCGGGCGGTTTACGACCTTTCGCTGCTCAAGGCCGACACGATGAGCGATATCGCCAACGTCTCCGGACGTATGGTGGTGGAGTGGCGGGGCGGGCCGTCCTGCGACGGCTATACCTCGCTCCAGCGGGTCGTCACCGATATGCGCTCCGACGAAGGCCTTTCGCGCAACGATGTCCGCCTGAGCGCCTGGGAGGCGCTTGACGGCAAGAGTTTCCGTTATGAACGCCTGACCTATTTCAACGGCCAGCGTTCGGAAAAGGTGAGCGGGCGCGTCAGGAGCGATCCGGCGGCGGACGAGGCGTCGATCACCATTGACGGCAAACCGCCCGTGCCGCTTTCCGGCGCGGTTCTGTTTCCTGCCTCGGCGAATATCGCGCTGATCGATGCCGCGCAGGCGGGCGAAAAGATCGTCGCGCAGAAAGTGTTCGACGGGGCGGAAGAGAAGGCGACGCTTTCCACCGCTTTCATCGGCAAGCCCGTTCCGCCCGGCAAGGAAGCCCGGCGGGTCAAGATCCTGAACGCGGAAGCGGGCAAGCAGCTTACGGGGATGAAGGCCTGGCCGATGCGGGTCGCCTATTTCGAGGACGGGCCGGGCGACAGCGAACCGGAATTCCAGATGGCGTTTCGGCTCTTCCCCAATGGCGTGGTGACGAAACTGGAACTCGACTATCCGGATATGTCGCTTGCCGGGCACCTTGTGGGATTGGAATATTTCTCGCCGGGGAGCTGCTGACCTATTTTTTCGGTAGCGTTCGTCCGGAGATGATGGCGTCCTTCCCGAATT
>NZ_NYVD01000052.1 GCF_002684405.1 Parvibaculum sp. | reverse complement strand
GATAGCTGCCCCGGCAAAAGCCGATATCGGCGGGATTGATAGGGAAGGCCAGCACGTCGAACACGACTTCGCCCGGCGCGGGCGCGCCGACATCGGGCACCTCCACGCATCGGGCGACGATCTCCGGGACGTCGTAAGCGGTAAGATCGATCCGTTTCACCTTCGCCCCCTTGAATGCCGGCTAGCAGGATGTCGTCTGGCCGCACTCGTCGCGCGCCTTCGCGACATATTCACCGATCTCGTCGGGGTGCAGGAGGCCCTTATAGGCATCCTTGCCGATGACGAAGCTGGGCGTACCCTCGAAGCCCAGCGCCCGGGCAAGCGCGTCATTGCGCGTGAGCGCCTTTTCGATGGCGGGGTCTTCCATGTCCTTCTGGAGTTTCGTCACATCCAGACCGACCTTGGCCGCCGTGTCGAAAATGCGCTCTTCGGTGAGCCCGCCCTTGAGGCCAAACAGGGCATTGTGGAATTCCAGATATTTGCTCTGCTGGCGGGCCGCCATGGCCGCCTTGGCGGCGAACCGAGAGGCGGGGCCCAGCACCGGCCATTCCTTGAGCACGAAGCGAACATTGCCGTCCTGCTTCACCGCCTCGCGCAGCGGCTCGAAATTCGCCCGGCAATAGCCGCATTGATAGTCGAAGAACTCCACGATCGACACATTGCCCTTCGGATTGCCCGCCACATAGGTCGAGGGATCGTGGAAGAGGACGTCCGAGTTTTTCTCGATCACCGCGCGCGCCTGGGCCTGCGCGGCGGCGGCTTCCTTCTTGTCCAGCGCCTGCATCGCCTCGATCAGCACTTCCGGGTGCGTGACGAGGTAGTTGTGGACGGTCTCCTCGATGGCCCTTGTCTGTTCATCGGTGAAGGTCTTGTCGGCGGCAAAGGCCGATGTGACGGCGAGCGCGAGGCCCACGCCGGCAAGAACGGGGAGGCGGAGAAGCGGACGAACTGAACGCATGAACTTGTGTCCTCGATAGGCGGAATAATGGAGTGGGGTCAGCCGCGGGGCGTGACCTGCTGGGAAGCGATGTCTTCCGCTTTCAGCCAGTCGGGCGTACCGGTTTTCAGATGCCTCTGGGCGCGGCGGGCATGGCGCGTGGCCTCGCGCGCATTACCCAGCGTGTCGTAATACTGCGCGGTCGCAAGCTCGGCGAGGCCGATCTTGTTGAGTTTTCCGTAAGCCTGCGAAAGCTGGTAATAGGCGTAAGGGTAGTTGTTGACATTGCGCGTCGACTCTTGCAGATAGGGCAAAGCTTCTTTCGCCGCCTGCACCGTATCGCGCGCGAGAATGGACTGCCCCAGCGCCATCTGAAGCTGCGCCTCATGCGGATCGAGTTCCAGCGCCTTTCGATAGGCGACGATGGAGGGTTCGATATTGCCGCTTTCGAAGAGGATCTGTCCCTTCAATTCATAGAGATAGGGATTCTTGGGCTCGTTCTTGAAAACCGGCGCGAGTTCCTTCAGCGCCTCGTTCGTTTTGCCGAGCTGGTGATAGGCGACGGCGCGGGCGTAATGGGCATAGTCGCTCTGGTCGGACGGCGGATATGTGTTGAAAGTCACGGAAGGCCGCTCGAGGAAGCCGGTGAGCTTGGCCTGAACCATCTTGAGGTCGTGAATATCCTTCGCGCTGTCCTTCTTGTCGAAATAGGGGGAAGACTCAACGCGGCCGCGCAATGAGGCGAGGCGATCTTCGGAAATGGGGTGAGAGCGCACGAACGGATCCTGGTTTCGCCCCGACAGCACTTCCTGATCGCGGAACTTGGAGAAAAGTTCGAGCATCCCCTCGCCGGACAGATGCGCGCGTTCCAGGAAAGTCGCACCCGCCTGGTCCGCGCGCGATTCCTGTTCGCGGCTATAGGCGAGGACGCCGCGCTGGGCGATGTGCTGACTGCCCATCAGCACCGCGGCGCCGACATCCGCCTGTCCGGCGGCGATGGCGCCGACGCCCAGCAACATGCTGGCGATAAGCGGCATTTGCAGATTGCCCAGCGCATCCTGCGTCCGCGCCAGATGTCCGCCCGCCATATGGCCGGCTTCATGCGCGATCACGCCGATCAGTTCGCCGGGCGTGTCGGACTGGGTGATGAGGCCGGTATTGAGGAACAATTGCTGCCCGCCCGCGACGAAGGCATTGATCCCCTGATCCTTCACCAGATGGATCTGCACCGCATTCTCGTCGATCCCGGCGGCACGCCAGATGGGAGCGGAGAAGCGTTTCATCAGCGCTTCGGTCTCCGCGTCGCGAATAAGAGAAATGCCCCGCTGCTGGGCAAAGGATTGCGAGACCGGCGCGAAACAGAGCGCAGCGCTCAGCACGGCAGCGCCTGTCATGCGCGCGGCTGCGGGAAGTTTCTTCATCAGGCTGAATGCCATTTCTCTTTTCCTGCCCAGGTCAGTACGCCGGATTACGCTTTCGCCATTTGCCCAACGTGACAAATCTTATCATGATGCCGCTCGATGTTCTGGCGACTCCCGTTTCGCTCCCCGGTTCCCTAGAAACCTATGGGGAGGGCTTGGAGCCGTCAACGTAACTAGCCTACGAAGCCGCGCGCCGATTCCGGCGCAAATTTCTAAAGATAAACAGGAAGATAGAAAGCGTGGGAATGAGGCCAAACTTTGATCCGAAGAGCGGCGCGCGCATCGCCGTACCGCAGCGCAACAAAGCGCGATCCGTTCCGGCCTGGCGGCGTCCAGCTGTCTTGGGCGCCGCGGTTCTGGTCGGTTTGTCGCTGACGGCCTGTTCCGGCTCCGACGCTGATGCGCCGCTGGGTGTTACGGTCGGCAGCAATGGTGTGGTCCGTAAGGCGGAGCGGGAGGCCGGTCGCCGTCCGGAAGTGGACAGTTCCGCCTCTTCCTTCGCAGGCGCCGCCGTCGCGGACGAGCCCCGGGCCGCGCTCGCCGCCCGCGAGGTTCTCGGAAAAGGCGGAAACGCCGCCGATGCCGCCGCGGCCCTTTATTTCGCATTGTCGGTCACCTATCCGGCATCCGCCGGTCTCGGCGGTGGCGGCGTCTGCCTGGTCCGCGACGCCGAGAGCAAGAAGGTGGAAACCGTGTCCTTCCTCACGCGCCGGCCGCGCGAAGGTGGCGCGGTCGCGGTGCCGGGCAATGTGCGCGGTTTCGGCCTGCTTCAGGCCCGTTTCGGTAGCCTGGACTGGAGCGCGGTGGTTGCGCCCGCCGAGCGCCTCGCGGCCACCGGCGTCCCCGTTTCCCGCGCCTTTGCCAAACAGCTCGCCGCCAATGCGCAGACCATCTCCGGATCCGACGGGTTGCAGCACGGTTTCATGAAGCCCGGCGGCGGCGTTTACCGCGAACTCGATAGTTTCGACCGGGTCGATCTTGCCTCCACGCTGGCGCTGATCCGCAGCCGGGGCGTGAGCGGCTTTTATGCGGGCCAGGTGGCGGCCGATCTCGTCGCTGCGTCGAAGGCGGGCGGCGGCAAGCTCTCCCTGGACGATTTGCGCGACTACCGTGCCGCGACAATGCCAGCGCAAAGCGTGTCCGCGGGCAGCACGACGGCCTATCTGGCCGGGCGCAGCCTGGGCGCGGGCAAATTCGCCGAGGCGATCTGGAAGGCAACGCAGGGCGCATCGCCGTCCTCGCTACTCGACACGGCGAATGCCACGGCACGGCGCCTCGGCGTCCCGGCGGATATCGATCGTGATTTCGGCTCGACCGCTTTCGCGACGGTGGACGGCAAGGGCGGTGCGGTTGCCTGCGGCGTGACCATGAACGGCGCCTTCGGGTCGGCGCTTACGGGGCGCAGCTCTGGCGTGACGCTCGCGGCCTCGCCCGCGCTCGATCCGCAAGGTCTCGCATCGGCCTTCCTGATGCCGCTCATCGTGACGAGCGCCAACGGCGAGCGGGTCTATCTCTCGGGTGCCGGAGCCGGTGCGCCGCGTGGCGCGGCCTCCATCGCCTACGCCGCGCAACAGGCCAGCACGGCGACGGACAGCGTGGTTCAGGCACTTGACGCAACACCCGCGACCCGGACGTCCCCGGCCAGCGCCGTTTTCTGTCCCGCCGGTGTGACGGATGGCGGCTGTTCGCTTGCCGTCAATCCGAAGGGCGACGGTGTGGGTGTCAGCGCCGTGGGCGTCGGCGGCTGACAGGCGTTCGCAGACCAAAAGAAAAGGCCCGGCGGAAACGCCGGGCCTTTGTCGTTTGTGACGGAACGATCCATGCAATTGCCTATCGGCGCTGCCACCAGCCGCGACGGGCGGGGCGGTCCGGCTCGTCGGTATCGCCGCTTTCGTCGCCCGTGCCGGCATCCGCCGCAACGGGGTCCTTTTCGGGTTCCTGCTCCTCATCGGAAGACGCAGCCTTGTCCGCCGCCTTTTCCTCTTCCATGTCGGAATGCTCTTCGACGGTTTCTTCGCCCTCCATGAAGACATCCACCGGGACTTCGTCCTCGGTCTCGATCTCGTCCTGGAAATCTTCCGGCGTCAGATCGTTTTCGTCTTCGTCGGTTTCCTTCTCGGAGGTGTGAACCTCGTCGCGCGAATAGGACAGAAGGATTTCTTCTTCCTCGCCGTCTCCGCCGTCATTGTCGTTGTCGACGTCATTATCGGCGCTGTCGTCATCGCCGTTATCGTCATCGCCGTTATCGTCACCGGCATCCTTGTCGTCGCTGGCGACGGCATCGCCGGAAGACTCGCCGTCCTGCTGCTCCGTATCGCCCTGTTCCTCGCTGCGACGGCGATTGCGGCGTCCGCCGCGGCGGCCGCGACGACGGCGCTTGCGCGGCTGATCGTCATCCTCGCCATTGCCTTCCTCGTCGCTGCTCTCAGCGTCGCTATCGGCATCGGCCTTCTGGTCGTCGCTCTCCTCATCGCCAGAAGGCGCGGATGCCTCCTCGGCGGGAGACGCGGAGGCATCGTCGCGCGGCTTCCGGCGCCGCCGACGGCGGCGTCCGTTCCGGCGACCACTGTCTTCGTCATCCTCGCGGGCGGCCTGTTCGTTTTCATCGTCCGCAGACTGGTCTTCTTCCGCTTCCGCTGCTGCGTCCTCGCCGGGCTCGTCGGCATAGGTGCTCTCGATATTGATCGCCCCCATGGCCGGGCGCGTGCGCGTCCGCTTGCGGGGCTCGGCGACCTGAACGTCATGCTCGGAACCGGAAAGGGTCGCGTCGCCTTCGACATAGATAGAGACGTTGTAGCGGTCTTCGATGTCGAGCAGCGTCGCGCGCTTCTGGTTGAGGATATAGATCGCGGCTTCCGTCGGTACACGCACGGTGAAGGCTTCCGCCTTGGCCTTGATCGCCTCGGCTTCCACGGCACGCAGCACATGCAGCGCCATGGATTCCACGGAGCGGATAAGGCCCGTGCCCTTACAATGCGGGCAGGTGACGGTGGAGCTTTCCAGCACGCCGGAGCGCATGCGCTGGCGCGACATTTCCATCAGGCCGAAATGGCTGATCCGGCCGACCTGGATGCGCGCGCGGTCATGCTTCAGGCATTCCTTCAGCTTGCGTTCCACGGCGCGGTTGTTGCGGTTCTCATCCATGTCGATGAAGTCGATCACGATGAGACCGGCAAGGTCGCGCAAACGCATCTGGCGTGAAATTTCTTCCGCCGCTTCCAGATTGGTCCGGAGCGCGGTCTGCTCGATATTCCGTTCCTTGGTGGAACGGCCCGAGTTCACGTCGATGGAGACGAGCGCTTCCGTCGGGTTGATGACCACATACCCGCCGGACTTCAGCGTCACCACCGGGTCCAGCATGGAATCGAGCTGCTGGTCCACCTGGAAACGCTGGAAGAGCGGCTGGCGATCCTTGTAGGGCTGTACGTTCTTCGCATGGCTCGGCATGAGCATGCGCATGAAGTTCTTGGCTTCCCTGTAGCCCTCGTCACCCTCGATCTGGATGGTGTCGATATCCTTGTCGTAAAGGTCGCGGATCGACCGTTTGATGAGGCTGCCTTCCTCATAGACAAGGGTGGGGGCGCTGGAGCGCAGGGTGAGTTCGCGAACGCTTTCCCACATGCGCAGCAGATATTCGTAGTCGCGCTTGATCTCCGCCTTGGTACGCTTGGCGCCCGCGGTACGGATGATGAGGCCCATGCCTTCCGGCACATCCAGCGACTCGGCGATGGATTTGAGCTTCTTGCGGTCCGTGGCCTGCGTGATCTTGCGGGAGATGCCGCCGCCACGCGCGGTGTTCGGCATGAGCACGCAATAACGTCCGGCGAGCGACAGATAGGTCGTCAGCGCCGCGCCCTTATTGCCGCGCTCTTCCTTCACCACCTGCACGAGAATGATCTGGCGGCGCTTGATGACTTCCTGGATCTTGTAGGACCGGTAGTTGAAACGCTTCTTGCGCGGTTCGGCCTCTTCCAGCGCGTCTTCGTCGCCCATGCTCTCGACGGTCTCGTCGGACAGCACGGTTTCCGTGTCGTCATTACCGTTCGTATCGGCTTCTTCCAGCTCGATGACGGCGTCTTCCTCATCGCCATATTCGGCGGTGTCTTCCTCGACGTAGTCTTCCTCGGAATCCGACAGACCTTCTTCGGGGCCGGTCTCGTCCTCGGCCTCGTTGTCATCCGCCACCGCTTCCGCGGTTTCCTCCGCCTTCTTCTGCTTTGCGGCTTTGGCACCGCGTCGCTTGCGCGGGGCTTCGTCCTCGGCATCCTCTTCCGCCGCGGCCTGGCGGGCTTCGTCGGCCTGCTGGCGGATCAGCGCTTCCCGGTCGGCGACCGGGATCTGGTAATAGTCGGGATGGATTTCGCTGAAAGCGAGGAAACCGTGGCGGTTACCGCCATATTCGACAAAGGCCGCCTGGAGCGAGGGCTCCACACGCGTCACCTTGGCCAGATAAATGTTTCCTCTGAGTTGCTTCCTGCTTTCGGATTCAAAGTCGAATTCATCGACACGATTGCCGGCTACGACCACGACCCGGGTTTCTTCCGGGTGGGCCGCATCGATAAGCATCTTCTTTCCCATATGGAAATTCTCCACAGCGCCTTCGAAGGCCGGCTTCCGATAGCGAATTGGCTATGGGGAAACGCGGCGCGAGGGCGCCTGATGTTTGGGCATGCGTCCGCCCGGCGCCTGTCTGGCGCGGTGACGGAGCTGCAAGCTGGGTGTGATTTACTCGGTAAAAATCGCGGTGGCGGGCGAGTGCGCGGCGCGCCTGCGTGCCGGAAACCGGCGCGACAGGGCGGCAGCCCCATGTCTCTGGGGCGCTTCTGCCGAACTCGTCGATTCGCTCCGTAACCGCGTTTAGCATCTCTTCCTTTGCACCCATTTCGCGCCTTGCGGCGGCGCGCCGGGGTGCCGGCGCTTTTCCGTCCTGGCCGAAATCCGGGTGCGCTCGAAGCTGCCGTCTGGCAGATCTTTGCGGCGGTGGGGGCCGGTATGGCCCCATGCGCTTTGAAAGCGCCCTGCCGCCATATTCAAGCGGTCGCGCCCGGATGGGCGATGACGGATGCGGGCGAGGCTGAAACGAAGCAACCCAAGCGGTGCAAAACGGCATGCGTTGAAGCGATGCGGGATTGGGCCGTACTCGGCTGCGCGAAACTGTCTGCCCGAATTCCTCGGGGAAGCCGACCGAATCTGCAACTGCGGATCCATCTCGGCCAATATGCTGTTTTTACCGTTTGCCGGTCCGATTTGGCAAGCACGCCTTTTCAGGGGCCGCCAATAGTCGAGCCGGCGTAAGGTAGGGGCTATTAACCACCTTGTTCATTGAAATTCCTTTAATTTTGGACGTGTTAACCGATTTTGAAGTATCCTTGCTTTAATCTTTTCGACGAGGGTGCTTCGCACATTGCGAAAAACCCGTATTGAGGCCTGTGCCGTCTTTCGATGCGGCGTGCCGCCCGGCTTCCGTCCGGGACGAGATGCACCCCCTGGAAGACGAGGAATCCGGCATAACCCGGATGGGATCGGGATTGCGCCTGTGACAGAAGCGATCATGAGTTCGAGCCTGCCGAACCGGCCTGACGGGGCGGAAGGGCGCAAATTGCGCGCCGCCCTGCGCTTTATCCTGTCTGCGATCCTGTTCATTACCCTCCAGATTTTTGCGTCCGTTCCGGCGTCCGCCGAGAAACCGGTGCCGCTGGCCGCGCCTGAAGCGCAGGCCGCGCCGCAAATGGACAGCGACGAATTGAGAGATCTCGTGCTGGGGGCGCTGAAAGAGGCCGAGGCGGAGCCGGGCGATTTGCCGGCCCGGGACGCGGCCCTCCCCGAGCCCAAGGCGTCGCCCGCAGCGCAACCGGCCTCGACGCCCACGAAATCCTCCGGCCCGGTCGGCGCGATAACCAACGCAAGGCTTGGCGA
The DNA here is from genome assembly GCF_002684405.1 of Parvibaculum sp. Classification (GTDB taxonomy): domain Bacteria; phylum Pseudomonadota; class Alphaproteobacteria; order Parvibaculales; family Parvibaculaceae; genus Parvibaculum. Next base: position 15,780 of record NZ_NYVD01000052.1, on the reverse strand, counting down.
TCACGGCAGGGAGACCCGCTTCGTCCTCGAACTGAGCGGCACCGCCCCGGTCGCCTATGAGGTCTCGACCGTTTCCAATCCCTATCGTCTTGTCATCGACCTTCAGCATGTGGATTTCAGGCTGCCCGAGGGCACCGGCAAACAGGCGGTCGGGGTCGTGGCCGGTTTCCGCTATGGCCGCTTCGGTGCAGACAGCTCGCGCATCGTGCTCGACCTGACGGGCCCCGCGGTTGTTGACCGCAAATTCGAGCTTGAACCCCAGGCCGGGTTCGGACGACGTATCGTGCTGGATATTGCCTCTACCGATATGGCCACCTTCGTCGCGCAGAACAAACCCGCCGAGGATAAGGCGACAGCCGACTTGCCCGACACGATGGTCCCGATCGAGCGGCCCGTCGCAGGCGTGATCGGCCGCCGTGTCGTCGTCATCGATCCCGGTCATGGCGGCGTCGACCCCGGCACGATCGGCCGTTCCGGCGTGAAGGAAAAGGATGTGGTGCTGGCCTTTGCGAAAGAGTTCGCGCGGCAGCTTCGGGCGACAGGCCGCTATGACGTTCGCATGACCCGCAGCACCGACCGCTTCATCAAATTGCGCCAGCGCGTCGCGATTGCGCGGAAATACAAAGCCGACCTCTTTGTATCGATCCACGCCAATTCCATCAGCAAGCCCAGCGTGCGCGGCCTGTCGGTCTATACCCTGTCTGAAACCGCTTCCGACAAGGAAGCCGCCGCGCTTGCCCGCAAGGAAAATGCCTCCGACATCATCGCCGGTGTCGATCTTGGCGGAGAGTCCCCGGAAGTGACGGGCATTCTGATCGACCTTGCGCAGCGCGAGACCAAGAATTTCTCGTCCCGCTTTGCCCGTTCGCTGGTCGATTATGCGAGCGCGCAGACCCATATGCTCCAGAAGAGCCACCGCTTCGCGGGCTTCGCCGTGCTGAAAGCGCCCGACGTGCCTTCCGTGCTGGTCGAACTGGGCTTCCTGACGAATTCCGGCGATGAACGCGAATTAACGTCATCGTCATGGCGCAAGAAAGTATCGCGGAGTTTTGTGAAGGCCGTGGACCGTTATTTCGGTGAAAGACTGGCCGAAGCGCCCGAATAAGACCGGCGCGTTCACCATGGCGGCATTCGGTGCTGCCATGCAGGTGCCATATTTGTTATCTAGCAGAGCATGAGGGCAGGGCGTCTCGCCGAATGGAGACCATCTGCCGGCGGGCTGACGAACAAGGGTGGGGCGTGGAGCCCGATGGTTAGAATTCTGGCGTTTATATCGGCGTTTTTCCTGACGCTCATGTTCGTGGGGCTGCTGGCGGGCGGTTATGTCGTCTGGCGGCTGAACCAGGACCTGCCCGATTACACCAAGCTTGCGAATTACGAGCCGCCCGTGGTCACGCGCGTGCATGCGGCGGATGGCCGGCTGATCGGCGAATATGCCGAGCAGCGCCGTCTCTATGTGCCGATCGACGTGATCCCGCGCCGCGTGATCCATGCCTTTCTCAGCGCCGAGGACAAGAACTTCTATTCGCATGGCGGGATCGATGCCAAGGGCATCGTGCGCGCCGTGTTCGACAACATCCTGAATGTCTTCAGGGGGCGGCGTCTGGTCGGCGCCTCGACCATCACGCAGCAGGTCACGAAGAACTTCCTGCTGACGAATGAAGTGAGCTTCGACCGCAAGATCAAGGAAGCGCTTCTGGCCATCAAGCTGGAGCATGCCTACACCAAGGACCAGATCCTCGAGCTCTATCTGAACGAGATCTATCTGGGCGCGGGCAGCTACGGCGTGGCCGCGGCGGCGCTGAACTATTTCGACAAGTCGCTCGACGACCTTACCGTCGCCGAAGCCGCTTATCTGGCGACGCTGCCCAAGGGCCCCGCCAATTACCATCCCTATCGCCACCATGATCGCGCCGTCGCCCGCCGCAACTGGGTGATCGGCCGCATGGAGGAAGACGGTTACATCACGCCGGAAGTGGCAAAGGAAGCGCAGGCCACCGACCTCGTCGTCGATATGCGCGACGCCGGCGTGCAGATCGCAGACGCCAGCTATTTCGTGGAGCAGGTCCGCCGCGAGTTGGTGGACCGCTATGGCAATGACAAGCTGCTCAAGGGCGGCCTGTCCGTCCGCACGACCATCGACACCAGTTTGCAGCAGATCGTCACCGAAGAATTGCGCAAGGGGCTCGAAGCCTATGACCGGCGGCACGGCTGGCGCGGGCCGCTGAAAAAGCTGGAGGCGGGGGCGATCTGGCGCGACGAACTGACCGGCATCGATCTTCCCGACGATCTCAAGCCCTGGACGCTTGCGGTGGTGCTCGGTGTGGAGGCCGACAAGGCACAGATCGGAATCCGCCCGAAGAGGCTGCCCAGCGGCAAGTTCGCCGACGAAACGCCGAAAGGCACGATCCCGCTCAGCGAGATGAAATGGGCGCGCAAGACGATCAACAAGGTCTATCTCGGCCCCGAGGTGAAGAAGGCCGGCGATGTGCTGGAAGTGGGCGATGTCGTCTATGTCGAACCGGTGGACAAGGACGGTAAATCCGTCGCCGATGACGCCAAGCCCGACCATTATGCGCTGAGGCAGGTGCCGGCGGTGAACGGCGCCGCCATCGCCATGGACCCGCATACGGGCCGCGTCCTCGCCATGCAGGGCGGCTTCAGCTACGGCCTGTCTGAGTTCAACCGCGCGGTGCAGGCAATGCGCCAGCCGGGGTCTTCCTTCAAGCCCTTCGTCTATGCCGCTGCGCTCGACAGCGGGTTCACGCCCGCGAGCCTGGTTCTCGACGCGCCCTTCGTGCTCGATCCCGGGCCGGGGCAGGAACTCTGGAAGCCGCAAAACTACGAACATAATTTCCACGGGCCGTCGACCCTGCGCTACGGCCTCGTTCATTCGCGCAACGTGATGACCGTCCGCCTTGCTCAATATGTGGGGATGGACAAGGTCGCCGCCTATGCGGAGAAGTTCGGCGTCATGAAAAACATGATGCCGGTCCTCTCCATGTCGCTGGGCGCGGGCGACACGACGCTGCTTCACATGACGTCGGCCTATGCCATTCTCGACAATGGCGGCAAGAAGGTCGTGCCGACGCTGATCGACCGTGTGCAGGATCGCCGCGGCCGCACCATCTACAAGCATGACAAGCGCGCCTGTCCCGATTGCGACGAGCCCTGGGAGCCGGGCCTGCAGCCGCCCGAACTGCCCGACGACCGTCCCCAGGTCGAAAACCCGCAAACGGCCTATCAGATCACCTCGCTGCTGGAAGGCGTTATCCAGCATGGCACCGGGTCTGCCGCCCGAAAGGTCAAGAAGCCGCTGGCGGGCAAGACCGGTACCACGAGCGAGGAACGCGACGCCTGGTTCATGGGCTATTCGCCCAATCTGGTGGTTGGCGTCTATGTCGGTTTCGACGACCCCATTCCCATGGGCCGCGCGGAAACCGGCGGGCGCGTGGCCGCGCCGATCTTTGCAGATATCATGCAGCGCGCGCTGGCCAACAAGCCCGCCATCCCCTTCCGCATTCCGCCCGGCATCAACTTCGTGAAGATCGACGGCGATACCGGCAAGCTCGCCGGTCCCGGCACGAAGCATGTCGTGCTGGAAGCCTTCAAGACCGGCACCGCGCCGACTGCCGGCAACGACAATGACGGGCAGCCGGATGTCGTCGGCGGGCTGGGACAGCGCAAGGACGATACCGGAGCCGACGCATCGTCCGGCAGCTCCTATGGAGACGGTTCCGTCGGCGCGGGGACGGGCGGTCTTTATTAGGCGCTTCCCACGCCTTTACAGCATCCGCCCCAACGCCTATTTTCCGGCCCTCTTCAACGGAGACGAGAATCCATGCGCGCCGAAACCCAGGTCACGATTGACGAACTCAAGCAGTCGCTCGAACTGCTGAGGAGGCATCTTTGACTGGGATAACGCCCTCAAACGGTTCGACGAGCTGACGGCCAAGGCCGAAGATCCCCATCTCTGGAACGACCCGGACAGTGCGCAGGAGCTGATGCGCGAGCGCACGCGGCTGGAAGAATCGATCAAGCGCTACCGCTCGCTCGAAGCCGCCCTTACCGACAATGTGGAACTGATCGAACTCGGCGAGGCCGAAGGCGACGACAGCATCGTGGGCGAGGCCGAGCAGGCTTTGAAGACGGCGCTGGCCGACGCTCAGGCCGCCCAGATCGAGACCATGCTGTCGGGCGAGGCCGATTCCAACGATGCCTTTCTCGAAGTCCATGCGGGCGCGGGCGGCACGGAAAGCCAGGACTGGGCTTCCATGCTTCTGCGCATGTATACGCGCTGGGCGGAGAGCAAGGGCTACAAGGTCGAGCTGATGGAGCGCCATGACGGCGAAGAGGCGGGCATCAAATCCGCCACGCTCCAGATCAAGGGCCACAATGCCTATGGTTGGCTGAAGACCGAAAGCGGCGTGCACCGGCTGGTGCGCATTTCGCCCTATGACAGCGCCGCGCGCCGCCATACGAGCTTTTCCAGCGTCTGGGTCTATCCGGTCATCGACGACAAGATCGATATCGAGGTAAGCGAGAGCGATGTGCGCATCGACACCTACCGGGCCAGCGGCGCGGGCGGTCAGCACATCAATACGACCGATAGCGCCGTGCGCATCACGCATATCCCGACCGGCATCGTCGTCGCCTGCCAGAACGAGCGCTCGCAGCACAAGAACCGCGCAACCGCCTGGGACATGCTCCGCGCCCGGCTCTACGAGGCCGAGCTGCAAAAGCGCGAGGATGCGGCCCAGTCCGAGGCCGACAGCAAGACCGATATCGGCTGGGGTCACCAGATCCGCTCTTATGTGTTGCAGCCCTATCAGATGGTGAAGGATCTGCGTACGGGCGTTGAGAGCGGCAACCCGCAGGCCGTTCTGGATGGCGATCTCGACGAGTTCATGGCCGCCTCGCTTGCCGCCCGCATCGAGGGCCAGAACGAGGCCGTTGAGGATATTGCCTGATAGGGCATTGCCGGACGCAAACGAGAAAGGCCTCGCCGGGATAACCGGCGAGGCCTTTTCGATTCAGTCTTCCCGTCTACGGCCCTTGCAGGGGGGCGGGGCGCGGTAGACCGGAGCGTATCGTTTACTGCGCCGCGGGGCGCTTCACGACAACACCGCCATCCTTGACCACGACCGGGCTTTCGCCGGGTTTCTCGGCGGACGAGGAAGCCGCCGCCGGGCGCGATCCGGTATCGTTGCTGGACATGTGGCTGGCCTCGGCCGGGCGCGGCGCGGGGCGCGGCGTCGACGACGCATCGGGCTGGCTGATCGGGTCGTCGGAATGACGGCAGGCGCCTTCGAAGAACGCGCCGGTTTCAACCGCCAGCGCTTCGTGAAGGATATCGCCTTCCACATGGCTGGTGGAGGCGAGCTGCACACGGCGCCCGCGAATGGTGCCATGCACCCGGCCACGGACGACGATGTCCTCGGCCACGATCTCGCCTGTGATGGATGCCTTCTCGCCGATGGTCAGCGACTGGCTGCGAATATCGCCCTCGATCGTGCCGTCGACCTGGATGTCGCCGGTCGCCGTCAGATTGCCATGCACGACAAGGTCGCTGGAAATGATGGACGGTGCGGTCCGCACGCCCGACGACGGACGACGGGACTGAGAAGGCGCAGGTGTCGGCGCCATGCTCGGTGTTGCGCTGCCGTTGCTGGCGGCGGCGTCTTTATCCTTGCTTCGAGAAAACATATTGCCCTGCCTCAATGAACTTTAACGGGTCCCTGACAATGCCGTCATACTTCACCTCATAGTGAAGATGAGGACCGGTACTTCTGCCGGTTGACCCAACCCTGCCTATGACCTGTCGGAATGCAACTTTCTGGCCAGCTTTGACATCGATGCGGCTCAGATGGCCGTACCGCGTGCTGAAGCCGTTCCCCATGCTGATTTCGACAAAACGACCATAGCCGCTCTTCCAGCCGGCAAATGTGACAACGCCTTCGCCCGGTGCATATACCGGCGCCCCGTAGGCCGACGCCATATCGAGGCCCGGGTGGAACCCCATGCGACCGTTGAACGGATCCCGACGGGGCCCGAAATCGCTGGTGATACGATAGTGTGTCAGCGGTGATGCCAGAGGAATTCTGGAAATAGATTCAGTGAGTTTTGCCTCTTCCTTAAGGTTCCGACTAACCCTGAAGAGTTGGCGGTTGAAGGAGGTGTTTCCTTCGCCTTCGCCATCCGCGCTGCCGGTCAGGCTGATGAACGGACCGCCCTGGCCTGTCTCGTCGTCATCGGAAGAAACCCGTCCGACGAAGCTGTCGGGATCGATGACCTTGGTCATGCGCATGATGGATTTGAGTTCGCGAACCCGGCGGTCCGTCTTTTCCTCGACCGTGTTGATGAAGGACTGCTGGGCCTCGGCGAGGGCATCCAGGCGCGTCTCGATATGGGACGCCGTCTCATTCTGATAACTGCGGAGCAGGCTGGAAAAGTCGATGCCGCTCTCGCTCTGGGCCGGGCCGCCGACCGCCTCCAGCTCCGCCGATTGCTGCGGGCGGGTGGTCGTGTTGAGAACGGTGGTCTTGGTCGGCGCCTGGTCGGCGCGCATCAGAAGCGAATTGCCGCGGTCGCTGTCGCTGGGGGGCTTGCTCGTCGCCGCGTAGCGCTGGCGCATCACGTCCAGCTCGTTGGAAGCGGTCTGCCGAGCGGCCATCAGAGCGGCTAGCTGATTGTGTTTTTCTTCAAGCTGACGGGTCGTTGCAAGGAAACGCTCCTCGGAGATGACAAGCTGACCGTTCAGCTCGTCATAGGCGGATTGGAGCTGCGCCATGCGCTCTTCATACGCACCCTGCATCTTTCGGTAGCGCTGGTCCTTGGATGCGATGATCTGTTCCTTGAACACCACATTGACCGACGCAAAGGCCACCCAGCCAAGGAACACGAAGGCGATGGCCGCGAATGCCGCTTGAGTGAGCGGCGACAGCGACATGAACTGAACCTGTCCATGGCTGCGAATATAGACTTGGCGTTCCGTGTAGTGGTGGCGCCAATACGTAAGGATGCGGCTGAACCGGCCGACATTCTGATGGTGCATGCCCCTCAATGCCCCAAGTCCCCCATGATGCTCGCGGCTATCTCACCCATTTTGAGACAGAATTTCAACATAGCCGCGTTTCGTATTGATGTTAATGGTTAACAGGCGTTCATAGAGCGTTGATTTGTAGCAATTCGTTGAATCTTTCATTTCACGCTTCGTCACGCAGGATTCGGGCCAGCGGTTCGTAGAAGGAGGAGGGCATGCCGGCCTCCAGTCGGGCCGCATCGTTGAAGGGCGGTTTGAGGTCGCCCCGGAAATGCCGCCTGACGGTTTCATGGAAAACCGCCTCAGGCCCCCGGCCTTCCTTTTCGCAGAGATGGCGGAACCATCGCGACCCAGCCGCGACGTGGCGTTTTTCTTCCTCATAAATGACGCGAAGCGCCGCCGCGCTTTCAGTGTCCCGGGCCGCCTCCAGCCGGTCGATCATGCCCGGCGTGACGTCGAGGCCGCGCGCCTCAAGGACCATCGGCACCACCGCCAGCCGGGCCATCAGGTCGTGCCTTGTCTCTTCCGCCGCCTGCCACAGCCCGTCATGCGCCGGCAGGTCTCCATAGCGACCGCCCATGGCGGCGAGCCGAGCCTGAAGCAGGCCGAAATGCCGGGCCTCGTCATCGCCGACACTCACCCAGTCGTCGAAAAAGGCCCGCGGTAAATCCTGCCCGGCAAACCGGGCCGCGATGTCGAAAGCAAGGTCGATGGCGTTCAGCTCGATATGGGCGACCGCGTGCAGGAGCGCGAACCGGCCCCGCTCACCCTTGAAGCTTCTGCGCGGCATTTCCGCGGGCGGCAGCAATTGAGGAGCGTCGGGCCGACCGGGCCGGAGGGGCGGGGTCGGCGCATCGCCTTGCGCGGGCAGAAGCGCCAGTGTGCCGCTTTTCCAGGCAGCGGCCGCCTCCCGCGCCAGCGCGGCCTTGGCATCAGCGTCCCGGGTCGCGAGGACGGCGCAGGCCGCATGGAGCAGTGAAGGGAAGTCGCGGATCGTCATTGGGGTCAGAGCGCCTTGGCCGCCTCGAGAACCTCTTCCGCATGGCCTTTGACCTTCACTTTCGGCCAGACCCGGCGCACCACGCCCTTTTCATCGAGAAGCAGCGTGCTGCGGACGATCCCCATGAATTTGCGGCCATAGAGGCTCTTTTCCTGCCACGCGCCGTAGGCGTCGATCATCGAGCCGTCCTCGTCGGAGAGGAGACGCACCGTCAGATCGTGCTTGTCGCGGAAATTGCAGTGTTTCTGAATGCTGTCCTTGGAGACGCCCAGAACCACGGTCCCGGCCTTGTCGAACTGCTTCTTGAGAGCCGAAAAGGCGATGGCCTCGGTCGTGCAGCCCGGCGTGTTGTCTTTCGGATAGAAATAGATCACGACCTTCTGACCTGCGAGATCCTTGAGCTTGACCGTGCTGCCATAGTCCGCGGGCAGCGAGAAGGCAGGGGCCTTCTTGCCTTCGGGCGGGAAGGGGCTTTCGGCGGCTTTCGCCGCCGCCTTGGAGGGCGCGTTTTTTTTCGCCGCCGGGGCGCCGGATTTGGCTGCGCTGCCCGTTTTTGTCGTAGATACTCCTGACGCCTTCCTGGTGCCCGTGCCGGCCTTTGCCTTCGGTTTCGATGCGCTCTTGCCCGGTGTTGTCGCCATTTCGACCTCTCGTTACCCCGTTGGCCCGCCTCCATCGGAAAGCGGGTTATTAACTCTGATCTTCCGAATGATCCCTAATATGCATTTGCTGCCTCGCCAAGCCAGAGCCCGCATGCATTGCGTCGATTTGGCCCGCAGGCGGATACGGGGATTTCTGTCCCGACGGGACTCGCTTTCGCCGTATTTTTGATGTCTTGAATTACCCTGATTGTGTTTTCTGCCGAAGAGCCCGTCTTGATCCGCCGTACCAGTAAAATTCTTTTGGAAGTCGTGGGCGTGGCCGTCGCCGCCGCGGCGGTTCTGCTGGCGGTTTTCGCCTGGCGCCTCAGCACCGGCCCGGTGCCGGTTTCTCTCCTCAACCAGACCATCGTCGATGCGGTGAACCCGTCGCTGAACGGCGGCGAGCTGTCGCTGAAGGATACGGTCATCGCCTGGTCGGCCGAGGACCGGCGTCTTTCGCTTCGTCTGGTGGATGTGGAGCTGAAAGGCGCGCAAGGCAATGTGATCGCCCGCGTACCGCAGCTCTCCTTCCGCCTCAGCGTCCCGGCGCTGCTGGTCGGCACGGTCGCACCGACGACGATCCGTCTCTACGGCGTCGAATTCGCCATCATCCGCAACGCCAGCGGCATCACGCTGGGCCTGTCCGACAAGGGACTCGAAGAGCCGGACACGCAGGAAGGGCAGTCCGCGGGCCTCTTTGCCATGCTCATGGCGTCGCTGGCGGGCGACGATCCGCAGCTGCCGTTCCTCAGCCATCTGCGTCGGGTCGGCGTCCGGCAGGGCACGATGCATTTCGTCGATAAGGTGAACGGCGTCGAGTTCGTGGCGCCCAATGCGAATATGTATGTCGCCCGCAACGGGCAGGCGCTTGCCGGCGCACTGAGAACGGACCTCAAGGTCGGCGATACCACCGCGCATCTCGAATTGAACGGCACCTTGCCGCCGGACGCGCAAGTGGCGACGGTCGCGGCCCGGCTCGATAATCTCAACCCTGCCCGTCTGGCGCAGATGTCGCCGGCCTTCGACGCCTATCGCATCTTCGATGCGCCGCTGGCGCTCAGCGGGGATCTGAAAATTTTCCGGGACGGACGGATCGAGACCGCCAAGCTCGCCATCGATGCGGGCGAGGGACGGATCGATCTGCCCGAACCGTGGGATGCCTCGCTGCCGCTTGAAATGGCGCATGCGGAATTGACCCTCGACGGCGACAAGCGCGAGATCGCTCTCAAGACCCTCTCGCTGCGCGCCGGGCCTCACAGCGCCGACGCGGCGGGCACGCTCACCTACGACAATCTCAACGGGTTCAGCCCGTCCGAACTGGGCCTCGACCTCAAGGTCACCGGTTTCCGCACCGAAGTGCCGGGCTTCTTCGAGGGGCCCGTCCAGGCGAGCACCATGGTGCTGCGGGGTCAGTTCGACCTGGAAACCCTGGCCGCGAAAGTCGACCGTCTCGCCGTCGATACGGGAAGCGGCAAAATTACCATGTCGGGCAATTTGGCAATGGGCGAAACTTCGCCCGTGCTCGACCTGAAAGGCACGCTGGACGATCTGACCCTTCCCGAACTGCTCGATGTCTGGCCGCTGCCGGTGGCCGACGGCGCCCGGGAATGGGTGGTGGAGAACATGCAGGGCGGGCGCGTTTTCGACGGGCAATATGCCGTGAATATTCCCGATGGAATGCTGGCCCGATTGGATGACGGTACGCCGCTGCCCGAGGAGGCGGTGAACTTCACCTTCCGGATGGACGGTACCGACGTCAATTATATCGACGGCATGCCGCCCGTCGGCGATGTGTCCGGCCACGCAAAGCTTACCGGCGACACATTCGAGGCATGGATCGACAGCGGCACGATTCAGCTGGATGAAGCACGCGACGTGGCGCTTCGCGAGGGCCACTTCATCAAGCATGAGCTGGACAACAAGAAAAAGCCGGGCGTCATCGATTTTACCGTGGCCGGGAAGACCAGCGACCTGCTCGGCCTGCTGGACCACGACCCGCTCAACCTCATCGGAAAGTTCGGACTCGACCCGATGAAGGTAGCGGGGACGGGACGCATCGACGGTCATATTGTCCTGCCGCTCGTCAAGGAAGTGACGTTCGACGACGTCGATTTCTCCGGCAAGGCGCAGGCGGCCAATATCGCGATCCCGAACATCCAGCCGGATATTTCCGTCACCGGCGGTGCGCTCTCCATCGATGTGACGCGCAGCGGTATGTCGGCCTCCGGCAAGGTGTCGCTCAACGGGGCAGGCCCTTTCGACCTTCAGTGGAAGGAACGCTTCACACGCGGCAAGGGGCCGTCTTCCCAATATCGTCTCATCGGTGTGCTGGACGATGCGGGGCGCAAGGCGCTCGATCTTTCGCTGGGCAATGTCATATCCGGGCCGATGAACATCGATGCGTCGCTTTCCGGCAATGGCAAGTCCGTCAAGGATGTGAGCGTCGCCGCCGATGTCACGAAAAGCACCGTGCGCGCACCTGTGCTGGGCTGGACGAAGAAGCCCGGCCGGGCGGCAACCGTCAGCGCGGACATTACCTTGCTTGACGACGGCGGATACCGGATTGCCGGTCTGGACATGAAGGGCGACCGGATCGACCTGCGCGGGTCATTGACGCTGGGCGCGGAAGGCGAGTTGCGGGCGGCCGATCTGCCCGTGGTGAAGCTCGGGCCGAAAAACGACTTCATGCTCCGCACGAGCAAGGGACCCGCTTCAGATCTGCGCATCGATATCACGGGCAGGAGCATCGACAGTACCGGCCTTTTGGGCGCCGGTGCCGGTGAAGAAGACAGCAAGGACGCAAAGCCGGAACTGCCGATCCGCGAGGCGGCGAAGGATGCGGCGCGGCGCATCCGGGTCGTCGCCCGGCTGGCGGAGTTGAGAGGCGAGGGCGATTTGCTGCTGAAAGCTCCTGCCGCGGATCTCACCTTTGTAGATGGACGGCTATATCTCGCGGATTTGAGCGCGACCGATCCGGACGGCAAGAAGATCACGGGCAGCGTGAAAATCGATGCGGAGGGCAAACGGCGGTTGCGCCTGGATGCGCTGGGCGCCGGCGCCTTGATCGGTGTACTGGGGATTACCGAAAGTGTCTCGGGCGGGGAGTTGATGGCGGAAGGCGTCTTTCTGGACGACAAAATCTCGCCGTCGCTGGTGGGGCGTGTGACGATGGACAAATTTCGTATCGTCAACGCGCCGGTGCTGGCGAACCTCCTGACGGTGGGGTCTCTCACCGGTATCCGGGACACGCTGGCGGGCGAAGGAATTTTCTTCAAGCGCATGGAAATGCCTTTCGTCCTGGATGGATCCCAGGTGAAGGTCGACGACGCACGCGCCTCGGGTCCGGCAATCGGCATCACGGCGTCCGGCACCGTGGAGATGGCGGATAATGTGCTGAGCCTGGAAGGAACGCTCGTGCCCGCCTACACGATCAATTCCATTCTGGGAGAAGTGCCGCTGCTCGGTCCGCTGATCGTGGGCCGCAAGGGGGAGGGGATCTTCGGCTTCACCTATCGCATTCGCGGGGCTGCCGATAATCCCGACGTTCTGGTGAACCCGCTTTCGGTCGTGGCGCCGGGATTCCTGCGTCGCCTCTTTGAATTCGGCAGCCAGGTCCCCGACAAGAAAGAGAAGGCCGAAACCGGCCAGTCGGAAGCACCCGCGCCCGATACGGCGGAAAAACCCGCTGAAAAGGCGCCTGCGCCCGCCACACCCTGATTTTCCACCTCACAGAATGATGAAATTGGCTATTGCGTAGTCCGGCTCCGCAAATGCTATTCTCTGTCTCAGGGAGATATCGCTCTGGGAGGAGTAAGAAGATGAGCAGCAATGAAAAGATGACGGTGGATTCCGCCTATGAGGCGGTCGCACCGGAAGACTTTCCGGCAATGATGGATGTCGATCGCTACGGCGCAAGGTCCACCGCCTTCGACAAGATCATTTCCGCGACGCACGATCATTTCTGGGATCCGCTGGACGAGAAATATATCGATTACGGACAGCCCTTCGATCTCGAGCGCGAACTGCTGATGCCGTCCGACTTCAACATGGAACTGAAGACGGCCGTATCCGACAAGCTGGACGAGAAACAGAAAATCTATCTGGTGAACGAGAATGTGCGCTGGACCATGTCCTCCATCCTGCATGGGGAACAGGGCGCGCTGGCGCTCTCCGCCAGCCTTTGCCACATCCTGAAGGATCCGGGCGCGCAGGAATACGCCGCCAATCAGACGCGCGAGGAAGCGCGCCATGTGACGGGCTTTGCGAAATACATTCAGGCCCGCTGGGGCAAGCCGACTGCCTGCGGCGTGGTGCTCGAACAGCTCCTCACCGAGATCGTCGCCTCGCCGCTCGTCTGGAAGAAACTCGTCGGTATGCAGATGATCGTGGAAGGACTCGCCATGGGCACGTTCGCGACCTTCTATGCCAAGACCAACGATCCGCTGCTGCGCCGCCTCATGCAGCTTGTCATGACGGACGAGGCCTTCCACCACAAATTCGGCAAGATCTGGGCGGATCGCACCGTGCCGCGCCTGCCGGAATCGGAACGCGAGCTGATCGAGGACTGGGCGCTCGAGGTCTTCATGACGCTGATGCGCAATTCCTCGGGCCCCGAGCAGAAGAAGGAAATCTACGAGCGGCTCGGTCTGGACTGGCGTTGGGTGCAGGGTGCGTTGGCCGAAGCGCTGACGGACCGCAATATGCGCGCCGACCTGCAGGAATCGACCAATGTATTCCGTGTTCTGATCAAGACGCTGTTGAAGGCCGGGATCATCACCGAGCGCACGGCGCCCAAATATGCGGCCTATGTGGATATGCAGGAACTCTATGGCGAAGGCGACCGCATGGTCGGCGACGACATCGCCGAAGAGGGCATCAAATATCTGCAGGATTTGAACGGGGCCGGCGGCGGCAATGCCGTTTTCGCCCTGAGCGGAAGCGCCGCCGAGTAGTTATGGGCATTCGTTAGCTTATGGAAAGCGGGGGAGTGAATTTCCCCCGCTTTCTGCATTCACGTATGATCTAAATCATATTAGAAATATCTTATATATTGCTACTGATTCACGCAGGGCAGCTGGAACGGATGTTTCGCTCCGGCTTGGGAGAGGCGTAATCAGGAGTCGATAGAAATGAAGACACTGTTTGCTGCGGCAATTGCACTGGGAGTGAGCGGTTTTGCGGGCGCGGCCATGGCCGACCACAACAGCCTCTGGGGTGAGGGCACGGCGCTCGACCCGCAGGGTGTGCACAATGATCGCTTCGATACGGTCGCCGAAGACGGCGACATGAGCAAGTTCCAGGGCGAGACGGTAGAAGACGGCGATGCCGACTTCGAAATCACCCAGAGCATGCCCGACACCATCGATACCAATGGCGGCTCCTCCTTTGAGGATGATGTCGCCTTTCTGATGACGCCCTCCGAAAACGCCGGCGGCGGCCTTTCTGCCGACTATGCCGGTGGCGGTATGGGGTCCGGTTCCGCCATGGGTGGCGGCAATGGCAGCGGCGCCGGGCGAGGGAGCCGCTAAAGAGGCCGGTGCTCCTTAGCCTGCGGGCTTGAGGAGTACATGCTTCTTTTTGCCAATGGAGAGCTTGATCACACCGTCCGTGGTCAGGCTCTCCTTCGTGAGAGACGTCTTTTCATCCGTCACCTGAGCATCGTTGACGCGCGCGCCGCCGCCTTTGATCTGGCGTCGCGCATCGCCATTGGAGCTGCACAGCCCCGCGGTCACGAAAGCGCTCAGCACGCCGATCCCGGCATCGAGATCGGTAGAGGCAATTTCCACCGTCGGCATGTCGGCACTCGTCGCGCCCATCTCGAAGGCGACGCGGGCGGCTTCCGCGGCCTTTTCCGCTTCTTCCCGGCCATGGCACATGGCGGTCGCTTCCGTGGCGAGGATCTTCTTCGCCTCGTTCAGCTCCGCGCCTTCGAGTTTTTCGAGCCTGGCAATCTCGTCCAGCGGCATTTCCGTGAAGAGCTTGAGGAAGCGGCCCACATCGGCATCTTCCGTGTTCCGCCAGTACTGCCAGTAATCATAGGGGCTGCGCATCTCCGCATTGAGCCAGACGGCTCCGTCCGCACTCTTGCCCATCTTCGCGCCCGAGGCTGTCGTCAGGAGCGGGCTCGTCAGGCCGTAGAGATGCGCCCCGTCCACGCGGCGGGCGAGCTCGATGCCGTTGACGATATTGCCCCACTGGTCGGAGCCGCCCATCTGCAGCGTGCAGTCGTAATTCCGCTTCAGTTCCACGAAGTCGTAGGCCTGAAGGATCATGTAGTTGAATTCCAGGAAGGACAGATTCTGCTCACGGTCCAGCCGGATCTTCACGCTGTCGAAGCTGAGCATGCGATTGACCGAGAAGTGACGGCCATAGTCGCGCAGGAAATCGATATATTTCAGCTCGTCCAGCCAGTCGCGATTATTGACCATGACGGCATCGGTCGGCCCGTCGCCAAAGGTAAGGAACTTGGCGAAGACCTGCTTGATGCCGTTCAGATTGTCGTCGATCTGCTCATCCGTCAGGAGCGGGCGCGCATCGTCGCGAAAGCTCGGATCGCCGATGCGGGTCGTGCCGCCGCCCATCAGGGTGATCGGCTTATGCCCGGTCTTCTGGAGCCAGCGCAGCATCATGATCTGGACGAGGCTGCCGATGTGGAGCGACGGCGCGGTGGCATCGAAACCGATATAGCCGGGGACGATCTGCCTGGCGGCAAGCGCATCGAGCCCTGCGGCATCGGTGACCTGGTGGATATAGCCGCGCTCGTCGAGCACGCGCATGAGTTCGGACGTATAGTTGTTCATGACGAGGCGCGCGCTAGCAGGTAAGGGGCGGCATGCAAATCTATCGATTGGAACCGCATCCGGCATGCCCTGCACTGGGGGTAACGGCGGTGGAGGCGCGCGTGACCGCGCACGATGCCAACTGGCTGACGCTGCGCTGGCGGATCGAGGCTGCGCATGATCTCGTCCTCCCCGGATTTGCCGGCAAGGGACGCGCCGACGGATTGTGGCAGACCACCTGCTTCGAGCTGTTCCTGCGGCCCGATGGGGACACCGCCTATCACGAATTCAATCTGTCGCCCTCCGAGCGCTGGAATG
>NZ_NYVD01000051.1 GCF_002684405.1 Parvibaculum sp. | reverse complement strand
TTCGTCATGACCCGGCTTGTCCGGGGCATCCACGTCTTCCCTACCTGCTGATCCGATACAGCACATGCCGCCTCAGCTTGTGCCCCTCGGGCAGGTTCGGATGGTCGAAATCATCCGCCGGGTCATGCGTCATGCCGATCCGCTTCATGACAGCTTGCGAACGTAAATTGCTCGTGGCGGTGAAGGAGACGATTTCCGGCAGCCCCAATTCGTCGAACCCATAGGCCAGCGCCGCCCGCGCGGCTTCGGAGGCATAGCCCTTGCCCCAGTGCGGCCTTGCCAGCCGCCAGCCGATTTCCACAACGCTTGCGGGCGGGGCGGGCACGAAGGGCGCTTCGAACATGACTTTCTGGATACCGGTAAAGCCGATGAAGGAGGCTTCGCCCGGTACTTCCAGCGCCCAGAAGCCGATCCCGTTTTCTTCGATGAGCCCCTTCAGCTTTGCGGCCACCGCGTCGCTTTCCGCGCGGCTGAGCGTAGCGGGGAAATGCTCCATCACCGCCGGGTCGGCGGACATGGCGGCGAAGGGCTCGAAATCCGCCTCGGTCCAGGGCCGGAGGATGAGGCGGTCCGTGGTCAGTATTGTCATCGGGGCTCCTCCATCCGGTCGGGCGGCATTTTTACCTCAAGCGCCGATGGGGTAAAAGCGGCCAACAGGAATTGAAACGAGGGAGGGTCCGGTGAGCGAGATGAAGCCGGTGATGAGCGTGGCGGAGCTGGAAGCCTTTCTGGACAAGGTGTTTCCCCAGATCCGGGAAAATGACGCGCGCAGCGAGATCGTCTCCATCGGCCCCGGCACGACGCGGCTGCATCTGCCGTTCAGCGACCGCAATTTGAGGCCGGGCGGCACGCTCTCCGGGCCGTCGCTCATGGCGCTCGCCGATTACGCCATGTATGCGGTGGTGCTCGCCCATATCGGCCCGGTGGAACTCGCCGTCACGACGAACCTCAATATCAATTTCCTGCGGAAGCCCGACCCGGCGGATGTCTATGCCGATGCACGGCTCTTGAAGCTCGGCCGCCGCCTTGCCGTGGGCGAGGTATCGATCGAACAGGAAGGCCAGGACGGCCCGGTCGCGCATGTGACCACGACCTATTCCATCCCGCCGAACCGGTGAGATATGGGGTGGGGGCTGCAAAGCGGCGGTGGCCGGGCTATATCGGTAGGTAACCGAAATTCCATTGCGCCGGGCGGGAGGTCTGCCGGGCGCCTTAAGTGACCCCGATGTTCAAGCCCTTCAAGGGAGTGCCGGAAGACGGCCTTCCCAATCCCCAGCGCTACCTCGCCATTGCCACGGTCGCCGCCGGCGTCACCATGGCCGTGCTGGACGGGGCGATCGTGAACATCGCGCTGCCGACCATCGCGCGCGATTTCAACGTCACGGCGGCGGATTCGGTCTGGGTGGTGAACGCCTATCAGTTCATCGTGCTGGTCTCGCTGCTCGCCTTTTCCTCGCTCGGCGAAATTTACGGCTATCGCTATATCTATCGCTTCGGGCTTGCCGTCTTCGGCGTCGCCTCGCTTGCCTGCGCCATGTCGGACAGTTTGTGGACGCTGGTGGCCGCGCGCCTGCTACAGGGGTTCGGCGCGGCGGCGATCATGAGCGTCAACACCGCGCTGGTGCGCTTCATCTATCCGCGTGCGCAGTTGGGGCGTGGCATCGCCATCAATGCACAGGTGGTGGCCGTCGCGGCGGCGGCGGGGCCGACGCTGGCCGCGGCCATCCTTTCCTTCACCTCCTGGCACTGGCTCTTCCTCATCAATATTCCCTTCAGCGTGCTGGCGCTCTGGCTGTCGCGTTACCTGCCCATGACGACCAGGGGGCGGCACAGCTTCGACTTCCCGAGCGCGGCGCTCAATGCGGCGACCTTCGCCTTGCTCATCGTCGGCATCGAGCAGCTGGGCCATGGGGTGGGAAATCTCGGCGTGCCGCTCGCCGCCTTTGCCGGGGCAGGGCTGGCGGGCTTCCTTCTCGTCCGCCGCCAGCTCGGCCGCCATGCGCCGCTTTTCCCGGTCGATCTGCTGAAGCTGCCGATTTTCAGCCTCTCGGTCGGCGCCTCGGTGACGAGCTTCATCGCCCAGCTCATGATCTTCATTTCGCTGCCTTTCTATTTCCAGAATGTACTGGGCTTCAGCGAACTCGATACCGGCCTTCTGATGACGCCCTGGCCGCTGGCGCTGCTCCTTTGCGCGCAGATCGTGGGACGGCTCACCGACCGCGTTCATCCCGGCTATCTCGGCTCGGCGGGGCTCGTCGTGCTGCTGGCCTCCGTGTTGTCGCTGGGGCTGATGCCCGCGCAGCCGGGCTATTTCGACATTATCTGGCGCATGTTCTTTGCCGGGCTCGGCTTTGCCTTCTTCCAGACGCCCAATAACCGTACGCTCATCAATGCCGCGCCGACCGAGCGCACGGGCGGGGCGAGCGGCACGCTGGGCATGGCGCGCCTGCTCGGCCAGACCACGGGCGCGGCCTTCGCGGCGGTGATTTTCCGCCTGTCGGGCGACGGCGCGGCGCGCGAAGCGCTCATGGTGGCGGCGGTCTGCGTGGCGCTGGCGCTCATCCTCAGCCTGTCGCGGCTGTCGCGCCGGGGCGGCCGGGGCAGGGATGCGGGACGCTCGCCGGAAGATTTTTGAGGTATTTAGATACCGCAAATGTAAGTTGCTGTTTTAAAGCCGTTTTTCTAGCCATGAACCGGCTCTTTAGTGTTGACAGCAGGCGCTCCCTCCCGTAAATCCAGCGCCAATCGAGGCCGGAATCTCCTTTCCGGCCTCCTTTTCATTAGCTCCTCCATCAGGGCCGGGTGCCGCCAAAAACGGGCAACCTGCGCCGACAGGGAAAATTCGCATGAAGACCTATCCCGCGAAGCCCGCCGAGGTCGAGAAGAAGTGGATCGTGATCGACGCCGAAGGCGTCGTGGTGGGGCGTCTTGCCTCGTTCGTCGCGAACCGGCTGCGTGGCAAGCACAAGCCGACCTACACGCCCCATATCGATTGCGGCGACAACGTCATCATCGTGAACGCCGACAAGGTCGTGTTCTCGGGCCGGAAGTATGACGATAAGCGCTATTACCGCCACACGGGCTATCCGGGCGGTATCAAGGAGACCTCTCCGAAGCGCATCCTGGAAGGCGCGCATCCCGAGCGCGCGCTCGAGCTGGCCGTTCAGCGCATGGTTCCGCGCGGACCGCTTGGCCGCAAGCAGCTTTCCAATCTCCATGTTTATGGCGGTGCGGAGCATCCGCATGAGGCGCAGAAGCCGGAAACGGTCGATTTCGCTGCCCTGAACCGCAAGAACGCGAGGACTGCCTGATGTCCGACACACACAGCCTTGAAGACCTGAAGGACGCGATGGAAGGCACGCCTTCCACGACGGCGACGACGCCGGCCGCGGAAGAAACCGCCGCGCCCGCCGAGCCCAAGCTCGACAAGTTTGGCCGTGCCTATGCCACGGGCCGCCGCAAGGATGCGATCGCTCGCGTCTGGCTGAAGCCCGGTTCCGGCAAGATCATGATCAACGGCAAGGAGCTGGACCGCTATTTCGCGCGTCCGGTGCTGCGCATGATCCTGCGCCAGCCGCTTGAAACCGCTCAGCGCGAAGACCAGTTCGACATCACCTGCACTGTGGTGGGCGGCGGTCTGTCCGGCCAGGCCGGTGCGCTGCGTCACGGTATCTCCCGTGCGCTGACCTATTACGAGCCGGCGCTCCGCCCGGCGCTGAAGGCTGAAGGCTTCCTCACGCGCGACTCGCGCGTCGTGGAACGCAAAAAGTACGGCAAGCGCAAGGCCCGCCGCAGCTTCCAGTTCTCGAAGCGTTAATCCGCTTCTGCTGGACACAAAATCAGGGCGCCCCGGATTACCGGGGCGCCCTTTTTTGTTGTCCAAAGAGGATGGTACAGAATTATTTTGTTGCTTCGTCCAGCACCGAATAGTGATCTGGTGCAATGGTTTTCATCATTTCGAATATCTCATTGAGTACCTTCTTTGTTTCAGGAACCAAGGAAGGATTAAAACCGGCGCCGGTGATGTGAGATTGATCGTTCGTGAATTTGTAGATTGCATCGAGTTTTTGTGCGTCGAAGCCAGTATTTTTCAACATATCCATCTTTAGATAGAATGATTGGCTGTTTGGTACCCGATACATGAGGAAGGACTCCCATACCTTCCGAGCAATATTAGGTACAGGATAGGCTCGGGCTATCGAGCCATCTTGTTCGTCGCGCATCTCTCTGAGTCGCTTAAACAAGTAGTGGTACTCGCTTTCGTACTCCTGAAGTTCTGAATCCATCGCATCGATTGAAGCTCGTCGGCTATCACCATCCATATAGTTGTTGACCATATAGAAGCCGGTCTTCTTTTTTCGTGCGCCACCTCGCCAGTTGATTAGCAATTTCAAAAAATCAAAATTGTGAGTCAGGATGATAACCTGCTCGCAGTCTTTCACAGCATTCTTCAGGAACGAGAACGCTTGGTAGAGCGAATTTGAATCCAAACTCGATACTGGATCATCGACAACTACGATCCCGTTTTGTTTCTGGAATTGTCCGTCACTGAGGTGGACTACAAAATAGACGAATGCGATGGCTGTTTTTTCTCCTTCGCTCAATCGGGTTGCTGGTTTTTCACCTCTCATAATCTTGTAGCCAGTTGTTATCTCTTCCTGGATGCCATCGTCGTTTGTAACGACCTCTATATCGGGTGTGAAAGTTAGTTCGTTTCTTCCTAAGAACGTTGTTAGGTTTTCACTGATTTGCGTGCACGCCTTGTGAGTTGATGAAATCTGCGAACGCGCGTGCGCTATTCGTGCTTGAACTATAGATATTTCTTGTTCTCTTTTGACTAGATCCTCTTCAAGTGTTTCTATTTCTTTTCTTCGATTTGTTACGTCTTCAAAAATCGAACTCAGATGATGCTCTGTTAGCTTTTTCTCAGCATCAGCTTGAATTGCCTGAAAGCCTTTCGTTTTGACATTGTGCTCGTTCAAAACAGAATTGAGAGAAGAGAGAGCGGATTGAAATTTTTGAACATCGAATTTGACCTCGAGAGGAACAACTTTGTTTGTTTCCGCTTTTTTGTCCCGGAGTATCGTTCCGAGAGCAGTAACTTGGGCTAAGAGCAATGCTTTGGATTGTTCAAACTCGTTTTCGACGAGCCGATATTTTTCTCTTAACTCATGGTACAGACGAACTTCGTCGTAGAGACTCATTCGCGTTAGAAATCCGTGAATTTCTCGAAGCTGAGCAAGAACAACCTCAATGCGTTCTTTGAGCCTTCGATCTTCGTCGTTGAAATGCTTCGCTAGCTGCAGCAGGCGCGCGGGAGAGATGGCGTTGCCGCAATACTCGCACTTATCAGACTCGTGTCTTTCATGGAGTAATTTGCCTTGCTCGACCCACTCTGCGATGTCGGGATTTTCGGTCAGGCGGCTTATCGCTTCAGCTTCGACGCTTGTGGCACTCAGCTTTCGTCCTTGCTCGTAGCAGTTTGAGAGTGACTCAATGATGTTGTGTTTTACGCCGTCCGTAGAGATTGCTTTTGCTTCAATTGGATCAAGCTCGTCGAGCATTTCTTGGCGGATTGCTAAGGTGCTTTTCTCTATTTCATCATCGGTGAGAAGGCGCGGTTCAGTGAGATTGGCGAAATCTTTCTTGGCATTCGGGCTCCGGTAGTTTCGGGGAGCTCCGGATCGTCCTGATATCGCGGCTCCTATAGTCTTGGCGACCTCGCTAAAGGCTTTCTCATTCTCTTTTTCTTTTCTTTGCTTCTTCTGGGTGTAGCCCTGAAACTCATGAAGTTTCCCTACGTTTTTGGGATCATTAGCATCGCCGTTTAGGGTCGTTTCGTCGCGCCGGATCTGCTCGACGAGTTTCTTGTTCGTCGCACCAAGCAAAATTGAAATGGTGTTTGCGCGGGAGTCCAGGATGCGAACGTTTTCTTCGATATAGTCTTGGTTGAAAACTCGGATGGAGGTTGTGAACTCGTCAGCCTCCTTGAAGCTTGTGCCATCCTCCACCTCAAACTCATATTGAATGTTTGATTGGGAGGATTCTTCAACTTCACTGAACCAGCGCGTCAGCGTTGTTTTGCCGCAACCATTCCATCCGTAGACTAGGTTCACTTCTTTGAAGCTTGGAGTTGCTGGCTTCCATGAGAAGTCTGAAAAGACCAAGCCGAGATTCTTGACCTTCTTTATCTTGGATATTTTTGCCATAGGAAATCTTTTGTTAGGACAAAGTCGCGGTGAGGTCTTCCCTGTTTGCTATGTACTTTATGTTGGAGTGTAGTGATTGTGTTAAATTTTATCGCTTTTAAGAGCTAATTGGTGCCGCTCGTTATATTGTTGTTTGTTTTCAATAATTTGGATGTTCGAGAATTGTCTCGCTCGAAATAGATCAGGGCGCCCGGTTTTCCGAGGCGCCCTTTTTGTTTCTTCGTCATTGCGAGGAGCGAAGCGACGAAGCAATCCAGTCCGGCGGTTGCCGCCTCTGGATTGCTTCGCTTGCGCTCGCAATGACGGCAGCCGTTAAAACTCCCGCAGGTTATCCCGCAGCAGCTTGTGCTTGTATTCCGTGCGCATCAGGCCGCGCTTCTGGAGGGCAGGCACGAGGCCGTCCGTTACTTCCACCACATAGCGGCGGCTGACGCGCAGGGTCGGCGTCGTGACGAGGAAGCCGTCGCCGCCCACTTCTGCCATCGCTTCGCCCATGCGCTCGGCCACCTGGTCGGGCGTGCCGATCAGTTCCAGCGACGACACCATGCCGCCGCCGCTGTCGGCGGCGAGTTCGCGCAGGGTCTTGCCGCTGCCCCATTGCTGGAACTTGTCGAGCGTGCCGGACTCGCCGTTCGTCACCAGCTTTTCCGGCAGCGGCTTGTCGAGGTCGAATTGCGCGAAGTCGATTTCGGTGATGCCCGACATGGAGACCAGAATGTCGGTGACGAAATTGTCCGACATCATCACGCGGTCGTATTTCTCGCGGGCTTCCTTTTCCGTCTCGCCGAGCGTCGGCGTGATGCAGAAGAGCACCTTGATGTCGTCCGGATTGCGGCCGAGTTTTTCGGCGCGCGCGCGAATATCGTCGCGGAAGGCCTTCATGCCTTCGACGCCGTTTGCGACCGAGACGATGGAGTCCGCATGGGTGGCGGCGAAATCGCGCCCGCGCGGCGAGGCGCCGGCCTGCACGAAGACGGGTTTTCCCTGCGGCGAGGGCACGGTGTTGAGCGGTCCGCGCACATTGAAGAACTCGCCCTTGTGGTCGATGGTGTGCACCTTGGACGGGTCGGCATAGACGCCGTTTTCGCGGTCCAGCACCACCGCGTCCGGCTCCCAGCTTTCAAAGAGCTTGTGCACGACCTCCATATATTCGTCGGCCATCGCATAGCGCTGCTCGCGCGGCGGCAGCGCGTCCATGTTGAAGTTCTGCGCAGCGAGGTCTTCCGCGCTCGTCACGACGTTCCAGCCGAAACGGCCTTTCGTCAGGCTGTCGATAGTGGAGGAAAGCCGCGTCAGCATGAAGGGCGGGTAGGCCATGGTGGACATGGTGGCGATGACGCCGAGATGTTGCGTCGCCATGCCCATGGCGACGGCCAGCGGCGCGGGATCGTGCTTGGGTGCGATCATGGCGGCTTTCAGCGCCAGGTCGCGGCTGCCGCCGTAGATCTCCGGCACCATGAGCTTGTCCTCGATCATGATGTAGTCGAAGCAGGCCCGGTCCAGCATCTTCGCCATCTCGATATAGAACTCTCCGTCCCAGGGCGTGCCGCCATTGCCGAAGGGTTCGCGCCATTCGTCCGGCGTGAAGTTCATGAACCATGAGAGGTGAAAACGCTTGTCGGTCATTGGATATCCTCGAAACTCTGCCGCCTGGATATGAGGGAGCCGGACGGATACGAAACAATCGGGTGTCGCCACTATTAAGCGCTTGTTTAATAGTGGCTGGCAAGGGTTTTATTGGGGAGGGCGCGAAGGCCCGTGGCGGGGTAGGGATATTTTGCAATAGCAGGCGGGCGTCACTACCTTGTGCGCCGACCCCCTAAGCATCGGCGGCCTAAGAGCCGGATGGTCAGGAACGGAAGATGAGCGGCAAGCAGACGAGAAAGCGGCTGGACCCGGCGGAGCGGAAAGAGCTGATCCTGGAAGGGGCGCTCAAGCTTTTTGCCGAGCGGCACTACACCATCGTCACGGTGCGCGACATTGCGCGCGGCTGCGGGATGAATGTCGCGCTCATCTATCACTATTTCGACGACAAGGATCATCTGGTCCGCTCCACGCTCGCTCATGCGATCGGCGAGTTTCTGGACAGCTATTCCGCGCGCACGGCGGAGGAGAGCGGCGACCCGCTGGGCGAGATCGGCGCCTGGCTCGACGCCAATATCGAGATGGCACCCACGCTTCTCAGGATGGTGAAGCTGATGGCGGATTATTCCGTCTCCGGCGACCGGCATGACGAGATCGGCCAGATGATCGGCGAGTTCTATGCCCGCGAGCAGGAGGTGCTGGAAAAGGCGATCCGGCGCGGCATCCGGCGGGGCACTTTCCGCAAGGTGGATGTGAAGCGAACGGCGCGCCAGGTCAGCCTCACGCTTGACGGCATCTTCCATGCCTCCGCCAGCCGCGCGGACGACCGCATCCCGCAGGATATTGCGGATCTGGCGGACCTGCTGCGGCGTATTCTGGGCGTCGAAGGGGCCGAAACCTCCATAAAACCGCCGAAAAAGCCCCGCCGCAAACCGGCGGCGGCGGATTAGCCCGGCGCATCGCTTTTCCGCGGTGTCTTGCGGTCTTTCCCCGATCCATATATCCCCTCGCTCTCGAACAGGAGCTGGAAACATGGCGACCAGAATTTTCATCGACGGCGAAGTCGGCACGACGGGTCTTCAGATCAAGTCTCGGCTGGCGCAGCGTTCCGATCTCGACTTCATCTCGCTCGGCGAGGAGAAGCGCAAGGACGCGGCTGCCCGGCGCGAGGCGCTCAATGAAGCCGATGTCGTCATTCTCTGCCTGCCGGACGACGCCGCGCGTGAGGCAGTCACGCTCATCGACAATGACCGCACACGGGTAATCGACGCCTCCACCGCGCATCGGGTGGCCGATGGCTGGACCTATGGCTTCCCGGAAATGACGCCCTCGCAGAAGCAGGAAATCTCCGGCGCCATGCGGGTCACC
Organism: Parvibaculum sp.; assembly: GCF_002684405.1. Classification (GTDB taxonomy): domain Bacteria; phylum Pseudomonadota; class Alphaproteobacteria; order Parvibaculales; family Parvibaculaceae; genus Parvibaculum. Next base: position 7,598 of record NZ_NYVD01000051.1, on the reverse strand, counting down.
AATCCGGGCTGCTATCCGACCGGCATGATCGCGCTCGTGCGGCCGCTGGTCGATGCGGGGCTCGTGCCGTCGGGCTGGCCGCTCACCGTCAATGCCGTGTCGGGCTATTCCGGCGGCGGCAAGGGCATGATCGCCGAGTTCGAGGACGAGAGCGCCGCCAACCACACCAAGGACAATTACCGCACCTATGCGCTCACGCTTGCGCACAAGCATGTGCCGGAAATGCAGGCCTATGGCGGGCTTTCCCATCCGCCGCTTTTCGCGCCTGCCGTGGGCCGTTATGCGCAGGGCATGATCGTGGACGTGCCGCTCCAGCTCTGGGCGCTCGAGGGCACGCCGACGCCCGCCGCGCTGCGGGATGTGCTGGCGAAGCATTTCGAAGGCCGGCAATTCGTCAGCGTGGCGAGCGCGGAAGAAACGGACGCCATGAAGGGGCTCGACCCGGAAGGCCTCAACGGCACCAACCGGCTGAAGCTCTTCGTCTTCGGCAATGAGCAGACGCAGCAGGCAAGGCTCGTGGCGCTTCTCGACAATCTCGGCAAGGGCGCGTCGGGCCAGGCCGTGCAGTGCCTCAACATCATGACCGGCGCGGAAGAAGGTCTGGGCGTCGATCTTTAAAATGTGTGTCATCCCGGCGAAAGCCGGGACCCACTCGCCACAATCACTTGCCGCAGCGGTCAATAGATCCCGGGAATAAATCCCGGGATGACAGCAGGTGTTTGGAGTTGGGTGGAAAACAAACCATCAGTGTCGTCCCGGCACTCGTTGCCGGGACCCAATCACCTCTCAAATTTGCCGAAATGCCAATGGGTCCCGCCCGCGCATGGCGATGGCGTCCGGCTGCCGACCTCGCGGAGATGACGCTGGAGGAATTAATCGGCGCATCAAGAAGCTAAGCGTCGATCTCTAATCTTTGTGTCCGTCATGGCCCGGCTTGTCCGGGCCATCCACGTCTTTCCGCGGCGTAAGTCGTGGATGCCCCGCATGAAGCGGGGCATGACGCCGCATTTTCTCCGACTGAATTTCACCTCCCGCCCGTATCTATCTCCATAACGGAGATTGCTGGAGGGCATGAGGTGGACATCAGACCTTTTTACCGTCCCATATGGGCCGGACTTTTTATTATTGCCGTGTTGCTGGTCGCGACGCTGATTGCCGCCGCATCGGAAGCGGTCGGCACGACATTCCGCATTCCCGATACGGGGCAGACGGATTGTTACGGGGCCGATGCGAATACGGGCGGCCCGCGTGCCTGTCCCGCGCCGGGCGAGCGCGGTTACGGGCAGGATGCGCAATACCGCATCAACACGCCGCATTACGTCGATAATGGCGATGGCACGGTGACGGATAGCGTTACCGGGCTCATGTGGCAGAAGGGCTTTACGCGCAACGTATCCTTCGGGAATGCCGCTATCGTCGCCCGGATGGCCGACACGGGCGGCTACAAGGACTGGCGCGTGCCGACCATCAAGGAGCTTTACTCGCTGATGGATTTCAACGGAACCACCGGCCGCGCCCGGCCCGAGAGCAGCTCCGCGCCATCCGATGCGGTTCCCTTCATCGATACCGCGGCGTTCGATTTCGAATATCCGTCTACGAACCGATACATCGACGCGCAATATCTGACCTCCACCGCCTATAAGGGGCGCGCTATGCATCAAGCGGCGTTTTTCGGCGTCAATTTCGCCGACGGGCGCATCAAGGGCTATCCGCAGCGCAGGCGGCGCAACGGTGGCGGCTGGTATTTGCGCCTCGTGCGCGGCAACCCCGCCTATGGCAAGAACGACTTCCACGACAATGGGAACGGCACGGTCACCGACAGTGCGACGGGCCTTCAATGGATGAAGGGGGATAGCGGCGATGCCGCCTTCCGCGCCGCGCTTGCCGACACCTATTATAAGGACGGCCGTATGGACTGGCCGGAGGCGCTTGCCTTCTGCGAGGCGCTTTCCTATAGCGGTCATGACGATTGGCGGCTGCCGAACGCCAAGGCGCTGCAAACTATCCTCGACTACACGCGCTCGCCGCAGGCCACGCAATCGGCGGCCATCGATCCCGTTTTCGGTGCAACCGAAATCACCGACGAGGCGGGCAAGCCGGACTATGCCGGGTACTGGTCCTCCACCACGCATCTCGACGGGCGTGTCCGGGGCGGGTCCGCGGTGGTCGTCTATTTCGGCGAAGCGCTCGGCACCGGGCCTAACGGCTCCCGGCCCGGCGCGCCCAATGGCGGCGGGTTGTTCGGCGGCGGCCGCCCGCCCTTCGGCAATATGGGTCCGCCTCCCGGCATGGGGTCCAACCGGGGCAGTTCCTCGGCGTCGCCGGGCGATGTCATGGATGTGCATGGCGTGGGCGCGCAGCGCAGCGACCCCAAGACCGGCGATCCGTCGAGCTATCCTGTCTATGGCCATGGGCCGCAGGGCGATGTGCAGCGCGTCTATAATTACGTCCGCTGCGTGCGCTCTGCCGGCTGAAACTCACACCCTCAGGAGCACGACCCCCGCCGCCACGACGCAGGCCGCGATGAGCGCGCGGGGGCCGAGCCCTTCCTTCAGCACAAGGCCGGAAATCAGCGCGGCGAAAACGACGCTGGTTTCGCGTAGCGCGGAGACGGGGCCAAGCGGCGAGAACTTCATCGCCCAGATCACGATCCCATAGGCGATCATGGACATCGCCGCGCCGCCCATTCCGGCCAGCGCCACCTTGCGCGAGGCGAATATCTTCGAAGGCCCCCGCCGGATGAAGGCAATCGCGGTGACGGGAAGCCCGTGCAGCAGGAAGAGCCAGACCACATAGGCCTCGGGCGTCGCCGCGGTGCGTCCGCCGATACCGTCCACGACGGAATAACTCGCAATGGCAAGCCCGGTGCCGAGCGCATAGGTGATGCCGCGCAGGTCGCGGGGCTCCGCTTCCCCATCGGGTCGCCGCCGCCAGGCAAGGCTCACAATGCCTGCGATGATGAGGCCGATGGCGAGCGTCGCATGCGGCGCCAGCGCTTCGCCCATGGCAAAGCCCGCCATGGTCACCAGGGCGGGCGCAAAGCCGCGCGCCAGCGGATAGACCTGCCCGAAATCGCCATGCTCATAGGCGCTGATCAGCAGCAGCATATAGGTCGTGTGGATGCAGACCGCGACGACGAGGATGCGCGCGACCTCCCATGAGGGCAGCTCCACGAAAAAGACGAGGGGCAGGGCGATCAGACTGGTCGTGCCCGCGATCCAGCCCATCATCACCATCCGGTCGCCGGTGGACTTCACCATGGCATTCCAGCAGGCATGCAGCAGGGCGGCGAGAAGGACGAGGGCGGTGACGCTGGCGGACAATCGAAACTCCTGACGCCGCGGGATGGCGGCGCGGAGACCCTAGCCCGGGCGGGCCGCGATTCGGAGCCCGATTTTCTGGAAAGGGCTTTGCGCGGAACCCGTATATGCCTTCGTCATGCCCCGCTTTATGCGGGGTATCCACGTCTTTGCGACGTTTAAAGGCGTGGATGGCCCGGACAAGCCGGGCCATGACGACATCTGGAAATTTCAGTAGCGCAATCCCTCCAAACCCATCAATCTGGCCGGCTTTGTTTTCCGCAGGAGGATGAAATGCCAAGGCAGAATGAAGGCGGGCAGGATAAGGGCAGACAGGATAGGGATTGGCGCGAGCAGAACCGGGAGATGTGGGATGCGACCCTGCCGGGCCATCTCAAATCGCCGATCTATAATGTCGAGGCCTTCCGCGCCGGTGCGCTTTCGCTGCAAAAGCTGGAGGTCGAAGACCTTGGCGATGTGAGTGGCAAGTCGCTCGTCCATCTCCAGTGTCATTTCGGTCTCGACACGCTCTCCTGGGCGCGGCTCGGGGCCAAGGTCACAGGCCTCGATTTTTCCGGCGAGGCGATGGCGGTGGCGCGGCAGCTTGCGGAGGAAACCGGGCTCGAAGCGCGCTTCGTCACGGCGGATGTCTATGACGCGCCCTCAGCCCTCGGCGAGACCTATGACATCGTCTATACGGGCATCGGCGCGCTGCCCTGGCTGCCGGATATGGATCGCTGGGCGCGCGTCGTGCGTGATCTCCTGAAGCCCGGCGGCGAGCTTTACCTCTTCGAGTTTCATCCGCTGGAATGGATGCTGGACGAGCAGGGCGACGGCACGCGGCTGCGCTATCCCTATTTCACGCCGCCGGAAGGGTTTCGCGAAGGCGGCGCCGTCACCTATGCGGGCGGATATGAAAGCGAGGCCGACGCGCCAAGCGTGCAGTGGAACCATCCGCTGGGAGAGGTCGTCACCGCGCTCATCCGCGCCGGGCTTACGATTACGGAGCTACGTGAACTCGACCGCAACATTCTCAATACCTGGGACGGCATGGTCCAGATGGAAGACGGCCTCTACGCCATGCCGCCCGACAGGCCGTCGCTCCCGTTCATGTATGTGCTGCGGGCGAAGCTCTGAATTCCCTCTGGGTGTCATCCCGGCGGAAGCCGGGATCCACTCGCAATAGTCATTTGCCGAAAGGCCAATGGGTCCCGGCTTACGCCGGGATGACATTTGTTGTGTGGGGACAGGCTTCCCCCAAACGCTTCCCCGTCATTGCGAGGAGCGGAGCGACGACGCAATCCATGCCTTGCCGTATCGCACTGGATTGCTTCGCTGCCGCTCGCAATGACGGCGGCGTCTCAATCCTCCGATTTGTCATCGTGTAAGGCCCCGGTGACCTCTAGCAATCCTTGGTGATAAAGAATTTTCGAGAATGAAATAACGTGTTTCCATAGGTGCGTCACAATTTTGGGGTGTTGGGATGGGAAAAATTCAAAAGGCGTTTGATGAAATAATTAAAGACATTCCACGTTCATTTGTCGAAAAATTACTAATTGAAAAAATAAGCAAAAGCGAACACCAAATACCAAAAAAGAAAAAAACTGAACTGGCAAAAAAATTATCAGACATTATTTTTAGCGGAACATTGCCTGCGGATGGGATTTTTTTGGAAGATTCTTCTCTTGGAGGTAATGTGAATGTTCGAATAACAAAGGATGATGTTGAATATCTAAATAATTCTGTTTCTTCTTTTTTTGACGATTTAACGAATGTAATTAATTCTTCATCAGAGTCAATTGCGTCATCTATTTTGGATGATTTCAAAGAAACCTGGGCCGAGTACTATTTATGGGATGAAAAAACAACAGAAGTTTTTTTGTCTAATGTTCAGGCTCGTTGGGGCGAGGCTTTCTTTTTACTGAAGCTGCTTATTGAGATTTCCAGAGATATTGGGGAGGAGACCAGCGAAAAATTGAGGAGGTCTCGCGCAAAAAAACGGATTCCTTATGCGCGCCTAGCTTTAGTGAAATTGCATGCACGTGCATGTCAGGTTTCGTCTGAGATTTTGATTCTGCTGGAAAATGGATACGCAAACGGAGCAGTGGCCCGATGGCGCACTCTTTATGAAATCGGTGTTGTTATGACGCTTATTTCGGATGGTGGGGATGTTGTGGGCAAAAGATATCTCGATCATGAGGCGGTAGCACAAAAACAAGCTTTGGATGAAGCTCTTCGCCTCGATGAGGGCGATAGTGTCAAAATATCGAAAAAACTCAGAAGGGATACTGAACGTTACTATAATTCCGTACTCGAATTATATGGACGCTCGTTTGGCGGGGCGTATGGGTGGGCCGCAGAATATTTGGGTAGTACTCGTCCTACATTTAAGGACCTTGAACAAGCAGCTGGACGCGTCGATATGCGGTCAACCTATAAGATGGCGAGCTATAGTGTCCATGCAGGCGTTAGAGGAATAACTTCCAGTCATAGCCATATAGACTATTTTACGGATGAGATTATTGCTGGGGCGAGTAATGCGGGTATGGCAGAGCCGGGAGAAAACACTGCCTTTAATCTTACTCTAGCGACGGGTTTGCTATTTAGGACGAAAATGAAAATGGACGAAATCGTCAAGCTCAGAGTCTTGGTGATGCTGAGAGATGAAATAGTACATGAGTTTAGACGCGCCCAGCGTCAGTTAAAAAAGGATCATGCTCGAAGCCAGAGGCAATCCGACTAAATACGAATTAAATGAGCTTTGCAGTGGATAGGAGGCGGGCCTCAATCCTCCGACTTCACCGTCACATATGACCCCGGCGCTTCCTCGATGACGTCGAGCTTGCCGTCGCCGGGTACGCGGGCGGGCACCTGCTCGCCGGATTTTTCGTCGAGCCATTCCACCCAGTCCGGCCACCAGGAGCCGGGATGCTGTTCGGCGGTGTCGGCCCAGACATAGGGCGACTCCGGGAATTCCTCGTTTGTGAGGTAGTAATATTTGTTCGCCAGCGGCGGGTTGATGACGCCCGCGATATGCCCCGAGCCCGCCACGATGAAGCGCATCGGCCCTGAAAAGAGCTTCGTTGCCTTGTAGACGGAGTTGAAGGGTGAGATGTGGTCCTCGCGGCTCGATTGCAGATAAGTCGGTATGCTGATCTTCGTCAGGTCGAGCTTCTCGCCGCCCAGCACCATTTCGCCTTTCGAGAGGCGGTTCTCCAGATAGCATTGCCGCATATAGAACACATGCATGGCGGCGGGCAGGCGCGTCGCATCGGCATTCCAGTAGAGAATGTCGAAGGGCATGGGTTCGCGGCCCAGCATGTAATTGTTGACGACATAGTTCCAGATCAGGTCGTTGGAGCGCAGCATGTTGAAGGTGTTGGCCATGGTCGACCCCTTCAGATAGCCGCCCTTCTGCTTCATCTCCTTTTCGATTTCCGAAATCTGGTCCTCGTCGATGAAGACCTGCAGATCGCCCGCTTCGGAGAAGTCCACCTGCGCGACGAGGAAGGTCGCAGACTTGATGCGGGTGTCGCCCTTGGCCGCCATATGGGCGAGCGAGCAGGCGAGCAGGGTGCCGCCGATGCAATAGCCGACGGCGTTCACTTCCTTTTCGCCGGTCGCCTGTTCCACCGCGTCGAGGGCGGCATAGACACCCTCATACATGTAGTCCTCGAAGCTCTTCATCGCGAGATGCGCGTCCGGGTTCACCCAGCTTGCGACGAAGACGGTGTAGCCATTGTCGACGCAATATTTGATGAGCGACTTCTGCGGCGTCAGGTCGAGGATGTAATATTTGTTGATCCAGGGCGGGAAGATGAGAAGCGGCGTTTTGTGCGCCGTCTCCGTCGTGGGCTCATACTGAATGAGCTGCATCAGGTCGTTCTGGTAGACGACCTTGCCCGGCGTCAGCGCGATATTCTTGCCGAGCTCGAAGGCGGACATATCGGTCTGCTGGATCTGCAGCTTGCCATGGCCCCGGTCCACATCCTCGAAGAGATGCTTCATGCCCTTGGCGAGGTTCTCGGCATTGGTGGCGAGCGTCGTGCGCAGGATTTCCGGATTGGTGACGGGGAAGTTCGACGGCGAAATCGCGTTGGAAAGCTGGCGCATATAGAAGTCCGCCTTCTGGCGGGTGTGCTTGTCGAGCCCATCGGTTTGCTCCACCTGGTCGACCAGCCATTTCGCGGTCAGCAGATAGGCCTGTTTCATCACGTCGAAGACGAGGTTTTCCTGCCAGTCGGGGTCGCGGAAGCGCTTGTCGGAGCGGGCGGGCTCGGCCAGCGGCGCGACAGGCTC
>NZ_NYVD01000050.1 GCF_002684405.1 Parvibaculum sp. | reverse complement strand
TCCTCATCCGTCCAGTCCTTCACAAGGTCCCAGGCGGCGTCGAGCGAATTCTGGTCGTACATGAGGCCGACCCAGAAGGCGGGCAGCGCGCAGATGCGGCTCCAGGGCCCGCCATCCGCGCCGCGCATTTCCATATAGTTCTTGATGCGCGCCTCGGGGAAGATCGTCGTCAGATGGTTGTTCCAGTCGCCGCGCGTGGGCAGCTCTCCCTTCATGCCCGGCAGTTCGCCCTTCAGGAAGTCGCGGAAGGACTGGCCGGTGACGTCGATATATTTCCCGTCGCGATAGACGAAATACATCGGCACGTCGAGCGCATAATCGACCCAGCGCTCGAAGCCGAAGCCCTCCTCGAAAACGAAAGGCACCATGCCTGCGCGCTCATTATCCGTATCGGTCCAGACGTGGCTGCGATAGGAGAGATAGCCGTTCGGCTTTCCTTCCGTGAACGGAGAATTGGCGAAAAGCGCGGTCGCCAGCGGCTGCAGCGCGATCCCGACACGCAGCTTCTGCACCATGTCGGCTTCCGACGCGAAGTCGAGGTTCACCTGCACCGTGCAGGACCGGTACATCATGTCGAGGCCCATGGTCCCGACCTTCTTCATGTACTCGGTCATGATCTTGTAGCGGCCCTTGGGCATGACGGGAATTTCGTCGCGCCGCCAGTTGGGCGTGAAGCCGAGCCCCAAAAAGCCGATATCGTGCTCGGCGGCGACTTCCTTCACCTGCGCCAGATGGTCGTGCACTTCCGAACAGGTCTGGTGGAGGTTTTCGAGCGGCGCGCCCGACAGCTCGAACTGGCCGCCCGGCTCCAGCGAGATATTGCCGAGCCCGTCGCCTTCCAGCCCGATCAGATAGCCGCCTTCCTCGATGGGCTTCCAGCCGAAGCGCTGCATGCCTTCGAGGATCGCGCGAATGCCGTGTTCGCCGTCATAGGCGACGGGCGAGCGGTCTTTCAGGCGGAAGGGGAATTTCTCGTGCTCGGTGCCGATGCGCCAGTCCGCTTTCGGCTTGTTGCCGCGCTCCAGCGCCCAGATCAGATCGTCGCGGCTCGAAATGGGCTCAGGCCCTGCAACCAGGATACTCATATAGGCCCCTTCCCGGACTTTCCGCCTTACTCGGCTTTAGCGGCCGGCGCTTCCCGAGTCAGAGCCCCCAGAAGTGATCCGGTCTTTCAGTTCGCCAAGATGTAGGAGCGGATGGGCAAAGAGGCAAGCCCCCGTTGCGCCTCACCAATCCCCCAGGATGAGCCCGGTCACGGCGAGCGCGGCAATGGCGGCGGTGTCGGCCCGCATGATGCGGGGGCCAAGCGAGAGCGCGGTCGTGTCTTTTCGCGCCCGCAGCATCTCGCGCTCCTCCGGCGCGAAGCCGCCTTCGGGGCCGACGACCACGGCCAGCGGCTTGCCTTTCAGGCCTTCCTTTTCCAGCCGTTCCAGCACGCCCCGCGCGCCGCCCGGCTCCTCGCTCTCGTCGCAGAACAGGATATGGCGCCCCGGCGCGATCTCGTCCCAGCGCTTGATGATCGCATCGAGTTTTTCCATTTCGCGGGCTTCCGGCACCGCCACGAGGCCGCATTGCTCGGCGGCTTCCACCACATTGGCCTGCAACCGCTCATCCTTCACGCGGGAGACGATGGTGCGCCGCGTCTGCACGGGCTGGATGACGCTCGCGCCCATTTCCGTCGCCTTCTGCGCGATGAAGTCGAGCCGCGCCTTCTTCACCGGCGCAAAGAGAAGCCAGATATCGGGCAGCGGCTCGTGGGGGCGCGTCTGCGTTTCGACGGCCAGCGTCGCCGCCTTTTTGGAGGCCGATTCGATCTGCGCCGCCCATTCCCCATCGCGCCCGTTGAAAAGGAGCACGCGCGCCCCCTCGCCCATGCGCATCACATTCACAATGTAGTGAGACTGGTCCTTGCCGAGCGTCAGCGACGCGCCTTGCGCAAGCCGCTCCTCGACATAAAGCCGCGTCTTTCCGGTCGCACAATGAGCGGGTGCATGATGCGGGGGGCTGTCTTTATCGTCCTGCATGAAGGCTTGCCTGATGAATCGGGAGGGCCGAGTGTCGCACGGACGAAAGATCAGGATAAGAGGGAGGTCATGAGCGAAATCCGGACAAGGCCCACCGCCCGCCTGCTGCCCTTCTCGCCGGACGGGCGCCTCCTTCTCGTGCGCATGCATGACCCGAATGTCGGCGGGCCGGAGGGCCATGTCCTGCGCGAGGCCTATTGGGTCACGGTGGGCGGCGCGGTCGATGAGGGCGAGACGCTGGAAGAGGCCGCCCGGCGTGAGCTCAAGGAAGAGACCGGCCTCGACGAGACGACCGCAAAGCTTGGGGCCCCCGTCTGGTATACCGAGCATGTGCTGACCGTGCATGGCGAGAAGCGTCTGTTGCAGGAAACCTTCTTCCTCGCCAATGCCTTCACCACCGACCTCACACATCAGGGCCTCGAAGACAGCGAGCGCGAGGTGATCGAGACCATGAGATGGTGGGAGCCCGCCGCGCTCCTCGCCAGCCCCGACACGGTGTTTCCCACCTCGCTGCGCGCGCATCTGCCTGCGCTATTGCGTGGCGAAGTGCCCGGCACTGTAATACACATCGACCCATGACAGACGAGCAGACGATGCAGGACAGAGTGGCCGACGCCGCGCCGGAAAACTGGGTGGACGCCTATGCGCCCGCCTTCACGCGGCCCTATCTGCGGCTTGCCCGCGCGGACCGGCCCATCGGCACTTGGCTCCTGTTGCTGCCGGGCTGGTGGTCCATCGCGCTGGCCGCCGACCTTCTGCCCAATATCTGGCTGATGGTCCTCTTCGGCGTCGGCGCGTTCGTCATGCGCGGCGCGGGCTGCACCTATAACGACATCGTGGACCGCGATTTCGACGCGCAGGTCGCGCGCACGCGCTCGCGCCCCATTCCGTCGGGCGCCGTCAGCCTCAAAATGGCCTGGGCCTTTCTGGCCCTTCAATGCCTCATCGGCCTCGGCATATTGCTGCTGCTCACGCCCTTTGCCATCGGGCTCGGCGTCGCCTCGCTCGCGCTCATCGCCGCCTATCCCTTCATGAAGCGCATCACCTATTGGCCGCAGGCCTGGCTCGGCCTCACCTTCAACTGGGGCGCGCTGATGGGCTGGGCCGCGGTGACGGACAGCCTCGCGCTGGCGCCCGTCCTCCTTTATGTCACCGGCATCGCCTGGACCATCGGCTACGACACGATCTATGCGCATCAGGACAAGGAAGACGATGCGCTCATCGGCGTGAAGTCCACCGCGCTGCGCTTCGGGCGCGAGACGGTGCTCTGGATGTGGCTCTTCTATGGCCTCACGGCGCTGGGGCTGCTGCTGGCCGGTCTCGCCGCCGGGCTCGGCTTCGGCTTCTACCTCCTCTGGCCGCTCGGCGTTCTCCACCTTGCCCAGCAGATCCTCCGCCTCGACACGGAAGACCCCCAGCTCTGCCTCTCGCTCTTCCGCTCCAACCGCGATTTCGGCCTGATCATCCTGGTGGCGATCGTGGCGGGCGCGCTGACGGGGTAAAAACACAGGTGTCGTCCCGGGATTTATTCCCGGGACCCACTCGCATTAGCCGCTTGCCGCAACCACCAATGGGTCCCGGCAACGAGTGCCGGGACGACGCTCTTGGTTTTGGTTTCTCCCGAAAATGCAAAGAAGGCTGTCACCCCGGGCTTGTCCCGGGGCCCAGGGGCCACAAGCACTGACCCCGTTGCCCTGGATCCCGGCACAAGCCCGGGATGACACCCTTGGTTTGGGGGAACACCTTGCGGCACCCTTCCTTCTTGCCAAAACCACCCTTTGCCCCCCATATCGAAAGCCTTGGCGGCAGGGGCCGCTTTTTGGATGTCACGCCCATGCGTCCCGCGATCATTCCCGGCCATTTGCAGGCCGGTTACGGCAATCGTCTCGCGCCCAATTACGTCACGCTGCCCGGCATTCTCTCACCGGAAGAATGCGAACGCCTCATCGCGCGTTTCGAAACGCGCGAGCTGGAGGATGGCGGGTTGGTGGGAGAGGTCTCGGCACCCGATGTGCGCCGTGCCGATCTCGTCTGGCTCGATGCCGAGCGCGTGGACCAGTGGGTGCTCACGCGCATGATGACGCTTGTCGCCGACGCCAATCGCGAGATGTTCGATTTCGTGCTGGGCGGCTTCGACGAGGCGCTGCAGCTCACCCGCTACCGGGCGGATGCGCTCGGCCATTACGACTGGCATGCCGATCGCGGCGGCGCCGGCTTTTCGCGCTTCCGCAAGCTCTCGGTCGTGGTGCAGCTTTCCCAGCCGGAGACGTATGAAGGCGGCGATCTGGAAATCAACGCGACGGGCATCGTCGAGGCGATGCCGAGAGACCGCGGCATGGCGATCCTCTTCCCGTCCCATGCGCTTCACCGCATCACGCCGGTAACGAACGGCACGCGGCACTCGCTGGTGACCTGGGTGCACGGGCCGAATTTCCGGTGACGCTCTTAGCAAAACAAGATTGTCACCCCGGGCTCGTCCCGGGGTCCAGGGGCCGCAAGCGCGGAGTCTGTTGCCCCTGGATCCCGGCATAAAGCCGGGATGACATTTAAGGCTTGGACGTGATCACTTCTCCGGCGGCTTCACATCTTCCAGCCGGTCCACCTTCCTGAGATCCGGGAAGAGCCACATCCACAAGCCCACCACGCCCAGCGTGCCCAGCCCGCCGATGATGACGGCGGGCACGGTGCCGAACCAGGCCGCCGTCACGCCGCTTTCGAATTCGCCAAGCTCGTTCGACCCGCCGATGAAAAGCATTTCCACCGCGCTGACGCGTCCCAGCATCACGCGCGGGGTCGCCAGCGGAATGATGGTGGAGCGCACATAGACGCTCACCATATCCGCCCCGCCCATCGCCATCAGCGCGCCCAGCGACAGCAGGAAATGCGTGGAGAGGCCGAAGACGATGGTCGCAACGCCGAAGAGCCCGATACAGCCGAACATCCACAATCCGGTATGGCGCGAGGGCGGCTTCCAGATGATGAGGAAATTCACAAGGAGCGCGCCGATGGCCGGGCCCGACCGCATAAGCCCCAGCCCTTCCGGCCCGACATGCAGAATGTCCTTTGCAAAGACCGGCAGCAGCGCCACCGCGCCGCCCAGCAGCACGGCGAAAAGATCGAGCGAGATCGCGCCCAGCACGATGGGCGTGCGGCGCATGAAGGCGATCCCCGCCATCACGCGCTCGAAGCCGCTGATGGCCGGTCCCTGCTGTTCCTCCGCCGCCTGCGGTTTGCGGATCAGCGAAAAGGTGAGACAGGAGAGCGCAAAGAGCACCGCGCAGGTGCCATAGGCCGCCGCCGGCCCGAAGATGTAGATCGCACCGCCCAGCGCCGGACCCGCGATCACCGCCACCTGAAAGGTCGACGAGCTGACGGCGATGGCGCGCGGCAGTTCATGGGCCGTCACCAGCATGGGCACGAAGGAGCGCGCGGCGGGCGCCATCACGGCGCGCGCGCAGCCAAAGGCGACCAGCACAGCGTAGAAATATCCCGGTGTCGTCGCGCCCGTCACGGTGAGCCAGATCAGCGCGCCCGCGCTCGCAGCCTCCGTCAACGTCGCCGCGCCGACGATGAGGCGGCGGGCCACCCGGTCGGCAATGTCGCCCGCCGGCAGCGTCAGCACCACCATGGGCAGAAACTGCGCAAGCCCCACAAAGCCCAGCGCCAGCGCGCTGCCCGTCAGATCGTAGATCTGCCAGCCCACCGCCACCGACTGGATCAGCATGGCGAGCGTCGCGGCGAAACGGCCGGAAAGATAGAAGACGAGATCGCGGTTGCGCATCAACTGCCCGAGCGTCGGCATCGGCGCGGGCGTGGTCGAATCGTCTGTCGGTGAGGTCGTCATGATCGCGCGTTTATGCCGCAAAGACGGCCTGCCGTCGCGTCCTGTTTTCGCAACAGACCGTTCACGGAAGGGGTCATGCCCCGCTTTCCGCCTGCACCCGGAACCAGTCGGCGATCTCCCTGGACTTGCCGTCGAGCACCTTGCCGGCCTCCGTGCTGCGCACCGGCTCGTGCTTCGGCCCGAAGAAAAGCTGCTCGGTGGTGACCAGCAGGCGCCAGTGCAGCTTCCGCCCCGCGGTCCTTGTCATCACATGATGCTCGATCTGGAAGGAGATGCCCTCGCTGTGGAAGGCATGGCGCTGCCGCACCCACTCCATATCCTCCACGCTCCAGCGGTCGTGCAGGAATTTCGGGTTGCTCAGCGCATAGAGCTGCCGCCAGTGCCGCAGGAAATGCGCGCTCGATAAATTGGCCATGAGGGGGTCCTTACCGCGACGTCCTCCCTTTCTACAACAATCCGCCCTTCACATCCCCGGTGTCGTCCCGGCCCTCCTTGCATGTAAGGAGGGCCGGGATGACACCAAGATTTAGAAGAACTCCGCCTGCGACAGCTCTGCCTTGAAATCGTTTTCATCCGTATGCAGCCACCAATGCGGATCGAAACTCGGGAAGCATATCTATGAAATTGAAATACGGTCCACCGCGATCGCCCGGCGCACAGCTGATCGAAGTCGCTTTCAACACTTCCTTGAGCCGCTTCCTCGTATCGATGGAAACAGTATCTCCAAGCGCAAGCACGGCAATATCGTTGTCCTGCTCGCAATAGAACGCCCAGTTCCCCTTGTCGGAGGCGGCGACGTAGCGAGCCAGGTCAAGAATCATGTCGTCCGAAGACCCGATTTCCTTCAATGCGTCAAAGAAGTCGGACCGCTGCGTTCCTTCTTCAAGGAAGGTGGTCTCAACGCGTCGGCCGCGCACGACAGGCGTGCATCCGAGATTGATCATCGCAATCGTGCTTGCATCCTCGTCTCTCAGAAGGAGGTTTTTTGCATCGATGAATTCGGATCCGAACAATGTAAGCGATTCAAAGAAGAGATAATCGTCCCAATCCCCGGCAAATACCTTGTCGGGAAAGAGAGTGTCCTCCTTGATCGCCGCGATGGCGTTCGCAAACGCTCTCCCGGCAGGCGTTTCAGTCGCCGTTTTGCTTCCTGTCATCCCAATCGTCACCTATCGCTGCTTCCGGAGGCTCGGTCGCATGGTCACCGCCTCTCTCCACTGAAGAGTTCCCGCATTAATTTGCCGCCCGGTGATGCCGGCCATTCTGGGGATCACACGGAGCGACAACAACAAACTCGACTGCGGCCAATATGCCGCAGTGTTTTCCGCTTGCATCACCCCGTCCCATTCCCATATATGTTGCGCCGCAACATGAATGGCGGTTCCGCTTTTGGGCCGCCATCTATCGAATGGAGACAGACATGTTCAGGGAATGGCTTGACGCCGCCGCTTCGGTGGCCGGTCTTTTCGCCGGCGTTCCCTTCTGGATCGAGCCCGTCGAGGGTGTATCCGGTCCCGTCGCCGCCGAAATGGCCGCCCGGGAAGAAGCAGCGCGCGAGGAGTTCGACAACGGAACCTTCGCCCTCTTCAAGCACGCCGCCGACTAAACCCGCTTTATAGAAGCGGATCGGCGCTGCCGAAGCAGTATTCATGAACCCCGGTTCCTTTCTTCGCAGATGCGAAGCGAGGACCGGGGTTTTTGTTGTCCGGCCGCTTTCCTTTTCCCGTCATGCCCCGCTTCATGCGGGGCATCCACGTCTTTGCCGCAATGGAAGGAAGACGTGGATGGCCCGGACAAGCCGGGCCATGACAAGAAGGGTGTGCAACCTAAAAATTGTCCCGATTGACCCCGAAGCTGAACCATGGTTCATTCCCTCCTGAATTGATATTCACTCCAAGGGATTCGAGAGGTTCGCATTGGCCTATCGCCGGACAGGGAAAGTCTCCGCCCGCCTCGCCGACAATCGGCGGCGCATTCTGAATTCCGCCCGCGAAATCGTGGCTGAAGGCGGATTCAGTTCCGCGCAGATGAGCGAGGTGGCGCGCCGGGCCGGTGTCGCCACGGGCACGCTCTACCGTTATTTCCCCTCCAAGGAGGATCTCTGCCGGCAGGTGTTTCGCGAGGTGTCGACCCGCGAGATGAACATTCTTGCGAATATCGCTTCAGAAGATGCGCCCGCCATGGAGCGGCTCGAATCCGTGCTGCGGACCTTCGCGGGCCGCGCCATTCAGGGCCGCCGCCTCGCCTATGCGCTGCTGGCCGAGCCCGTCGATGTGGGCCTCTCGGAAGACCGCACAAGGTTCCGCCGCACGCATGCACAGGTTTTCGCGGGCATTCTCGGAGATGCCATCGAGGCGGGCGATATTCCGCGGATCAACACGCAGATCGCGGCGGCCTGCATCGCGGGCGCCATTCCGACAGCGCTGATCGGGCCGCTTGCGCCGGAGTCGCATGACATTGAAGCCCAGGCCGGCGAGCGCGTGCTGGACGACATCGTCGCCTTTTGCCTGGCCGCGGTTCACGCAGGTCCCGTGGCAACCAAGAAGAACGAGAAAACCGAAGAGCGGAGGATCGCATCATGACCGCCAAAACCGTTGGCGCCGGCGAACTTTTATCCCCCCAGCAACTGGCCGTGGTGCGCGAGCGCTCCGATCTGCGCGGCACATGGCTCGTCGTCCATGCCTGGGGCGTCATCTTTCTTTCCATGGCGATGTTCGCCTGGTTCCCGAACCCGCTCACCTTCATCGCCGCGGTGGTGCTGATCGGCGGGCGCCAGCTCGGTCTTGCGATCCTGATGCATGACGGCGCGCATGGCATCCTCACGAAGAACCAGAAGCTCAACATGTTTCTGAGCCAGTGGTTCTGCGCCTATCCGATGCTGGCCGAAACGGGCGCCTATCGCCGCTATCACCTGAAGCATCACGCCAATACGCAGCAGCAGGAAGACCCCGACCTCATTCTGTCGGCGCCCTTCCCCATCACGAAGAAGAGCTTCCGCCGCAAGGTGGTCCGCGATCTCACCGGCCAGACCGGCTATCAGCAACGCAAGGCGCAGTTCCTGAACGCCATCGGCCCGTCGGACTGGCCGCTGTCGCAGCGCCTCGCCAATTTCAACAAGAAGCTGGGCAAGTCCGCGCTCACCAATGCGGCGCTTTTCGCCATTCTCTGGGCGGCCGGGCATCCCTGGTATTTCGTCACGCTCTGGGTTCTGCCGCTGCTCACCTGGCACCAGTTCATTACCCGCGTGCGCAATATCGCCGAGCACGCCATGGTGGATGACGACGATCCGTTCCGCTACGCCCGCACCACCCGCGCCGGGCTTTTCATGCGGGCCGTTCTCGCCCCCTATTGGGTGAACTACCATGTCGAGCATCACCTGATGATGTGGGTGCCCTGCTACAACCTGCCCAGGGCGCAGGCCTATCTCTTCGCCAACGGGTTCGGCGAGCGGATGGAGATCAAGGACAGCTATTTCGACGTGATCCGCATGGCGACCTCGCGGCCCGACAGCGACGACAGGCCGGGCGAGCTGAAGCACAATGCGCGCCGCCGCCGGGTGGAAGGCTCCATGGGCGAGGGCTTCGAGCCCAGCCAGGACGCTGCGTAAGCTGCCCTGCCGAATTTGCGACAAAAGGCCCGCCTTTCCGGAGGCGGGCCTTTCCATGTTAAACCTCTCCCCAACAAGACATTTGAGGGAGAAAGCGTCCATGAGCGCCGCAGAACAGAACCAGCCTGAAATCACCGAGGTGCGCGAGGCGCACCGTTTCGACGTGAAGCGCCTCGAAGACTGGTGCCGCGAGCATGTCGAGGGCTTTTCCGGCGATCTGGAGGTCCGCCAGTTCGAGGGCGGCCAGTCCAACCCCACCTTCCTGCTGACGAGTGGCGGCAAGCGTTATGTGATGCGCAAGAAGCCGCCCGGAAAGCTGCTCGCCTCCGCCCATCAGGTGGATCGCGAATACCGCGTCATGAAGGCGCTCGGGCCGACGGATGTGCCGGTCCCGCATATGTATGCGCTGTGCGAGGACGACGATGTCATCGGCACCGCCTTCTATGTCATGGAATATCTCGAAGGCCGCGTCTTTGCCGACCAGACCATGCCCGGCTCCAGCGAAGAAGAGCGCCGCGCCGTCTATGCCAATCTCGCCGAGAATTTGGCAAAGCTTCACGCCGTCGATTACGAGGCGGTGGGCCTTTCCGATTTCGGCCGCCCCGGCAATTATTTCGAGCGGCAGATCGGGCGCTGGATCAAGCAGTATCGCGGCGCGCAGACCGACGACATTCCCTCCATGGAACAGCTCATCGACTGGTTGCCGCAGAACATTCCCGACGAGCCCTCCGTCACCATCGCGCATGGCGATTACCGTCTCGGCAATGTGATGTTTCACCCGACCGAGCCGCGCATGATCGCCGTTCTGGACTGGGAGCTGTGCACCATCGGGCATCCGCTCGCAGATGTGGCCTATACCTGCATGTTCGACCTGATGGCCGTGTCCGCCACCGCCGCGCCCATCGATCGCTCCGCCACGCCGGGCATCCCGACGGTGGAGGAATATGTCGCGGATTATTGCCGGCAGGCGGGCCGCGACGGGATCGAGGATCTGAATTTCTACCTCGCCTTTTCCATGTTCCGCCTCGCCTCCATCAGCCAGGGCGTCTACAAGCGCGGGCTGGACGGCAATGCGAGTTCGGAACGGGCCAAAACCATGGGCGATGCCTGCCGTCACCTGGCGGACAAGGCATGGGAAATCGCGCAGTCGAGTTGACCGGCGCGGTCGCGTCCAAATCATGCTTAAGGCGGCCTTAACGGCGCGGTTTTTTGCCCGGCCAACAAGATGTTCTTAAAGAATCGCGCCTAACCTCTCCGGAATGAAGGAAACACCGTCCATTGAGGCGGTATGGGGCAGTCCATCCGGAGGTCGCATATGCACCCCTCGAAGGCGCAGCAGTCGAGCGCCCTGAACGAGGAAACGAAATGCCCGGCGGAAGCGGCGGCGGATGCCGTGCTTGCGCCTGTGAAGCCGTATGTGCAGCCCTCCGCCCAGCTTTTCCGTTCGCTGATCGAAAACGCCTCCGACATCTTCTCCATCATTCTGCCCGACTGGACGATCGGCTATCTCAGCCCGGCCGCATCCGATGTGCTCGGCTTCCCCGCGGAGAAGACCATCGGGCGGAGCATTCTCGATATGGTCCATCGCGAAGATCGCGCCCAGTTGAGGGACGACCTCGAAAGCTGCCTCAGCCATGCGGTGGAATCCTTCCGCATACGCACGCGCATGCGCTCTCCCGACGGGTCGTGGCGGGTCATGGAAACGCGGGCGCAGAACCATGTCGACGATCCCGAGATCGGCGGCATTCTCTGCATCACGCGCGACGTCACGCAGTCGGAGGAAATGGCCTCGCTGCTGCGCGAAGCCGAGGAGCTCGCGCGCTTCGGTCACTGGCGCTGGGTGAAGGGCGATCCCTCGCCGAACTGGTCGCCCGGCGTGGCGCGAATTCTGGGGCGTTCCGTTTCCGGCATGCCGAGAAGCGGCAACTGGTACGAACAGCTCGTCCATCCCAATGACCGCGACGAATTGCTGTCGAAATTCATCGAGGCCTTCGAGACCCATACGCCGATCCATTGCGTCACCCGCTTCCGCGCCTCCGACGGCACATGGCGCCACATCAAGATCCACGCCTATTCCGAAGTGGATGCGCATGATGAAATCGGCGCCCTTGTCGGGCTTGCGGAGGATGTGACGGAAGAGGTTCAAGCCGATCAGGCGCTGCGCACCTCCGAAGCCCGCTATCGTCTGTTGACGGAAGAAGCCTCCGACGTGGTGGCGCAATATGCGCTGGACGGCACGGTTCTCTACATCTCGCCTTCCGTGCAGTCGCTTTTCGGCTATCCGCCGGAAAACTATATCGGCACCTCCTTCGCCATGCAGCAGGTCCATCCCGACGACATGGCATGGATGTCGCCCGCCTTTCTGGAGCTCGAACACAACCGCGACATGGTTCGTTTCGAATATCGCGCCAGGCATGCGAACGGCGACTATATCTGGGTCGAGACCACCATGCGCGCCACGCGCAATCTCGGCGAGCGGGTGGAGATCATCGGCGTCACGCGCGACATCAATGCGCGCAAGGCCTATGAGGCGGAGCTCAAGGACGCGCGCGAGCGGGCGGAAGCCGCCAGCCGCACCAAATCGCGTTTCCTCGCCAATATGAGCCATGAGCTGCGCACGCCGCTCAACGCCATTATCGGCTTTTCCGAAATCCTCAACCTCCAGATGTTCGGCGAGCTCGGGCATGAGCGCTACAAGGAATACGCCCAGCTCATCAATGAAAGCGGCCAGCTCCTGCTCGACCTCATCAGCGACATTCTCGACATGTCGAAAATCGAGGCTGGCAAATACGAGCTGCATCCCGAAGAAGGCGACATGCATCAGATCGCCGAGGCGACGCTTCGCCTCGTGCGCGCCAGGGCTGACGAAAACCGTCAGAAGCTGGACCTCATCGTCCCGGGACCGGCACCTCTGCCCATCGTCGCGGATATCCGCGCGGTGAAGCAGATCCTGCTGAACCTTCTGTCCAATGCGATCAAGTTCACGCCGGCGGGCGGCCGGATTTCCATCGAGATCCAGCACCTCGACGACAGCTATATGCTGCGCATCACCGACAATGGCTGCGGCATTCCCGAAAGCCAGCTCCCGCGCCTCGGCCGGGCCTTCGAGCAGATTTCCGGCAATGCCGCCGTCGCCCAGCAGGGCACGGGCCTCGGCCTTGCGATGGTGCGCTCGCTGGCGGAAATGCATGGCGGCGATTTCCGCATCGAAAGCGAAATCGGCCGCGGCACGAGCGTCACGGTGCGGCTGCCCGTCATTCCTTTCTGCCCGCTGGAAACCCATGCGGACGAGGATACGCAGGCCCGGCTGCGCACGGCCTGAGGCCCCGCCTCAAATTCCCATGAACTGTTTCAGCGCCACGTCCATTTCGGCGAGCGCGCGGGCGCAATGCGTATCGTCATACATTGCCCGGTAATAGCTCTCGACATTGACGAAAGGCTTCAGCGGTTTTTCCTCGCCGAACATCGGCCCCAGACGTTCGAAGAAGAAGAGGATCGGCACCAGCGCGCAGTCGGCGAAGCTCAGCGTATCGCCGAGCGCATAGGCCGAGCCGTCCAGATAAGTGTCGAGCCAGCCCATGCCTTCGACCACTTCGCCCATGGCGCGCGCCACGAGGTTCTTGTCGCGCGTGCGCGGATCGATCTGGTCGAAGAGATCGCCCATCGGCTCCATCACATAGATTTCGCCGATGCGCGCCAGCAGGCGTATTTGCGCCCGCGCCACCGGGTCGGCGGGCAGAAGCGGCGCGCCCTCACCCTTCTCCTCGAAATATTCGCAGATCACATCGGATTCGGGGATCACGTGATCGCCGTCGATCAGCGTCGGCACCTTGTGCATCGGCGTCAGCGCGGCAAGCTCGGCCTTCACCGCGTCGTCCGATATCGGCAGCAGCTCGACATCGAGGCCCTTTGCATAGATGGCGATCCGGCAGCGCCCCGAATAGGGCGACAATTGTGCGTTGTACATCTGCATGTGAAGGAGCCTTTTTCAGTTTCTCCATCCGGACAAGCAGATGGCCGGCCCGGTTCCCCGGCACCGGCCATCCCTTCGTATCAGCGGTTCCCGCTCATACCGTCTGTTCCACGCCGCAGGCGGATCATTCGGCGGCTGCGCGGACCTTGTCCTTGTACTTCTTGAATTCAAGCCGCGCGATGGTGCGGTTATGCACCTCGTCCGGGCCGTCCGCCAGACGCAGCGTGCGAATGCCGGAATACATCTTGGCGAGACCGAAATCGCTCGTCACGCCGCCGCCGCCATGGGCCTGGATGGCGTCGTCGATCACCTTGAGGGCGATGTTCGGCGCCGCGACCTTGATCATGGCGATCTCGGTGCGGGCGACCTTGTTGCCCACCGTGTCCATCATATAGGCGGCCTTCAGCGTCAGAAGACGCGCCATTTCGATGTTGGTGCGGGCTTCGGCCACGCGCTGCTCCCACACGGAGTGATCGGCAATCGTCTTGCCGAAGGCCTCGCGGGAGAGAAGGCGCTCGCACATCTTTTCGAGCGCGCGCTCGGCCACGCCGATGGTGCGCATGCAGTGATGGATACGGCCCGGGCCAAGCCGTCCCTGGCTGATCTCGAAGCCGCGGCCTTCGCCGAGCAGAAGGTTTTCCGCCGGCACGCGCACATTTTCGAGGATCACTTCGGCATGGCCGTGCGGCGCGTCGTCATAGCCGAAAACCGGCAGCATACGGACGACCTTCACACCCGGCGCGTCGAGCGGCACGAGGATCTGCGACTGCTGACGATAGGTGTCGGCTTCCGGATCGGTCTTGCCCATCAGGATCGCGATCTTGCAGCGCGGATCGCCCACCCCCGACGACCACCACTTGCGGCCGTTGATGACATATTCGTCGCCGTCGCGCTCGATGCGGGTGGCGATGTTGGTCGCATCGGAAGAGGCGACAGCCGGTTCCGTCATCAGGAAGGCGGAGCGCATCTCGCCGTTCAGCAGCGGCTCCAGATATTCCTTCTTCTGGCGGTCGTTGCCGTAGCGTTCCAGCACTTCCATGTTGCCGGTGTCCGGCGCGGAGCAGTTGAACACTTCCGACGACCAGCCCACGCGGCCCATGATCTCGCAGAGCGTCGCATATTCGAGATTGGTCAGACCGCCGCCGAGTTCGGATTCCGGCAGGAACAGGTTCCACAGGCCCGCTTCGCGCGCCTTCGGCTTCAGGTCTTCGAGGATCTGCGGCACCTGCCAGGGATTACCCTGCGCGCGGAACTCGTCCATCTGCTTCTGGTAGGTGTCTTCGTTGGGATAGATGTACTCATCCATGAATTTGTTCAGGCGGGCCTGAAGCTCTTTCACTTTGTCGGAATAAGCAAAATCCATATCGTCTCCCCTTTCTTTCTTTTGTGTTGGAGGAACCCCGTGGAGTGCGGAGCCCCGATTGCAATGCGAATGGGCGGGACTCTAACGGAGGTCCCGGCGTAAATCACGCATAAAGCCGTATCGGGGGTGAGGTATTCCGCCGCTGCCTGAAAGCGGGCCGCGCCATCAGCCGCGCCGCGCGGCAAAGAAGGCGCGCAACATGGCGGCCGCGTCATTTTCTCCGATCCCGCCATAGACATCCGGCCGGTGATGACAGGTCGGATGGGAAAAGATACGCGGGCCGTGATCGACGCCGCCGCCCTTCTCGTCCGCCGCGCCGTAATAGAGGCGGCGAATGCGCGCGAAGGAAATTGCTGCAGCGCACATAGGACAGGGTTCGAGCGTCACATAGAGATCGCAGTCGATCAGCCGCTCCGACCCCAGCACCGCGCAGGCCTCGCGAATGGCCAGCAGTTCCGCATGTGCCGTCGGGTCTTTAAGTTCCAGCGTCCGGTTGCCCGCGCGCGCAATCGCCTCTCCCGCTGGCGACATCACGACCGCGCCGATCGGCACCTCGCCGCGCGCTTCGGCGGCCCGCGCTTCGGCGAGCGCGAGGTCCATGGGCGTCCTCGGGGGCGTCTTCGGGGGCGTTGTTTTTTGCTGTCTGTCGGCGGCGTCGCTCATGCGCGGAACCTATCACACCTCTATGGATGTCATCCCGTCGGCACCGCGATAGGCGTGGCGGGAACGCCGGCCCCGATATCGATCCATCCGGCGGACTGGATTTCCTTGATGAGGAATGTCCCGACCGGCGTTATCCGCCCGATATTGCCCTGCGCAAGAAGTCCGACGATGATATTCGAGTTGGCCGCGCGATTGGTCATGGGCAGGTCCAGCACGTCGAACTCGACGAGATATCCCTTTGCCGACTGGGCCGTGACCACGAAATGTCCGCCGCATGGCGTGGAAAGGATGGCGTCGCTGGCACTCTGGAATGCACCGAAGGCGGAGGCTTCCAGCATATCCAGATAGCTCTGCTTCGTGGGGTCGAAACCGATGTCCTCGGTGATGCCGGTCCCGACCATCCGGAACACCACCTCTCCGGTTTTGAAATATTCGACCAGGAGGATGCGCGGCATGATTTTGTGGATCGCCGCCGGATTGAAGTCGGCACGGTCGGGCAGGAAACCGGATTTCGGCAGGCTGTCCCAGTACTGGAAGAACTGCTTCGTCTCCGGATGAGAAAATCTATCGGGCATGATCTCCCTTATTGCACCTTACCCCGCCACTTACTTTAAACATTAAACCCGGCAAAAGTTAAATGTCCGGCGGAGAGCTTTTCTTACTATTACGTCTTTACGCAATAAGAGCTTCGGGGCGGTGCCCGATCACTTGCAGACCGCCTGTATCGGCGCGGGCACGCATAGGTGGTCCGGGCGGTTTGGACGAGCCGTCGCCGGGAAGGGAAACCCGAAAAAGAGCCCGCTCACAGATATTTCCGCAGCTCCGCCGTATAGGGCCGGTAGCCCGCGCGACCGTAAATATCCATGGTTCGGCTGTTGGCGCTCAGTGCGCCGATCATGATCTGCCTGAGGCCCCGCCGCCGCGCTTCGTCTTCGCACGCCGCGATCAGCGCCTGCCCGACGCCGAGCCCCCGCGCCTCCTCGTTCACGTAAAGCTCGGTGATATAGGCGTAAGTCCGCTCTTCCTCGGTGACGAAAAGCGGCGCCTCCTCGACCACCAGCACGCCCCAGCCGATAACCTCGCCTTGCCTTTCCGCGACGAAGGCCCGGCCCTGCTTCTGCGCCAGCTCCTCCACCAGCTCGGCGAAATACTCATCCGCCACCGCGGGATCGAGCCGCCGATTGGGCTCGACCTCATGCTCATAGCGCTGCGAGCCCATGATGAAGGACAGCGCGGCTTGTTTGTCGGCGGTGAGGTCGATATCGCGGAGCTGGAAGGTCATGGGACGGAGGATATCCTAGGTGAGTACGCATACGGCGGGCGCGTGCCCACACACTACCCCCAAGTGCAAAACCTGTTTAGTGGCAACTCTACCGTGTATCGGCTGCGTCGTTTATATGCGGGAAAGCCCCTCAAAATCGAGGAACCGGATATAATCTCGAGCACAATATGGAACATATTAATCAGATTAATACTTATGTAAGCTAACTACACTGACCGAGCGCGCTCAAGGGGGATGATTCATGAACAATGAGAATTCGAGCCCGTCTGAAAACTTGTCATCGTCAGAATTACATTGGAGCGATGAGAACTATCGTATCCTCAGGAACGGAGTGCAAGCCGTATGCTTAGCGCTTGACGTAACGACATCTTCCTTTTTAAAAGAAATGAGAAAAATACAACTCCAAACAAACCCAACACTAACCAAGTCCAACCTGCCAGACCAAAAAACAATTCAACGATTTTTATTTAATAAAGAATCCCACCCCAACACACTTTTCAGGAAACCTGAACATCTATTTTTGGCCCTAGAGGCTTGCAGAATAATAATAGATTCCACGGATATAAAAAACTCCGCACCCGACCAAGATATTCTCAATCTTATTGGTATGCTTAAAAGATACAGTTCATTTAAATTAAAAAAAACTTCTATTACTAAAATAGATAATGGGAAGAAGTTTTACTCAAGAGAGGAACTCGAGAAAATACGAAACGCTATAGTTGCACCTCAAACCGATGACCCCGACTACCCAGAATTTCCTCCACATTCTCCTAGATTTCCCGCCACTCCTACATACCCAATCGACGTAGGAGACCGAAAAATATACATAAAGGACGAGAGTTTTAACCCAACCGGAAGCCATAAAGATCGCTGGGCTTGGGAAATGCTCCTGCAATATAAACAGATAGTTGCAGAAGCTATTGCCAAAGGCCCTCCCTACGGGGTCCAAATCTCTTCCATGATTTCGGCAGGCAGTGCGGCTTTAGCCGCTCAGATGCTTTTCCGGGCCAGAGGACTCCCCAGCCTAAAAGTAATAATGGACCAAACAAGAACATCTCAATCTATAGTAAAACTACTTGAATCCTTGGGAGCTGAGGTGAAGCTTCATGATTTAGATGCACGAGAACTCACTAAAGATGATGTCCTAGAGATAACTGACAACATCGGAGGTAGAGAAATTACCTCGCGAAGTTCAGATGCACCATATGAAAGTACTTTTTATGACTGGCTCGTTTATGAAATACTTAATGAAGTAGAGCCAGGAACGCCAACTCACATTTTTTTACCCGTGGGAAGCGGAGACTTGTTTTCGAATATAGCATACATATTGAGGAAAGAAAAAAATGGAGAAGTTCACGACCCTCGACTACAGATATCAATGAAAGATCTAGATAAAATATATGTTTATGGGGCAACTACAGAAGAGGAAAAAACAAACATGGTTAAACTCTATGCAAAATACAGACCCTCCCTAGAAAGGATAAAAGACGAATTAGTTTCATTTAAATACGACAAAATCATTGGTGACAAATCAGGAATTTTTTACATAACAGACGAACATGCGAAGAATGCTAGGCAGTACGCTCAACATAACAATATACGACATGAATTATCTAGTCTTGCAGGTCTTGCTCTTTTTATAAAAATTCAAAACGACATACCTTTGAAGGACAAAGTGATTGTTGTAAACACTGGATGGATGCACGTCCCCCCATTTACTTCATAGTTTTCAATGTCACCTGCCAGAACACGCGGCGGAGCACTAAGGGTGGTAGGCCTTAAATTGAAAACGCTCGGACACGTTTGGGAATTTTCGGACACCCTGTAGACAATTCCTTATTTCTGTCCCTACCCACCTCACTCTGGTTCCCAGATGTCGCAATAAAGGATTAAGTTCCAGAACCTTGTCGATTTGCGCGCCTATCTATCCGTGGGAATTGTTTTGGGACGGCCTCTCATAGGCAAAATTTCCAATCCCCTCGGAGGAGGTTGAAATGGAGCGCACAACCAAGTTTTCTCTGGACAGCTTTTACTCATCGGAAATCGACAATCATCTGCAGGAAATCCCCTCGGTCGATAGCTCGGCACTTCTTGCGGCACAACCACTAACACTGCAACTTCGTCAAGCTCTGGAATACGACGCCTTTGTGTTCTGGGATTCCTCAGAAATGTCCAAAGCCGTTGGCGATGCCAATGCAGACATTCTCATTAAGGCCGCGCGCCATGCTCCTCTCGACCCTCAAGATCCGCGAGGGAATAGACATCGATACTTTGGGAGCGGCTTTTTCTTTCCCTGGCAGGAAGGGATGCCGTGGAGTGTCATTCCTCCGCGTGTAGACCCACATAGCGGCTGGGCATTTACCAGCTATTTTCAGCCTGCGGAGATTAATGTGGATGCAGGAGGTATTGTCCGTCGTTTTCATCCTATTCCGCATGAGATTTGGCAGCTCCCAGCACTCCGTCGTCTGGTCGACATCTTATTCGTATCGACGCCGCATGCTCTCGTCTCAAGGCAAAAGCCTGTAGTGTTCAATTTACATATCATCCACCTGAGAAGTGACGGAGTTCGTGCGGCGGTCTCGGTTCCCGACCATATGCACCAAGATCTGGAGCCAATTACCTACGTCATCTTGCTCGATCGCTCGAAAAATGCGGCCGGCGGTGTTTCTCATATAGGTAAGGCTGCCGCAGCACATGCCGCTAAGAATGCTCAGGATGTGAAAGACGGTGATATCATCGCAAAACGTACTTTGACCGGAAAATTTTCTGGTCTGGGTTTCTGGGATGCTCGCGTTTCACATGATGTTTCTCCTGTCTACTCAAGCGACGGTCAGCCAGCATGGCGCTCCGTACTTCTTGTCGACTTCGGCAATATCACTATCTGAGCATCCCAAACACCGACCTCCCCCACCGCCGGGGGGAGGTCGTTTCTCACTATGCTGTGGGGTAAACCCACACGATGATTGACCAACCTTTCGCCCACTTCCCGCTTTCCCCGCGCCCTGATAAAGAGAGCGCATGACGACACCCTCGGCGGACACGCCCCCGAAAGCCAACGACCAGCCGACCGACGACGCGCAAGCGACGCCGGAGGGCGAACGCATTGCGAAGGTGATTGCGCGCGCGGGCGTCTGCTCGCGCCGCGAGGCGGAGAAGCTGATCGCCGAGGGCCGCGTCAGCGTGGACGGCCAGGTGCTTTCGAGCCCCGCCCTCAATGTCACGGGCGCCGAAAAGATCGTGGTGGACGGCAATCCGCTGCCCCAGCAGGAGCCGACCCGGCTCTGGCGCTATTACAAGGAGGCGGGCCTCGTCACCACGGCGCGCGATCCGGAGGGGCGGCCCACCGTCTTTTCCCGCCTGCCCAAGGACATGCCCCGCGTGGTCTCGGTCGGGCGGCTCGACGTGAACACGGAAGGCCTGCTGCTCCTCACCAATGACGGCGAGCTGGCCCGCCTGCTGGAACTGCCCTCCACCGGCTGGACGCGGCGCTATCGCGCCCGCGCGCATGGCCGCGTCACCCAGGCCGATCTCGACAAGCTGAAAAACGGCGTCACGGTCGAGGGCGTCCGCTACGGCGCCATCGAGGCCACGCTCGACAAGGCGCAAGGGGCCAATGTCTGGATCACGCTGTCGCTCAAGGAGGGGAAAAACCGCGAGGTGAAAAAGGTGCTGGGCTCGATCGGCCTGGCGGTGAACCGCCTCATCCGGCTTTCCTATGGCCCCTTCCAGTGCGGCGACCTGCAGCCCGGCGAGGTGCGCGTGGTGCCCAATCGCGTGCTGATGGACCAGCTCGGCAACAATGCCGAGAAATTCGGCGGCAAGCGCCCTGCCGACCATCCGACGCAAGAAAAGAATAACAATTCACAACAACGAAAACCCGCAGGAACCGGCCGGAAACCGTCGCAAAAAGGCGGCGGCAAACCTGCTGCGAAATCCGGAACCAAGACCGGCGGGGCTCGCAAGACAAAAGGTGGCGCCCATGCGCATCGTCGGCGGCGCGTTTAGGGGCCGCGTGCTTCATGCGCCGGAGGGGCAGCGTCTGCGCCCGACCAGCGACCGAACGCGTGAATCCCTGTTCAATATTTTGGAACATGGGAAATTCGGCGAGAATCTGCCGGATTTCTCGCTTCAGGGCGCCCGCGTGCTCGACCTGTTCGCCGGGACGGGCGCGCTCGGCATCGAGGCCTTGTCGCGCGGCGCGGGCTTCGCGCTCTTTGTGGACGACAGCGCGGAGAGCCGTGGCGTCATACGTGAGAATCTGGATTCACTCGGAATCATGGGCCGCGCCAAGATCTATCGCCGCGACGCCGCCCGCCTCGGCCCGCGCGAGGGAAGTGCTGGACCTGAATTCACTTTATTGTTTGCCGACCCGCCCTATGGCAAGGGCCTGGCCGGCCCGGCGCTGACGACCGCACTTGCCGGCGGCTGGATCGGCCCCGGCGCGCTCTGCGTCGTGGAGGAAAACGCCAAATCCGATTTCGAGGCGCCGGAGGGGTTCGTCGAGCTCGACCGCCGCCGCTATCGCGACACGGAGATCGTGTTTCTGACCCCCGCCGCTTGACCGTGAATGAGGGCATGGGGTCAATCTTGCCCCGCTCATGCTCTATCTCGCCCGAACCATCGTTCAACCTTGCCCGAAGCTCTCCATCCTCGACGAAACCTGGCTTCAACCTCGACAGAAAGAAGGACCGAGCCCGTGCCCCTGATCTCCGGCCTCTCCGCCATTGCCGACAATTACGACGCCCTTCTCTGCGATGTCTGGGGCGTCCTGCACAATGGCAAGCGGGCCTATCCGGGCGTGCCGGAGGCGCTTTCCCGCTTCCGCGCCAAAGGCGGCACGGTGCTGCTCCTGTCCAACGCGCCGCGCCCGTCGGCCACGCTGCCGGCCATGTTCGAGCAGCTCGGCATTCCGCAGGACGGCTATGACGGCATTCTGACCTCCGGCGATGCGACCCGGGAATGCCTCGCCTCGCGCCAGTTCGGCACGGCCTGCTATCACATCGGCCCGGAGCGCGACCTGCCGCTTTTCGAGGACACGGGCGTTTCCCGCGTCGGCGAGGCGGAGGGCGAGTTCATTCTGGTCACCGGCCCCTTCGACGACGAGACCGAAGGGCCGGACGATTATACCGAACAGTTTCAACGGCTT